>JAISBR010000157.1 GCA_031266095.1 Treponema sp. | reverse complement strand
ATGAAAAACCGCGGCGGCTTTACCGGCGAGTACGAGGACGCCGTGGAGTACAACCGCCTCTTCATGAAAGAGGCCGCCTACCAGCTCTGCGACGGCTTCTCCGTCAACTTCGGCGGCTTCTTCACCGTGCGCCCCCGCATCGGCGGCGCCTTCAAGAACGCGGTCGAGCCCTGGGACCGGGAGAAACACCCGGTCCGTTTCAGCTTCCACACCCTCAAAGCCCTGCGGGACATCACCCGGCACATCGAAGTGGTCATCGAGGGCGTCCACGACGGTTCCGGCTACATCGCCGAATTCACCGACGTATCCACGGAGGCGGAGAACGAGAGCCTGACGCCCGGCGGCATGTTTGTCATCGAGGGCCACAAGCTGAAAATAGCCGGGACCCATGTTGATAACGGCGTGTACTTCGTGCTGGCGAACAACCCCGTATACCGGGAAAAAGTCGACGAGCACTACGCGGAAAACACGCCCGGCAAAATCATCGGCAAAATCCCCAACCTCGCCGCCGGCGGGTGGAAACTGCGGATAATCACCCAGTACACCACCGGCGGTACCTTCACCAAAGACCCCCGCACCATCGACTTCGCCCCGGTATTAACCGTCCCCGCACCGAACTGAGCGCCCGCCGCCCACCATAAAAACCCTCCGTCCGGAGGGTTTTTTTTCGCCGCCTGAGCATAAGCCCTTTCGCCGCCGCCTCGAAAAGGCTCCGCTACGCGGGGTTTAATTCTTTGTCATTATGAGCTTTCTCAGCTGCGCTTCATACTCCGGCGGCAGCGCCAGGGTTTTGAGCGGGGCTTTTTCACCGCTCAGGAGCCGCAGCCGCCGCCTGGCGCAGCCTAAAGTCCCCGCGAACCATTTGAGCAGTTCGGCATTGGCCTTGCCGTCTTCAGGGGCCGCGGCTATCCGTACCTTCAGGCGCTTGTCTTTAATGCCGGCGTATTCGGTTTTTGAGGCGCCCGGTACGGCTTTGATATAGACGTGAATCATGCCGTCTGCTGCGCGAAAATAGCTTTCCATGCTTCATCCTTTTTTCCTGATCGGGGGAAGCCATATTGATTTTCCGATTTTCCATTCAAATGAGTAAGCGCCTTCAAATGCGGCGGCGTCCTGCGGGCCGTCGTCCCGTAGGCCGTCGTCCGATAAGACGCCGGCTTCGGCGCCTGGAAGGGGCCGGTAGATCATGTTGGCCAGCGCCGCGGCCCTGAAGGAGAGGACCGGCGTTTCCGGCGGCGCGCTTCCTGAAGACCAGGTCAGGGCGGCGCCGAGCACCAGCGGCGAAAAACGGTACCGGATTTTGACGGCGGCTTCAGCCGTAAAGGCCGCGTCCGGCAGAACGATGTCCAGTGTTGGGCCCAATACCGCGGCTTCCCCTCTCCCCTTGCCGGCACAGCTTAGGGGGAAGACGGCGCGGGCCGCCGGACCGGTTTTGATTTTTCCGTCCCTGCCCCCGGCGAGGCTTTGCCCCCGCAGGGCACAGGCGCAGTGTTTCAATTCTCCGGTGGTGAGGGGGCGGGAAAGGAGCGCCAGGGGCGCCACCCAGGGAAAAGACCACGCGCCGTAAAACCCGGCGCTGAACAATGCGCCGCTGTAAGAACGCAAGGGCAGCCGCGCGTCCCGGTGTGGTATGAGGACGAGCAGCCTGAGCGCCCCGGCGCCTGATATTTGCCGGCCCTCCTCACGAGTTTTCAAAATCTCCATCCCATGTTATCATAATCTCTGTTCAGAAGAGTATTGAGAGTATTATAAGGGGAATCATTATGAAATATAAGACCAAAGTACTGGTGGATCGTTTTGCCGCAATTTTGTCCAAATGGCCTGCTGTTGAATGTATAACCCTGAACGAGGCGGCCCTGCCGGATACGCTGGATCCTTACTTTGCTTTGATTCTTGATGTGTTTTGTTCAGGTTCCATCCCCGGCGCGGAGGAGCGCTGCCGGTTCTATGGCGACGATGTAGCGGCATTCGAAGGTTCCGGTCAGGATGAGAAAGATCGTTTTCTCATCGGCGATATTCCGGTACGGCTGGAATATAAATTCACCGGAAAGATAGAGGAACTGGTTTCCATTGCGGATACCAAACAGGAATTTCTCTGGCTTATCAAAGATTCGGGGACATACGGGTTTTACCGGCTGGTTCAGGGGGAAATCATCTTTTCCCGAAGCAATTGGATTAACGAAATCCGCGGACGCCTTGAAAACCCGGGGGATCAATTCTGGGCGGAAACACGCAGCGCGGTTCAATCGAAGATGGAACATTTCCTTTTAGACCTGGGGGCGGCCTGTTTCCAGGGGGACGAATTTCACTACCTTATCGCCTCCGCCGGTTTTATCAAGATGGCCTGCCTCACCCTGTTCTGCATCAACCGGCGTTTTGAGCCCTCGCATCGGGCCTATTACAAGCAGGTACGGGAACTGCCGATATTGCCGGGATCCTTTCCTGCCGAATTTGAGAACTTTCTCGATACCCATCCGGATATGACTATGGAACGAAGGTTCACCCTGGCGAAATTAATCGCCAAGGGTATTATCGTACTGTAAAGCCGGGTCCCTATGATTTTCCGGTACAGGCGTTCCTTATTACTGTTTGTTCTCTTTCTTTTTTCGGTTTTGATTGAGTCCTGCGAGGGGAAATATCCGGCCTTGTTTCCGGTCCGGGGAACAAATGCCGCCCTTACCGGTTTAAGCCGGGACGCCGCCGCCGGAGTACTGGATTTTACTAAACCGAAAAAACTCGAATATCTTTTTGACAGGACATCTTTTATTCCGCCCCTTTCTTCCCTTGAAATTGAATACGCTTTTACCGTTCCGCCTTCCGGGGAAATAATCGAATATTACCAGCTTGTGCTGGAGACAGGCGGCGATTCCTGGGCCTTACCGATGGATCTGTCGTTTCTGGGCATAACGGCCGCGGGCGGAAGCGCCGCCGAGATCATTCATTACGCCATACCAATACGAGATACTTTTGCGGGAAAGTTCAGCATAGCCCTCGCGGACATAGAACCGGACGCGAAAAGGAATCCTCCGCCGCGGAGACAGGAGCTTCCCCGTTTTCAGATCCGTTCACTGGAAATAAAAGAACGCTGGTTTGGATATTACCAGGAAAGCGCAAACGGCGCCGCGGCCGGAGAAACAGCCGCCGGGCACTGTTTTACCAGTCCCTTTGTGTATAAGCTGGATGACAAAGCGCAGGATGCGGTCCGGCAAAGTTACGTGATTGACCCGCCCGGCGGCTTTGACGCGCGGGGAAGCTCCGGTCCGCTGCCCGGGCTGTTAGTCGAACTTTTACCGGGACGGGAAGCAATGGCGGCGGCGGGGAACCGGTGGTTTGAGGCTTCATCTTACACGGCGGAACTGCGCGTTCCACCGGGGCTGTTTCCGCCTGAGGCCAGGCCGGTGATCATTTCAGGGGACCGGATCAAGGCCTTTCAGTTGAGTTACGCCGAGCCGCCCTTGTTCCCCACGCCGATTGCGGCTGATCCCGGCGTCATCCTTGCCTGGCCTGTGGAGCAGTGGCGCGACAGCCGCTATGAGCTCTTCCGCTGGGAACAGTTCCCCTCACTTTTGATATTTGACACTACAGATTACGCGGCGCAGGATCGGCTGTTCAAAAGGCTCGCCTTCTTTGCCGAGAAAGCCGGTTTTCGAGGCCGGCTTGCCGCCGATGAGGAAATCGCCGATCTTCACGCCTGGAACGCCCATGACTACCGGGCGGAAGATCTGGCCCGTTTTTTTGAGGCCGCCCGAGTTTCGAACTTTCCTCTGCTGCCTGAGGAATGGGAACTTGAGAAGATACTCCTTGATAACGGGATCATCCATTCAGGCGCTGGTGGAATATCAGCCGGCGAGGGGGGGATCATTTCCATATCGCGGGAGTCTGCGCCTTATCTCCGTTCCCTGTTCATGGTCCACGAGGCGTTCCACGGTCTGTTTTTTATTGATGAGGACTTCCGCGCCTTCAGCCGCCGCCGTTGGGAGCAGCTTCCCTCCCGTGCGAAGCGCTTCATTATTTCTTATTTTGATTATCAGCATTATGACATCAAAGATGAGTATCTTATGATAAACGAATTCATGGCTCACATTTTACAGCAGCCCGCTTCCCAGGCGGGCCGTTACTTTGGTACAATCCTGGCTTCCCGTATTGAGGCTTCTTCCTGGCGCAGGGAAGTACTCCCTGAAAAGGACCCCGCTGCGGACTCCTGGCCCACTCTTGCCGCAGCGTTTAGCGCGGAGGCTGAGGCTTTTTCCGGCTATGTGAACAGGCGCTGGGGTCTTGCCGCCGGCAGGGTCCGACAGGTGGCGGCAGGGGAACAGTAAGTCGTTATCAAAATGAGGCTGACACGATTTGAACGTGCGACCTGCAGATCCGCAATCTGCTGCTCTATCCAGCTGAGCTACAACCTCGCCTTTTTTTCGGAGCAGGGGGGATTCGAACCCCCGATACCCTTTCGGGGTATAACTCCTTAGCAGGGAGCCCGATTCGGCCGCTCTCGCACCGCTCCAGAGTTTAGGGCAGGAAAACCTCCAAAAACTGAAGTTCTTAGAAGTCCCTTTTTATATAAAAGAGTATTATCTCTTGTATATAACTACTCATGTCTGCCTGCAAAAACAGTTGCTTTGCAGACAAAGTCCGCATTTCGGAGCAGGGGGGATTCGAACCCCCGGTACCTTGCGGCACAACGGTTTTCAAGACCGCCTCCTTCAACCTCTCGGACACCGCTCCAGTGAGGCAGCCACTGCGGACAACCTTGCCGGTCTTTAAACATACCTGATTTTGGGACTTAGGTCAAGTTCCTGTTGACCGTATTTTCACCATTTCATGCTGTTACCCATGCTGCGCCGCAAGTACTATCAACGAGAGGATGAAGGACACCGCAAGGGCAACTATAAAAACGACGAGAGCCATGGAGAAACCCAGGGCCGTAATCAGCCAAATGCCCAATATGTTGAGGACACTTCGATAGAGATGGGTCATTCCGTTAAAGACTATGGGCAGCAGGGGAAGCAGAGGGATAAAGAGATACCTGACGCGGCTTTTGGCCCGGAAGCGCCAGCCGATGATAATGGCGGCAATCGACATAGGCAGGAAAAACAGGACCGTACCCAGACGGTTGAGTATCTCCGCTTCAAAAACCTGGGGAACATACCCCACAGCGCCGATCATTTTGGAGGCGTCAAAGAGTTCCCCGATTTGCAGATTCGGAAGACCCTGGCGAATCTGCGAGAGGAGGATGAAGGTTTCATAGCTCATGTCCAGGATAATCTGAGCGTCACCGGCGGAAGACCGGGCGGCCGTCCCCTCCAGGATCCATTCCGGTTCCCATCGAAGGTTTTGATCATACCGGGCCAAGGCCCGCATCAGAACCAGTACCTGGCGCCGGTCGTCCACGGTAAAGGGCAGGAGCTTGGCGTATGGCGCTTCCAGGTGGAACAATGGCCGGGACTGAGCATCGAAACTCATGTACTCAAGGCCGATTCCATAGGCGAAGTCGGGGCTGGCGGAGAGGCTCGAAAAACGCAGTACCGCCCTCCCCGCCGCCCCGGAGGGGAGGGAGAACACCGCACCGGTAAGTATCGCTCCCAGAGACACTTCTATCTCATCTATAAAAAAGGCGATCTCTGTAGTCCCCTTCTCGCAGGCGGCGAGAAAATTAACCACGTCAGGGTCATCCGGGGTCTGTTTCTGCAGTTCCTGGAAAAGGTAATAGGCCCGTATCCAGTCGCCGGAGACCATTGCTTCGTAGCCGGATTGTTTGAGACGGTACAGCGAGTAGAGGCGTTCTTCACGGAAGCTTGGCTGCTGGGATTCGATCTGGTTCCAGGCTCTGGCGGCAAGCCGGGCAGCGGTCACCGCTTCGGGACTACCCGCTCTGGCGAGCCGTTCCCCCAGCGTGGCAAACCAGTGGGCGTCAAAGTAGCGCCGCTCGTTAAACGCGGCTTCCCCCTGACCGATAGCGTCGGCCGTGTCCAGCGGCTGCCGCCGGCCGGGCAGACTCGTCATCGCGGCGCTCTGCGTATCATCGGCCAATTCCGCGCGGGCCGCGGCCCGCTCATCCTCTTCCTCAAAACGATTTTCGTCCAAGCGGACGTTAATCTCTGTTCTGAGGGTGGTAAGCTCAGGGCTGTTCGGCCAAACCCTGTCGCAGATTCCGATAAACTGAGATGCCTCAAGCCATTCCCCGGCCCTGCTGTGGGTCTGGGCCCGCTCCTTTGCCAGCCGGTAGAGTTCCCCGCTGTAGCGCATATTCTCCTCCCTGTCTCTCGCTACAGGAAGAGCCAGAAAGAAGATGACGCCATACAGAGCGGCGGCGCAAATCGCGATAATAATCGGAACAAACAGCCGCTTGAAAAACTGGGGAGAGAAGCCGCTGTGATAATCCTCATAGACGGCCAGACCGAAGGGGGCCACCAGGGCGGACATTGCCAGTGCGGGAAAAACAGTGAAGATATCCAGCACTCCCCGGATGTAGCGCCAGTTCCGGGAATAGATTGGAAGCGGCGCGGCCTCACCGGGAAAAATAAAGCGAAAGCCCATGATGAGCAGACTTGCGGCGGCTATGTATATAATGAAAATCGCCTGAGGAGAACGAAAGGTCTCTTTGCTAATCTTCATCGCTGCTCCGCCACTTCGCTATATATACCAAAAGGGAATAGACATGCACCAATACCCCAACGGCGCAGAAGATCAGGGGAACCGCCAGGGAAAGGGGCAGCCGGTTTTGCAGAAAAGATGCAAATATATCCTGGGTTTCAGGCGAATTGCAGAAAATCTCCAGCGCCAGGATACCCCGAAAGGCAAGGCAGCCGAGAAAAAGGTTCGCCAGGGGCCAGGCGCTCAGTTTGAGCATAAACGTCAAAGAGCTGAGCAGGAGGATCAGCGCCCCCGCGTAGATCAGAAAGGGCAAAAGCCCCGCCTTAAAGCGCCCTTCCAGATATTCCGCGCTGAGCCGCAGGTCAATAGCAATACTTTTGAGGAACCAGGGAGTTTCATCCCTGAATGGAATCGGCGGCAGCCCGAGGACGGTGTTATTCGGACCCGCCGGTTCCGGCTGATAGATCATGGGCTGATCCGGAATGGCCGCCACTCGCGCCCCCCGTGGTTCCGCCGGCCCATCAAGGAGGACTATAGTTGCGGCGGAAGGCCGCTGGACATTGGTGAGGATCAGCCCCGGCTCGCCCAGGACTTTCACCGTATTCCGGAACGGGGCTGCGTTTCCCCATTGTTCCAGCCCCAGGGAAATACCAAAACACATGGCCAGGGGCAGCGCTATGAGGCAAGCCACCGTCACCGGCAGGAAAAAATGCTTCCGGGCGGCGTAGCTCAGACTCAAAAGCAGGGAACCGTACAGCGCCAGGGTCAAAGCCCATCGGGCGGCGGCAATTAACCCGGCCAACGGCGCCTCCTGCCGGCGGGGCAGGGTCCGTACCCACTCAACCCGGATTGCCAGATACCGTAAACCCGCCGCCAGCAGGAAAAGGATGGCAAAACTAAGACTGAAAAAAAGCACCAGCTTAGCCAAATTCTTCACCTTCTCAGATTAACACGGGAAACCGGAAGTAGCAAGAAGGAATGAAGATACCCAGGAGCAAACTCCGGGGTATGGACCTCGCCTTCCAATCAACAGGACAAGGTCATTTACCGTTTCGGCTGTATATGAAAATAAGAAGAACAGTCGTAAAAAGCCCAGCCGCCAATGCCGGTAACCGGTTTGCCGCCAATGGTTTCGGGGATTCGGACGGCCCCGCCCTGTCCTGTATATTTTGTAATGACTACGCCGCCGCCGTCCGGCTTTATTTCAAAGCCAGACACCGTATTTGGCGCTGTCTGTGCGAAAAGCTCCGCACCGCACACCGCCACACACAAACTCAATACAAATGCTTTCTTCATGCCTTTCTCCTTGATTCGCGCGGTTCTTCATTAAATCTTCCACCTGTTCATGCATCAATACTACTCAAGGCGGCGGACGTTCCGGCAGTTTTTCCGATCCTGTCTCTGTTACTCATTTCCCCGGAGAATAGTATAACTGAATTTCGCCGTGGCTATAGGACTCATTTCCGCCCCTTTGGACGTCCCCTCCTCCGATTCCACCACCAGCCCCCGGCCAAAAGCCGAATCGGTAACCTGCCCCCTCCAGTTCCCGCCCGCCCCGGCGCTAAAAGGCCGGTCATAAGCCGCCGCCAGAATGTATTCCTCCCCGTAGGGCGGGCCCATCCTGAACCGGGTGTTGTCCGGTATCCGCCGGGTCTCCCCCGCCCGGATAAAATTGTTGTCCCGCCCCGTCGTGGGATAGATAACCTGGGCCGTCCCGTTCACGTCCACATGAACAATGCGGAAGTAGCAGTCCCGTTCGCTGTAGAGCCTCATGGTCATGTATTCCCCGTCATAGTACATCCCATCCAGATCATCCGGGCTCACCGTAAATCTAAACCCGTTGTTCTTCCCCCCATAGGGGTCAAGGGCCTTCTGTTTCGTCTCGAATTCCGCCGTGCTTATCACCCCCGTGTCTTTTTCGGGGAGCAGGGAAAGGTTCCGCCGTTCAAGCTCCGCCGAGGAAATGACAAAATCCGCCGAACCCAGCACCAGCCTGTTCCCCCCGGTGGAAACAAGCTGAAAGGAAACCTCCGCGTCCTTTTCCAGGGGGGAGAAACTCCCCAGCACCACCGCCTGGATGGAACTATTGGCAACCGGCGTTTCCACCGTCAGCCCCCTGGTCGCCACGGCGAAACCGGCGCTTTCGCTGTCGCTTGCCACCAGGAATGTGTCCCGCCGCTTCTGGGCGCTGGCGCTGATACGGTTCTTCAGGTACGCCGAAAGACTGGAAACCGTCTGGGTGCCGGAATAACCGATCCTGCCGATAGCGATAGTGGTTTGCCCGTCCACCCCCCGCGCCATGGCGGCAACGGCCCGGTCAATCTGATCGTCCAGGGAGGCGTTCAGCAGGGAACGCAGGCGGCCGTCCGGATGGACGACAAGGGCCCGCTGGCTGCTGGAAGCCTTCTCCACATCGGTGGCGTAGGCCACCAGCCGGTATTCGTTACCCAGGGAACTGAACTGTCCGTAAACAATATGCTGCGCCCCGTACTGCTGCCCGATGGAACGGGCCGAAGTATCACTTACAAGGCCCGACATTTGGTAGTCCAGTTCGGTACGGATACGCTCCAGGTTCCGGCGGTCAACCATAATGAACCTGCCGGAGTTCTCAAATATGCTCCAGAGTTCCTCAAAGATATAGTCCGAAAGGCCGCCCGTATCCGCCTCAAAAGAGATGATGGCGGTCATGGAACCCTCCGGCAGCCGGCCGGTGAAGTAAGAGGCGATATCGGCGATAGCCTCGTCAAGGCTAAGGCTGCCCGGGGAATAGGCCGGCGCGGACACGGGCGTGGCGGGCGCGGCGTTACCCTGGCTGGCGCAGGACAAGAAACAGGACAACAGGACAGCGAGCATCAGTATCATACACTTCTTCATAATCCCTCCTAAAATCTAGCGATCAACATAAACAGTCCTAGGGCCTGTTCACATTAGGAAAACATGATATCTCGGCATATGAAATTACCCCAAGAGCAGCGAGACAACATTATCCGTCTGTTCCCCACCCAACAGGGAAATGTAAAAGTTGATAACCGCCAGTTCCTTGACGCCATCAGCTATATCTGCGAAAACGGCTGCCAATAGCGGGCCCTCCCTGAAACCGTCGACCCTTAGCATACCATCTATGTCAGAATCA
Source organism: Treponema sp. (assembly GCA_031266095.1). The sequence continues at coordinate 19,708 of JAISBR010000157.1, read as the reverse complement.
ATCGCTGGGCAAAAAACGGGGTATATGTAAAAACTCCATGTTATCTTTAGCCAAACGGCAGGAAAAAAGAGGTAAGGTACAGCCGATTTCACATGAGCATATCCCCTCCCGTATATGATGTGCTGAACGCCGATCGGCCATCGGCGCCTCATGCCGCCGCTCCTGCTTTTCTTTCGTACACCGGGCACGCACATCCTTTACACCAGGGCCAGCGCATATACATTACCCCTGTTCTGAGGCGAGTTTCGATTGAAACAGAAGCCTGTTCATACCCGGGGCCATGGCGATGGTTGCCAGGATGGTTATGACGATGACTGCTTCCAGCGGATAGAGTTTATTCCGCTCTATTCGGGGGTCCTGGGGTGAAAATTCCCCCGGCTTCTCCAAGGCGCGTATATGCCCTATACTGCAAGGCAGCGGAAAATATGGACTACGACTGCATTGTTATCGGCGGCGGACACGCGGGGATTGAGGCGTCCCTGGCCGCGGCCCGGCTTGGCTGTTCAACTCTCCTCATCACCCAGAACCCCGACCGGATTGGCGCGCTCTCCTGCAACCCCGCGGTGGGCGGTCTTTCCAAAGGCAACCTGGTTCGGGAAGTGGACGCCCTGGGCGGTGAAATGGGTAAACTCATCGACGCCGTTATGATCCAGTACCGGGTACTCAACCGTTCCCGAGGCCCGGCGGTTCAGGCGCCCAGGGCGCAGGCGGATAAACAGGCATACCAGGCCGCCGCGCGCTCGGTTTTGGAAAACCAGAAGGGCCTCAGCATTTTTATGGATACCGTGACGGATCTGCTGATTTCAGGTGAGGGCGGTTTGGCAGGCGGACAGGTCGGGGGAGTCATCACCCAGCGGGGGCATCAAATCTCCGCCCGCGCGGTGATCCTCGCGGCGGGCACTTTTATGGAAGGAACGATCTTCATCGGCGAATATGACGCGAGGGAAGGGCGTCTCGGCGAGGAGGCGGCCCTGGGCCTGGGGGCGAATCTGCGGCGGCGGGGTTTTCCCGCCGGGCGGCTTAAGACCGGCACCCCGGCGCGGATCGCCGGCGATTCTATCGACTACTCGAAAATAGAAAAGCAGGAGGGCGAAGAGCCGGCGCCTTTTTCCTTTGACAACGACGCCCTTATCGGCCGTCCTTCCCTGCCCTGCTGGATCGCCTACACCTGCCCCCGTACCCACGCGATCATCAGGGCCAATATCCACCGCTCCCCGCTCTATGGCGGAAAAATCACCGGCGCCGGTCCCCGCTACTGCCCCTCTATCGAAGACAAGGTTGTCCGTTTTCCCCAGCGGGAGCGGCATCACCTTTTCATTGAACCCGAGGGGCCGTTCACCAACGAGATGTACCTGAACGGCGCGTCCAGTTCCCTGCCCGAGGATGTACAGCGGGATTTTATCCACAGTATTACCGGCCTTGAGGAAGCGCGGATCGTACGGCCCGCCTACGCGGTGGAATACGATTATCTCGATCCCCTCGACCTCTATCCCAGCCTGGAATCTAAACGGCTCTCCGGCTTTTTTGTCGCGGGCCAAACCAACGGCAGTTCCGGTTACGAGGAAGCCGCCGCCCAGGGCATTATGGCGGGTATCAACGCGGCGATGAAACGCTCCGGCCGCCCTCCGCTCGTGCTGGGCCGCGCCGAGGCTTACATCGGCGTGCTGATTGACGATCTCACCACCCTGGGAACCAAAGAGCCATACCGGATGTTTACCAGCCGCGCCGAACACCGGCTGATGCTGCGGCACGACACCGCGGACACCCGCCTCACCCCCCGGGGCAGGGAGGCGGGCCTCGTAAGCGACCGGCGCTGGGAGCGGTTTTTGCAAAAAACCCTGACCCTGGACGCCATTCGGGAACTGCTTTCGAAACGGAAAATCTCCCCCGCCGAAGCCCTTGACGCCCTGCGTCCCCACGCCGGCGAAAGCCTTGAGCGCTGCCTTACCGACGCCAGGGTTGACCTAGCCGGCATCAAGCGCCTCGCGCCGGAACTTGCGGACTATCCCGGCGAATGGCTGGAGCGGGCGCGGCTGGATATCAAATACGCCGGTTACATCGAAAAGGAAAAACGGGCCGCCGCCCGGACCGCCAAAATGGACGCCATCAAACTCGATCCCCGCATGAACTACGCCGGCATCACCGGCCTGTCGGCAGAGGCCAGGGAAAAACTCAAAACCGTACAGCCCCTCACCCTGGGCCAGGCGGCGCGTATACCCGGCGTGCGGCAGGGGGATATCGCGCTGCTCATGGTACTGGCCAAGAAAGGGACCGCGCCCGGGCCGGACGCGTAACAAGTATCAGCCGCCAAACCGGCAGCCGCCTCCCCTCAGCCTGGAGAGCACCCACCCCTCAGCACTAAACTTGACCCACAGAATTATTTAACCACAAAGTCAAGGAAGTCGAATAAGTTTTCATTCAAATTACTCAAAACTTGAACCACTGTAGCTATTCTTTCCTGGAAATTTGGTGCCTTTGACACCTTTTTTCCTTCCTTCTTTTACTTTTTCTACTTTTTCGACCTGGCGGTAAATCTTCCTTTATGACACGTGAATTATACTCTGAATTGTGGGTCAAGTTTACCCCTAAGCGAGGGGCGCACCCACCCCTAAGCAGGGGGCGCACCCACCCCTAAGCAGGGAGCGTATCCACCCCTAAGCGAGGGGCGTACCCTGCGCTAGGCTGTCGCAGCATCCTGCGCTAAGCGATCGCAGCCACCTGCGTTAGGCCTTCGCAGGACCCTGCGCTAGGCTATCGCAGCCACCTGCGCCAGGCTATCGCAGCCACCTGCGCTAGGCTGTCGCAGTACCCTGCGTTAAGCAATCGCAGCACCCTGCGCCAGGCTGTCGCAGCATCCGCCCCTAAGCGAAGGCGGAGCCCTTACTCCCCCGGAAAACCGGGACCAGAGTAAGGAATATCAGCGAAGGCCAGGCGGGGGATGGCGTGCGATGGAACCCCGCAGGGTACTTGAAGCAATCTTTTACGTTCTGCGTACCGGAATACAATGGAAAGCGCTTCCTATTTTTTCTGCTATATGAGGCTGTTCCAAAACCATGCGCCTTAGCGCATAGTCAATTAGTTTTGGAACAAGCTCATATTATTGCGGTGTTTGGCCTTTTTTCAGCGTGATGGTCAAAATGATTGTATATGCGCCGCCCGGCGGTAACCCGCCGCCTTCTGGATCAGAACAGCAAAAGGCGGTATAAAAAATAATGATTACTGAAAAAAGTCTGGTTGTGTACAAGAACCGTCCCGCTCTGGTAAAGGGAAGGGAGGGCGACAGGATATTGATTTCCGTATTAAAAAGCCCGGAGAAAGACGGGGAAAAAGAAGCCCTCCAGGAATTCAAGGTTCGCGATAAGGATATTGAACTTATCCACCCCGGACCGCTTGGGGATTTACGCCGGATCGAGGCGGCCGCGGACGAAAACGCCGCCGCCGCGCGGGAAGCCTGGGAATTGCTGCTTGAAAACGGTCCGGTCTCGCTACAGGAACTGGCGGACTTGGCCTTTGGCGGGTACAGTCCCGCTTCCGCCTGGGCCGCTTTCCGCCTGCTCCTGGACGGTCTCTACTTTACCGGAAGCGCCGCCGCCCTGAGCCCCCGGCGGCGGGAGGATGTTGCGGCCGGGGAACAGAAGCGGGCGGAAAAGCGGCGGGAAACCGGGGAACGGGAAGGTTTCCTGAAGCGGCTGCGGGACCGCCGGCCGGAGCTGCCCGGCGACAGCCGCTATATCCAGGACCTGGAAGCCCTTGCCCGCGGTAAATCCCCCAAAAGCCGTACCATGCGGGATCTGGGCCTGAGTGAAACCCCGGAAGAGGCCCACGCCCTGCTCATGGACGCCGGATTCTGGACCGGCGCGGTTAATCCTCACCCGGCCCGCTTCGGCCTTTCCACCGTCTCAGCCGCCGCTATTCCCGGCCCGCCGCCCGCCGAGGAACGCCGGGACCTCACCCATCTCCCGGCCTTTGCCATTGACAGCCCCTGGAGCGGTGATCCGGATGACGCCGTTTCCATTGAGGAAACAGGGGATACACGTGTCCTCTATGTGCATGTGGCGGACCCCGCCGCGTCAATCGGCCCGGACAGTCCGCCCGAACGGGAGGCCCGCGACAGGGGCGCGACTCTCTATCTTCCCGAAGGGCCTGCACGGATGCTGGCCGATGAGGCCCTGCCCATCTTCGCCCTGGGGCTTGCCGAAACATCACCGGCCCTGACCTTTAAGATTACTATCGGGGATACGGGTGGAATAGCGTGTACGGAGATATTTCCCTCGGTAGTGAAGGTGAGGCGGATGACGTATGAGGAAGCGGATACGCTGATGGACGGAACGGCCGGCAATGAGCGGGCGGATGCGCTGCGCGCCCTTTTTGCCCTGGCGGAGGAGAATCTGCGCCGCCGTACCGCCGCCGGGGCAATAAATATTGAGCTGCCCGAAACCCACATCAGCCTGAACGGCGGGCAGGTGAGCGTCGATCTTCTAGCGCCCTGCCGTTCGGCGGATATGGTAAGGGAATGTATGCTTCTCGCCGGAGAAGGGGCCGCCCTCTGGGCCTCCGGTATCAGGCGCGGCGGCGGGCTGTCCGGTCCGGCGGCAAAGATTCTCCCGTTTCCCTATATAAGCCAGGAACCGGGGGATCTGCCTGAAGGTATCTTGCCCGGTATGGCCGGTTCTTACCAGCTCCGCCGCTGTATGCGGCCCCGGACCCTCTCGACTCAGCCCGGCCGTCACTGGGGCCTGGGACTTGAGGCCTACACCCAGGTTACCAGCCCCCTGCGCCGCTACGTGGATCTCCTGGCCCATATCCAGATCCGAGCCCTGCTCCGGGGGGCTGATCCCCTTCCCGGCGCTGAACTCGCGGCGCGGCTGGGCGCCGCAGAAGCCGCCGCCGCAGCGGCTGTCCAGGCGGAGCGGGCCTCCCGGGCGCACTGGACCATGGTCTACCTTTCGGACAAAAAGGACAGCGTCTGGGACGCGGCGGCCCTGGAAAAAAAGGGAAACCGCTGGGTTTTGATGATTCCCGGCCTGGCCCTGGAAACCCAGGTCCCCCTCCGGCTTGACCCCGCGCCCAACGATCATGTGGAATTGACTCTGAAATCGGTAAATATCCCCAGGGGAGAGGCGTTTTTCATCTCTTGACTTTAGACGTTTTTAGTATAATAGTTAGTACATGAGCGATTATCTTGATCCTAATAACGAGGAACTGCTCAAGGATTTTTTCAGCGAAGCCCAGATGCAGGTGGACATGCTGGAACAGAATATTCTGGTCCTGGAGAGTGAAGGTACCAATAAAGACGCGGTGGACGAGATTTTTCGGGCGGCGCATACCCTGAAAGGGGGATCCGCTACCGTGGAAATGATGGAGTTATCCCACTTTACCCACCTCGTGGAGGATGTGCTGGACGCTATCCGCTCGGATCAGCTGGTAGTCAACGAGGATGTAGTAGATATTCTGCTTTCCGCCATTGACGTGATCAAGGCTATGCTGGAACAGCGGATGAATGGCGCTGTCTATCAGGAAGATACTTCCCAGATCGAAGGCCGGCTCTCGTCCCTGCTGCCTGAAGGTTCTTCCCGCAAAAAAGGAGCGGCAAAAGCGCAGGCCAAACCCGCCCCGGCGGCTCCCCCGCCTGCCGTTAAGCCCGCCGCTGCCGGTCTCACTGAAGAAGAGATCATGGAACTCAAGGAATCCGTTGAAGGCGCTATGCCGATCTACCGGGTTACTGTCAAGTTCGATGAAAGCAGCCTGATGAATACCGTGGGCGGCATTCAGGTCTATGCGGTTCTCAAGAGCGACGGTACCATACTCAAGACAACGCCGGATTTTGAACAGCTCTACGAAGATAATTTCTTTTCCTCCGTGGTTTATTACATTGCTTCTCAGCAAACGCCTGAGGTCATAAAAAAATCCGTCATCCTGCCGGATGTGAGCCTTGACGCGGATGTTATTGATATTTCTACCCTAAGCCCGGCGCCCAAAGCGGCGGTTCCCCCCGCGGCAGCCCCGGCTCCGGCTGCCCCTCCCGCGCCAACTCCGGCTGCTCCTCCGGCTGCCGCGCCGGCCGCCAAAACCGCGCCTGCGGCGGCTTCCAAAGTCAGCGGCGCCGAGGACGCCAAAAAGGCCGGCAAGGAAGCGGGATCTATCCTTCGGGTGGACTCCAAAAGGATCGATGACCTTCTCAATCTGGTTTCCGAAACGGTCATCACCAAGGCCACTTTCAACCAAATCAGTTACCAGTTCAATGACCTGATGATCCTGCTGCATGACATTGAGGCCCAATACCGGGAAAAGATAAAAAGCCTCTTTGACAGCCTGCCCGATTACCTTGAAAGCATCCAGGGCGGTCAATCTATCAAGGACGTGCGCAAGGGTATAAACGAATCCTACGGCGATATTTTCTCCCTCTTTGACGGGTTCGAGGCTTCCTTCAAAAATAATCTGGGCAAATTCCGCTCCACCTCCCAGAACCTGGGCCGGATTACCGGCGAGCTTCAGGAAGGCGTTATGCGTATTCGCATGGTGCCCATCAGTCAGATATTCAGCCGCTTCCCGCGCCTGGTGCGGGACCTCTCCAAGTCCCTTGATAAAAAGATCAACCTGGTCATCGAAGGCGAGGAAACAGAACTTGACAAATCGGTTATCGAAGATCTCCTTGATCCGATCATGCACTCGGTGCGGAATTCCATCGACCACGGTATTGAGTCCAAGGAAGAACGCAAAGCGGCGGGCAAGCCCGAAGAGGGCATGGTACTCCTCAAGGCCACCAATGAAGGCAACATGATCGTCATTGAGATTGCCGACGATGGCAAGGGCATAGATGTTGACGCGGTCAAGGCAAAGGCCGCAGACCGGGGATTGATCAGCCCTAACAAGATACTCACCGACGTGGAGGCCTTCAGCCTCATTTTTGAGCCGGGTTTCTCCACCGCAAAGCAGATTACCAGCATTTCAGGCCGGGGCGTGGGCCTTGACGTTGTGCGCCGGCAGATCGATAAACTGAACGGTACCGTCACGGTCAATTCCGAGCGGGGCAAAGGTACCAAGTTCATGATTAAACTGCCCCTCACACTGGCGATTATTCAGGGGCTCCTGGTGCGGGTGGGCCAGGAGATTTACTCGATCCCCATCACTTCGGTTATCGAGAGCCTGCGGATCAAGCCCGAAGAGATCAAGATGATCGACAACTACGAAGTTTTCAACATCCGTGACGATGTGATTTCCCTGCTCAGGCTCAACCGGCTCTTCGGCATCAAAACAGAGGAGCAGACGGAATATCACTTCATTGTCATCGTCGGTACCGCTGAAAAGAAGATGGGCTTCATGGTGGACAGCCTGATTGGCGAAGAAGATGTAGTGATCAAGCCCCTGCGGGATCAGTTTACCAATTCTCCGGGAATCGCCGGGGCTTCCATACTGGGAGATGGTTCGGTTTCTCTCATTATTGATGTCAGCCAACTTCTGGAATTGGGACTTAAAAAGGAAATGGAGCAGCGTCGAATACGCGAAGCTTCAACACGGTAGGTATACATGGCAGCAGTAGTAAAAGATCTGGCCCAAATGAACGCTGAACTGCAAGAACAGAAGGAGCGGGTCGATACGGTCGATTTCAAGATGGTCACTTTCTCCCTGGCGGGGAAAGATTACGGCGTGGACATTATGAATGTCAAGGAAATCGCCAAGGCCGACAAATTCACCTTTGTACCCAACGCAGCTTCCTTTGTGCGGGGCGTGTATAACCTTCGGGGCGATATTATCCCTATCATCGACTTTAGGACCTTCTTCCACCTGCCCCAGGATAGAAAAACCGACGGCCAGGAAAACATGCTGATCCTCCACATTAACGATCAGGTTTACGGGACCATCGTCGACAAAATTGATAAAGTGGTGGGGATCAACCACGAGACGATTCAGCCTCCGCACCCGATCTTTGGGGATATTAACATCAAATTTATCAGCGGCGTCGTGGAGAAGCAGGGAGAGCTGTACATCATCCTCGACGTGGTACGGATCTTTGCCCAGAACGAGGAAGAAAAAAAGGCTCATGGGGGCATAACCGGAGACTCCGGCGACTACTTTGTGCCGCCTCCCCCGTCTCCGGTGGAACAGAGCCAGGAGCAGCAGCGGGTCGCCGCAGATACCGCCTTCGGTTTTATCAAGGAAGGCCTGGCCGCCCTCAGACGGTTCACCGTAACGCCTGTTAATGAGGCATGGCTGCATCGGGCTTTTTCCGAGTGGAGTATCGACCGTAAAGGGGAGAATCTCCAACTGAAAGGCGCCTCCGACGCGGATCAATTCCTCAGTTCTTTCAGTTCGCCTTGTACCGGGACTTTCTGGGATGATGACTACGCCACCGCCGTAAAACGCGTGCTGCAGGATCTTTCCTCTAATAATATCCAGGTCTGGAATATAGGCTGCGGCAAGGGCTATGAAACTTTTTCATTTGCCTGTATACTAAAGCAACGGTATCCCGATGGGCATATCAAGATATGGGCCAATGATAATGACATTATGTCCATATCTGAGGCGCCGAATAGGAGCTTTGACCTTGATGAGGTTCCTGAATATTGCCGGGGTTTCATGGTTAAAGGAAAGAACGGATATTCCTTCAATTCGGCCATTAAGGATTCGATAGTTTTCGAATACCATGATGTAGTGAATGAAACTCCCCTGCCGGATTTGGACATGATCCTTGTTCGGGATGTTCTTTCGTTCCTTTCGGAACAGGATCAGAATAAGCTGATCGCCGGTTTCGCGGAAAAGCTGAAAAGCCGGGGCTTGGTGATTTTGGGACAAAACGAGGAATTCTCCGGTGACGGTTGGCATTCGGTATCCGCCGGTTCGGTTTCAGCGTTTTTACGTAATGTATAATTGAGGCTGTTTCAAAACTGAAGCTTTGAAACAGTAAGGGTGAAAAACTGTGGTTTTGTAGGCCATAGGCCGAGAAACCATAAGAGCTTGTAAATCGGACCCAGGTCCGCACCAGCCGGGTTTTGAGACAAGCTCAATTATAAGAAGGAGCGGAGTATGAGAGTCGATTATATCAACCCCTTTACCGTATCTGCCTTCAGTGTCTTGAAAGATCTATTTAAGGAGATAAAAGACGCCGAAGTTAAGCAGGGACAAATTTCTCTGAGACCTACTACCAAGACCATCATGGGCGTTGCCGCTATGGTTGGCTTGGCCGGAGATGTGGAAGGGCGGGTTCTGCTTGATATGACCAAGAAAACGGCCTTGGAGGTGGCGGGAGTCATGAACGGCGGTGAGCAATTCACCGTCTTTGATGAAATGGCCAAGGCCACCATCCAGGAACTTGCCAATATCATTACCGCTCAAGCGGTTACAAAACTCCATGACCTGGGTTTCAAATTCGATTTGACCCCACCGGCGCTTTTCACCGGTGAGAATATGGAAGTTTCCACCAACCTCGGTGAGGTGGAAGCCCTCGTCGTTCCCATAGAATTGTCCAGCTATGGTAAAATTGAGGTAAATATCGCTATTCGTGAACGGGTAAAATAGCGGCTAAGGATCTTCGAATTAACAGCGCTTTAAGACGGGCGGTTAGCTCAGTTGGTTAGAGCATCAGTATGACACGCTGAGGGTCACAAGTTCGATTCTTGTATCGCCCAAGAATCACTAACTCCTTATAGTGTAAGGAGTTAAAGGCGGCGGTTTCAAAACAGGTTGTTTTGAAACCGCCGTACATATTAATCCCAAAACTGAAGTTTTGGGAAAGCCTCTGTAGAATGAGCCTCGTGCAAAGCCCGGTTGGTTTTGCCGGGGCTTTTGTAGTTTCTCGCCGTCGAACCACCGGTTTGATGCCGGGGCAAAAAGAGTAACCGGCGCTGCCGAAAGTTCATTCGAAAGTCTGGCGTTAAAGCGGTTTTCCGGGGTATACTCCGCCTGTATGGTTTTTTTTGAGAAAACAGGGCGGTTTTTCCTGGCGCTCGTCTTCCTGACAACTGTCGGTTCAGGTGAAACCCCAAGGCCGGCGGCGGGACTGATGCCCCCGGCGGCGCTCAGAGTGGAGGCGAGCCGGGCGGAAAATATCCCCGGTTATGGGCCCAACGCTTTCGGTGTGTACCCGGTGCGGATACGGTGGCAAAAATCCGCCTTAGACAGTGCCTCCTCCGGCTACCTTGTATACCGTTCAACGAGTCCGGACGCTGAATTTCGCCAAATTACCGCTGCGCCGATCCCCACAACAGTGGAATCAGGCGGTTTTCTCACTTTCATTGACGAAAATCCCGCCGCCGTGCCCGGCAAGCCCTATTATTACCGGGTTTCAGGATCCGATGGGCTTGATTCTTCCCCCTGCATGGGTTATGGCGCCCTGAGCCATGAGCAGTATATGCTTGAATACAACAAAACCGCAAAGTCATCCCACCGGAAAATGACCTATATGAACAAAGCCGCCGCCCTAAGCAAGCTCGGCGCGGAAACGCGAGACGGGGTTGTCAGCGGCAGCTTATCCTATAACGCCCGGATAGCCGGCCTGGGTGCCCGAATTACTATGCGCTATGAACATTACGCGGACGTTTACGTTGATGATAACATATCCCTGGGCCCGTATTTTACCCTTACCGGGGATATCAACACCACCGCCACCCTGAGCCAAAACGGTCACATGAACGGAACGGTAACTGCCGCCGGCATGTACCCGGGAAAAGTCTTCTATGATAACATTGCGATAAAGAGAGGCGCCGCAGCCGCCGGAACCTATGGTATAGAGCCGGAGGGTTTTCCCCGGGCCGAGGTAAGCTGGACTTTGGGAAACCGGTAAAACGGCGGGGCTGCGAAGTGTTGTGTACATTGACGGCGCCCACCGGTCCCGGCCGCCTACTTTATCCGCTTGTACGCCTTTATCTCCTGACGCAGCCTTGACGCCAATTCCGCCCTGGGCACACGCGCCTGTTCCATAGAATCCCGGAAGCGGAGGGTTACGGTACTGTCCTCCTTGGACTGGTAATCAATGGTGACGCAGAAAGGAGTGCCCGCCTCGTCCTGCCTGCGGTAGCGCCGGCCTATAGCGCCGGCCTGATCGTAATCGGTGGGAAAATCTTCTTTCAGTTCCCTGCGGATATCCCGGGCCAGTTCGGCGAGGCCGTCTTTTTTCATGAGGGGAAGTACCGCCACGGTGATCGGCGCGATACTTGGGTGGAAGCGGAGCACAGTCCGTTGGTCATCCCCGCCTCCTTCCGAAGCGCCGGTCTCGGTTACCAGCTCTTCGTCGTAGGCGTCACAGAGGATCATAAGGAGGTTTCTGGTAAGCCCCGCGGAAGTCTCAATGATATATGGTATGTAGCGCTCATTGTTATTATCCTGATCGATGTATTGTAAATCCTTGCCGGAATACTGTGTATGACGGCTAAGGTCATAGTCGGTACGGTTATGTACCCCTTCAAGCTCGCGCCATCCCATGGGGAAGAGGTATTCAATATCGTAGGCGTCTTTCGCGTAATGGGCCAGCTCATCGGGGCCGTGCTGGTGCCAGCGGAGATTCTCCATTTTGACGCCCAGCTTTTCATAATAGGCCCAGCGGCGCTTCCGCCATTCGGCAAACCATTCCTCGTCGGTACCGGGCTTCACAAAGTACTGCATCTCCATTTGCTCGAATTCGCAGGTACGGAAAATGAAATTCCTGGTAACGATCTCATTACGGAAGGCCTTACCGATCTGGGCGATACCGAAAGGGATCTTCATCCGGTTCGATTGAATGATGTTCTTGTAGTTGACATAAATGCCCTGGGCGGTTTCGGGCCGCAGGTAAATGATACTGGCGCTGTCCTCCGCGGGGCCGATATGGGACTTAAACATGAGGTTAAACTTCCGGGTAGCGGTAAGTTCACCGCCGCATTCAGGGCATTTTTTCGCCTCCAGGTTTTCAGGCGGGATCTGATCCGCCCGAAAACGGGCCTTGCACTTCTTGCAGTCCACCAGGGGGTCGGTAAAATTCTCCACGTGACCTGAAGCCTCCCAGGTACGGGGGTGCATTAAAATCGCCGCGTCAAGGCCCACAATGTCGTCGTGAAGCTGGGTCATCTCCTTCCACCAGGCCCGCGCGATGCGGTTTTTAAGCTCTATCCCCAGCGGCCCGTAATCCCAGGCGCCATTCTGTCCCCCATAAATCTCCGAAGACTGAAACACAAAGCCCCGCCGCTTTGCCAGCGACGTGATTTTCTCCATAGTTGCCTTTCCCTGATACTCATTGGATGCGTCGGACATGCAAACTCTCCTATGGAGAGCATTATACAAAAAACAGAGAAGAATGACGAGAGGTTTGATAGGAAGTTTATTCGTGCTGAAGGGTTTAATACCCCGTCCTTCAGGGCGAGGTTGTTGATTGCTGTCAAAACAGCGGGAAACGGGAGTCGGACCCGCGACATCCACCTTGGCAAGGTGGCGCTCTACCACTGAGCTATTCCCGCAAAAAACTACTGTCATCCTAATAGAAAACGCCCACACCGTCAAGTCCCCTATGGTTCGTTTTTTATGTGGCTCATCGGTGTACCTTTCAGGGAGGTTGGAACAGCCTCAGCCGAAAGCTGCTTTTTTACGCCCTGTACCGCCGGGGTGAGGAGTCTCTACAACAATATTTCCCGGCGGGACCGGTCAATGTGCCGTCTTCTGCTCCTTGAAGTTTCCCTGAAATTTATCCTCCCGGATACTCTCCTGCCGGTACATTTAGCCAACCTTGTACAGCCCGTCTTTTCCGGGCCGTCGGTGAGGCCGCCGGCGCGGTTTTTATCACCTAAGGAGCTTTCGTTGCCGCAAGCTCTATGTAAGTTACCCGCTGGTTCAGCCCGTCAACGCTGATATCGAATATCACGCTCCCGTTTTTTTTGTCAAATTTTTCACAATTGACCTTTTTCCCGCTACAGAACTGTTTTACATCGGTGTCAATATCGCCAATCTCAATTTCCTGAATATCCACATCCCTCATTCTGCTGTTGTTGCAGAAATTGAGGATCTCTCGAATCCGCTCGTAATTTTTCATTTTCTCCTCCCCCGTGGTTATTCGAAATTAATATTGCTGATAAAGTTGGCGTTGAAATACTTGTCCTCCGGAAGGCTGAATGCCTCTGATTTTTCGATTATCAGGCGAAGCGTTTCATCATGTTCCGAATTGAGGAGGTACTTGACCGTGCCGCCCAGGGCGCTGTTTCCGATGAGCAGAACCTTGGGAAGCAGCGCTTGGGGGATCAGGCCGATACCGGCGGCGCTTTCCATGTTGAGGTTAAAACCGAAACCGCCGGCGATGTACAGGGTTTGTATGTCATCATAGCCAAGACCCGCATAATTGAGGAGGGCGTCAAAGCCGGAACGGATAGCGCTTTTTCCCAGCTGCAATTCCCGTACATCTTTCTGACAGAACACAATGTCCCGGCCGTCGGGGGCTGTGGCGAGCACAATTTCGTTTCTCTGCACTTTTTCGCTGAACCTGCCCGATGGCTGGATGTACCCGTGCTTGAGACCCTGGTACACCATATCCACCACACCGGAACCGCAGATACCCACGGGGGGCTTGTTTCCAATAGCGTCCACCTCAAAGACGCCGTCCCTGAACTGGACCCCGGAAATCGCGCCGGGCACACTGCCGGTTCCCCAGAGGATATTTCCCCCCTCAAAGGCGGGACCCGCAGCGGTAGCGGTACAGAGGATCTTCCCGTTATGGGCAAGGGCTATTTCGCCATTAGTTCCTATGTCCATAAACGCCGCCGCCTCGCTTTTATACAGTTCAGCGAAGAGCAGCCCCGAGGCAATATCCGCCCCCACATAGGTGGAGATGCCCGGCAGAACCGTTGTTTCGCAGAACGGAACCGAAAGGGATGACGGCTCACCTTCAAAAATTTCCCGATAGTTCAGAAAAACCGTATCCAGGGTTATGGGCGTAAACGGTGTTTTTCCCAGCGTTTCGCAGCTCAGTCCCAGCAGCAGGTGGAGCATAGCAGTGTTACCCGTAATGGCGATTTTGCAGAGATCGCGGGCCTCCACCGCCGATTCCGCACAGAGGGCGGCGATTCCCTCAGCGATTTGTTTCCGCACGCAGCGGCTCAGCAGGGGAAGATCACCGTTGTTGGCCCGCTGAATCCGGGAAATCACGTCACCGCCGAATTCCCTCTGCCTGTTCACCGCCGAAAAACGGCCGGCGATATTGCCGGTCCGCATATCCGCAAGGACAAAGCCGAGGGTAGTGGTGCCTATGTCAATGGCGGCGGCGTAGAGGGGTTCGGCGCCGGCGCCGACACGGATGATCCTGCCCCGGTCACGGTATAGGTAAAAGCCTCCCTCCGGCGTTGGGCCGGCCAGTTTTGCGATTTCCCGTAACTCTGAAAACAAGATACCCCGGCCTGGTGGGCCGCCATCAGGCAGGCTGCCGTCGTCGGTGAGGCCTGCGTCCGCAAGCTGGACAGCGAAACTTTGAGGACTTTTTTGGAGGTTAAACATTTCGCCGGATCGACAGGGCACGGGTTCAGTCTGTTCAAAGCTGTCAAGCGCGGAGAACTGTCCTTCCCCACTTTCGGGAATTTGCACCGTAATATCCCCTGCGGGGAAGGCGGTACAGGCAAGACGCCAGCCCTCGCTCAGCTCCGCCCGGGAAAAACAAGCTTCGTCGGCGGCGGAGACCGGTAGCCCTCCGGCTTTTACCCTGAGCCGACACTTCCCACACGTGCCCCGCCCGCCGCAGATGGCGGGAAGGTAGACCCCGGCGGAACGGAGCGCCATGAACAGGCCGGTCTTCGCCGGGACGCTGATTTTCTGCACTTTATTTTCGCCGGCAATGACGGTTATAGCTGCCAAGGGTCCCCCTGATGTCCGTGTGCCCCTATTTTATCACACCTCTATCGATAAAGCAATGAAACCGTATTTCCCTTCGCCTTTGTCATTATCCGCCGGGGACCAGCAAGTGGAACACAATAGCATTAATTTTGGGGATAGTCCTTATCAGTATGCGGGAATTGACGGCGGCGGATACTCTCTGCAAGGAGACACAAAATGTCCCTTGAGGCTTATATCGGGAAGGCGGGATTTGAACCCGCGACCTCCAAGTCCCGAACCTGGCGGTATAGCCAACTAACCTACTTCCCGGTGATTTTTCAATCCTATACAATGCTCATAATACCGTCAAGCCCTTTATGCCACTATAATAGAGCGTGAGTAGGGACAAAATACTTTTTGTTGATACAGACATTTCCCGCAGGACGGCCAGGAGTTAACCGCCTCATTTATATATCTGGGAAATTTCCTTGAACCGGTCCTGAATCTCCACCACCGCGCCGGCAATGATCGGATCAAACTGACCATTCTTGCCGCCTTCGATGATTATTTCTATCGCGTCCTCATAGCGCATAGCTGCCTTGTAGACCCGTGCGCAGACCAGGGCATCGTAGACATCGGCCAGAGAGGCGACCCTCGCCGCCAGCGGAATCTCATCTCCTTCGAGCCCGCGGGGATAGCCTTTGCCGTTCCAGCGCTCGTGGTGTCCGTAACAGATGTCTTCACAGTGCTTGAGGTACAGAGACGAATTCACATCCCCCAGTTCGCCAATGATCTCTTTGCCTCTGGTGGTATGGGTTTTCATGATCTCATATTCGTCAGGGTCCAGCTTGCCGGGCTTGAGGAGAATCCGGTCGGGGATGGCTATTTTACCGACATCGTGAAGGGCCATGGATTTCACGATAATGTCAGGCTTGAGTTCCAGCAGTTCATCAGCGTACACCGAATTACTCATGATAAGATAATCCATCAGCGTTTCCACAAAGAGCTGGGTGCGTTTGACATGTTCACCCGATTCCAGGTCCCGGTGTTCAATAACGTTTGCCAGACCCTGCAGGGCATTGTCCAGGGTCTTGGTAGCTTCGGCGGTTTTTTCGGCCACCATTATCTCAAGACTGTCGCTGTAGTTTTTTAGCTCAATCTGGTTTTTGACCCGGAGTTTAACAATTTCCGGCAGGAAAGGCTTATTGATAAAATCCACCGCGCCCGCGGCTAAAAGCTCGCTCTCGGAATCGTTTTCGGCGGTGATGAAAATAACCGGTATCCGTTTAAAGGCTTTGTCGGCTTTCATGATCTCGAACATCTGGCGGCCGTTCATTTCGGGCATCATCACGTCCAACAGGATAAGCTTGGGAAGTTCAAAGGCGGCTTGCAGCTTTGCCAGGGCCTCTTTACCGTTGCCGGCGGTCATTATACGGTAATCATTTTTTAGTATCTCTTCGAGGATCATAACATTCATATCAACATCATCAACAACGAGAACTGTCGGGATCTTGTCAGCCATTTTGCGCTATAACCTTATCAAGCTCTTGGAGAGTTTGGGCAAACACGGTCTTCACCGTTTCTAACTTATTGGGTTCCACCGCCTTGGCCTTGATCTGGTCTTCCAGTTCCAGGGTCTGCTTGTACAGTTCCGAAAGCGACAGATTCGCGGCAAGTCCCTTTATCTTGTGGACCTCGGTCTGGGCCTTTTCCAGGTCCTCCCCCTTCAGGGCCGCCTCAATATCGTCCAGCTTGGTATCGGCTTTGAACTTGGCAAGCATTTTAACATAGAACTTGGCATTGTTCATTACCCGCTTGACACCCTCGTCAAAGTCAACATATGTTACTTCTTCAGCCATAACAGAAAGCTCCCCGTTAACGCGTGTTTATACTATAATATACAAGAAAGTACAAAAGGAAAAGGGAAGGATTGGGATTCATCGCTCACGATAGATGATCCGGCCTCTGCTTAAATCGTAAGGGGAGAGGGCGATCTTGACCCGATCGCCGGGAACAATACGAATATAGTGCTTGCGCATTTTACCGGAAAGGTAGGCCTGAATAATATGTCCCTTCTGATTGTCCAACTCCACCCGGAACGTCGTTTTGGGAAGAGCTTCCCGGACAATACCTTCTACCTCAATTGCTTCTTCTTTAGCCACATAGACTCCTTCATGTTAGGCTCTCTCTATAATCGTACTGGTAAGACATGGTTCTGTCAATCTTGCGCATTAACATCCTGCGCTTTACCATGTCCGAGGAGGCTCAGGGCCAGTTCTACTTCGGTGAAACTTATGTCCAGCCGGGAGGCGATCTCGGCGTGATGAAGGCCGGCAGCGGACAGCTCCACGATTTGCTCCTTAAGCCGGGATTTTGCCGCGGAGGCCGCCGGGGGAAGGGACGCCCGCTTCCTGCCTGCCTTTGCCGGCTGCCGGGGCCTGGTCCCGTTCGCCGGGATTTCAGGCGCCGGGGATTCGCCCGCGGCCCCGGACTCAGGCGGCTTTGCCTGCGCGGGGGCTGTTTCAAGCGGGCCGGACGGCGGTTGAACGGCCTGTACCGGCGGATTCAGCGCGGCGCGGATACCCCTGCCCAGGCTGGTATACAGGGCCTCACCGCTGCGGCTGCGTTCCAGTTCCCGAAAGTAAACCGCGATACGTTTGTCCGTATCGTCCAATAGGCTTTTGAGGGTTTTGATCCGTTCCTCAACCAGCTGGGCGTCCCGATCGGTAGCGGCGTCTATCTCGGAGATAAGCCGGTATACCTCGGTGCGGTATTCGGCTAAGAGTGCCCCGGCATCGGTCCGGCGTTTAATATACCGGCGGAAATACAAAAAGAAGAAACAGCAGAGCGCGAGGCTTATGGCCGCAAGAATGTTCGCTGTGTTCAAGGGGAACCTCCGATCAGCTTGTATACCGGGACTTTTCCAAAAACTGTAGTGTTGGGACAGCCGCCGTCAATACCATATTTACACGATTTTGAGCGGGTTTCAAGGCCGGACCCAGGCTATCGGCGGGAGAACAACATACCCTGCCGGACCACAGGTCCGGGCTTGCCGCGCGGAGCTCATTAATCCGCAGTAATTTTCGCGAATCCTTGTATTTTATTTCAAATGATATTAGTATTTTAGTACTATAGGTGCTATAATTAACTATATGGTACGGACGAACGCCGCCGGGCGCGGCCACACACACGCTTTTTCTCAAGGCTTCCCCCCCGGCCTGAGCCGTCCCCGCGCCAATATGCTCACCCCCCCCCCCCCCCCCCCCATACACGTATTCTGTAAATAATATCGTTTCCCTCTTACGGTTTACTTCCTCATTCTACGTCCCAACGGGCACGACGCGCCGGTTCCCCCAAAACACGCGGTATCGAACGCCCCGTCACCCGCGCTATAGCTGCAACGGCCGCGTCGCGGCGCTTATTCGCGGCGAAGGTTTAATACCCCGCGGTTCTGCCGCTCGGTTGTTGATTTTTCTTTTTAAAGGAGGCCCCTCATGACCGTTGGTTGCATCCTGAAAGACGTGATCCACTTGTACCGCCTCCGCCGCGGGGTGGGTACGTCCCCCGCTTAGGGGCGGCTGCGCTCCCCGCTTAGGAGTGGGTGCGCTCCCTGCTTAGGGGCGGATACGCCCTCCAGTTAGGAGCGGGTGCGCCCTCCGGTTAGGAGCGGGTACGCCCCTCGCTTAGGAGCGGGTACGCTCCCCGGTTAGGGACGGGTGCTTCCCAGCCTTAGGGACGGGTACTTCCCAGCCTTAGGGACGGATACTTCCCGGCCTTAGGGCTGGATACGGAAGCGGCCAATTTCCGTCGACCGAAGACGGTGATTTCCGTGGACGGAAGAGGCTTAGTTCCCTCGATGGAAGAGGCTTAGTTCCGGGTACGGAAGAGGCTTAGTTCCGTCGACAGAAGAGGCTTGGTTCCGGGTACGGAAGACGCCAATTTCCGCCGGCAGAAGATGACGATTTCCGTCGACGGAAGATGGCGGTTTCCGTCGACGGAAGATGGGGGTTTCCGCCAGCGGAAGAGGCTTAGTTCCGTGGACGGAAGAAGCGTAGTTCCGGGTACGGAAGAGGCTTAGTTCCGTCGACAGAAGAGGCTTGGTTCCGGGTATGGAAGACGCCGGTTTCCGTCGGCAGAAGATAGCGATTTCCATCGACGGAAGATGGCAGTTTCTGTCGACGGAAGATGGTGATTTCCGTTGACGGAAGACGGTGGTTTCCGTCAACGGAAGACGGTGATTTCCGTCGACCGAAGAGATTAATTTCCGCCGGTGGCGGAGCGTAATGCAAACAAAGCCCCGCCGGAGCGGGAGGCTGGCGGGCGGTATTAAGGAGCAAAGAACATGATACGGAAAAGAACGGTAACACAGGCGGTTCCGGCGGCGCTTATCACGCCGGTGGTTTTAGCGGCGGCGATAGTTGTGCCGGCGATGGCAGCGCTATTCGCCGGATGCGACACGCCGTACAGCAGTCCCAATTGGCCGTACGGCAGCGGCGGCGGTCATACCGGCGGCGGGGGATTGAATCCCCTTTCGATGGATGCGACGCCTCCGGGGGTTATTACGCACCTGGCGGCCCTTACCGGGAGCGGCACGGTGGCCTTCACCTGGCTGGACCCCGCGGATGATGATCTTGACCATATAGAGATATGGGCTGGGACCGGCGCCGGGAACGGTACGGTCGTTGGGTCGATAAGCAAGGGAAAGCAAACCTTCATGGGGTCCGGCACGTCGGGCACGGCGCTCTATTACCACTTTATTGCCGTGGATAAAAGCGGCAACCGGAGCGCCGCCGTCAATTATATGGTGATCCTCTCGCCGATTGTGGCGGACGTTACGAACCTCGTGGGCATGATCACCGGCGTTGATTCGGTCAGGCTCTCCTGGACGGACCCCGCGGGTCCCGCTTTTTACGAGGCGAATATTTCGCATGACCAGGGCGGCGGGCCGGTC
>JAISBR010000155.1 GCA_031266095.1 Treponema sp. | reverse complement strand
CTTTCGCTTTTGCTTCCCAGCCTTCGGGCAGCAATTTCAGTATTTGTTCAAACTCATAGTTCCCTGTTCCCATACTGAAGTTTTACCATACTTTCTCTCTTAAGTTAACGCCTATGGGGCTTGACACTATTTCCATGTGCCGCTATAATATTAAAACATATTAAATCAATGTTATTTATATAATATAAATACGATAGGCTTATATGGTATTATGTATATACAGAAAGGAGAAGTTGTATGCGGGAATCACGGAAGGAAATAAGCCTGGAGGGCCGCAACGTCCTATGGTTCCTCCTGGCCGTCCTGTTTCCCTATCCCCGGAAGGAGTTCTACCCTCAGGCCATCTGGCCCTGGTCCCGAACGGTGATTGTCGGGAGGCTGCAGATATTTCTTCCCATGCTGGAAACAACTCCCTCGATAGTTTATTCTGAACTCTACAATACCACCAACCGGCTTCCGGACCGGTACCGCTGTGCCCGGTATCACAAGCTGCTACGGATCGAATGGCGGTATCCCTGCGGGTTTGTACCCTGGTCTGTCCCGTGGGAAATGATCGGAAAATGTATGGCGGCTCTTCGGTATCGGGGAAGGGATAAACCATGTTCAGGATTACGGCGCCCGGCGCCGTTATGAATTTTTAAGCGCAAGAAGGAGATTTATCATGAGCAACGAGAACTACAAGTTCGAAACCCTCCAGATCCATGTGGGTCAGGAGAAGCCGGATTCCGCCACGGACGCCCGGGCGGTACCTATCTACCAGACTTCGTCCTACGTGTTCCCCGACCCGAAGTCCGCCGCAGACCGTTTTGCCCTGACTGAAGTGGGGAATATCTACACCCGGATCATGAACCCCACCTGGGACGTATTTGAAAAGCGGATCGCCGCCCTGGAACGGGGAGTCGCGGCTCTAGCCACGGCGTCCGGGGCCGCAGCCACTACCTACGCCATTCAGAATATCGCCCGCGCCGGGGATCATATCGTGTCGGATTTCCAGATCTACGGCGGGACTTTCAACCTCTTTGCCAATACCTTCAAGGATCTGGGGGTGGATACCACCTTTGTGGACGGCAGCAAGCCTGAAAATTTTGAAAAGGCTATCAAAGCCAATACCAAAGCCCTGTTCTTTGAGACCCTGGGAAACCCCAACGCCTCGGTGGTGGACATTGAGGCGGTAGCGAAGATCGCCCACAAGCACGGTATTCCTCTTATTGTGGACAATACCTTTGCCACACCCTATCTTTTGCGGCCCATCGAATACGGCGTGGACGTGGTAGTCCATTCGGCCACCAAATTCATCGGCGGACACGGAACTTCCATCGGCGGCGTTCTGGTGGATAGCGGCAAATTCGACTGGGCCCAGAATGACAAGTTCCCCGGCCTCAGCAAGCCCAACCCCAGTTACCACGGGGTAGTGTTTACCGACGCGGTAAAAAACCTGGCCTACATCATCAAGGCCCGGACCACCCTGCTCCGGGATACCGGAGCGGCCCTTTCCCCCTTTAACGCGTTTCTCTTCCTCCAGGGCCTTGAGACCCTGTCCCTCCGGGTAGAGCGGCATGTGGAAAACACCCTCAAGGTATTGGACTTCCTCAAGAGCCATCCCAAAATAGAAAAGGTGAACCACCCCGCCCTGGAAGACCACCGGGATCACGAACTCTACCGGCGTTACTTCCCCCGGGGAGGCGCTTCCATCTTCACTTTCGAGATCAAGGGCGGCGCGGCCGCGGCCAAGGAATTTATCGCCAACCTGGATCTTTTTTCCCTCTTGGCCAATGTGGCGGACGTGAAGTCCCTGGTGATCCACCCCGCTTCCACCACCCATTCCCAGGTGGATGAAAAAGACCTTCTGGAACAGGGGATCAAACCCAATACCATCCGCCTTTCCATCGGGACGGAGCATATTGATGATATTCTTAACGACTTGAGACAAGGTTTTGATGCCATTAGCTGACAAGGCAACAGCGTTTTCTCTGGATGAGGTACTTGCGGCTCTTTATTCGATGATGAGATAAAGAGCCTCATTCTACTTTGAATTTTGACACCTCCTTGACCAGGATGTCAATGTTTTCCTTGTTCTGCCCGCTGATTTCGTTCACCCGGCTTACCGCCACGTTGATCTGATCCGCCCCCGCGGCCATTTCGTTTATCCCGCCGGAGATCTCCTGGGTTGTCATTTCCAGATTCCGGCTCTCCTGAATTACCTGTTTACTCCCCTCAAGCATTTCTTCGGAACCGCCCTTGACCATCTGAGTCGCTTCATTCAACTGGCTGATGGCCTCCAGTACCTGCTTGCTCCCCGCGTTCTGCTCCTCCATGGCGTTGCGGATGTTTTCCTCCTGCTCGGCTACGGTCCTCACCCCGCCGTCTATCGCTTCAAACTTGTTGAGTACGTTTTCGGTGGACTTGGTGATCTTGTCGATGGAGTTTTTTATCTTTTTGAGTACCTCGGCAATCGTCTTGGACTGCGTCCCGGAATTTTCGGCGAGTTTACGGATCTCGTCGGCCACTACGGCAAAACCCTTCCCCGCCTCTCCGGCGTGGGCCGCTTCTATGGCGGCGTTCATGGAGAGCAGGTTTGTCTGGCTGGCGATGTTTTCCATCACCGCGTTGATCTCCAAAAGCCCTTCGCTTTCACGGGCAATTTCCTGAATGTCCGCGGCCACCTCCTGGAGGCCCGTACGTCCCACTTCGGCGGCCTCTGTTAATTCCATAACATTGCCGGTGTTTTTTATCAGGGTTTGAGTAACAGACTGGATATTGGCAAGCATTTCCTCAATGGCCGAGGAGGACTGGGAAACGCTGGTGCTCTGGCGGTCTACATGGCCGGAGAGTTTGTCAATGTTAACGGTTATCTGCTCCATAGTAGCGTTGGTTTCGGTAACGCTGGCGGACTGGTTGATCATCCGGCCTTTGATGCTCTGGATATTGGCGGTTATCTCGTTAATGGCCGCGGCGGTTTCGTCCATGTTGACGGCAAGTTCACTGCCAATGTCAAAAAGGGCGATGGACTGGTTTTTGATCGTCATGACAAGCCGTTTGATTTTATCCAGGGTCGCGTTGAAGTAGCGGGCGAGGTCGCCAATTTCGTCTTTTGCGTGGAAATCAACGGTTTTGGTGAGATCGCCCTCGCCTTCGGATATGTCCTTGAGGGTACGAGCTACATTGCCAATAGGTTTAGCAATATTGATAGAAACCATGAAAATAATCACCGCCGTAAGGATAACCGCCACTATCGCTATAATGATGGTAAAGACGGTCATTTGGTTCACCTGCGCCAGGATTACATGATCTTCGGTACCCAGCATCAATGTCCAGCTTGCCCCGGTTTCACCGATGGTAAAGGGGTAGAGAATTATTTCCAATTCCGCATCCAGAACTTCCGAATAATCCCTGAACCGGCGTTTTTCTCCGTTTAGTACCGCGCTCTGCGCCGCGTCAGTGTCGCCTCCAAAGAGAGTTCTTTGCGCGTCCCTGAGAAGCCGGCCTGCCTGGTTGGGAACCCCGCTGGCAACAATGATTCCATTATGAGAGTAGACCGTCATGGCGGCTATTTCATGGTGTTCCTGAATAGTCGCGTCAACCACGGGCTGGGTTTCCGCGGTATCCACGTTTACCCCAACGCGGCCTACCACTTCGCCCGTCCGCCGGTGAATTATCGGCGCGCTGATCTTGACCGTAAAGGTATCCCTGCCGGCCACGGTTTGCGGCACGGGATCGTAGATTATCTCTTTGCGCGCGCTGGGCCCGTCGACAATATCTATTACCGTCTGTATATCGTTGTAGGTCAGGTGTTCAATCTGCCCGGAGCGCCGGGTATACCAGTCGGCGTATTGGCCGGTTTCGGTATTGCCGGGAGTTCCGGCAAATGAAGCGTCCCAGCCGGAATCTATGGTGTTGGGCTTAAACACGGCGTACACGGCTATGAGCCGTTCTTCGGATTCCAGAACCGAATGTAAAAGCTGATCGAAGCGGTTACGCTGCTGCCCCGCTTCGGTCAGATCATAATCGGCCATCATATCCGCCAGGGTATCCACGACTCGCAGATAACCTTCATAGCGCTTCTGGATAATGGCGGCTTCCTGCGCGGCAAGGCGTTCCTGGCTTTCCAGGGCGGCGGCCATCTGCATTGAGGAAGCGCGGTTGAGCAGGGTGATCGACACAGTAGCTATAACTACCGTTAATATCACGATTACGATGAGGCTTAAACGGTACTTTAATTTCATGGACACTCCTTTTGTTCCTGAAGGGGAATTCGGCTCAAATTTGCGGGTATGAACAATAGAGTTGTTCAGGAAATTCAGTTTCTGAACAATTTCCATTAAAAAGCGCGGTATGGGCGCACCCGGATTCGAACCAGGGACATCTTGCGTGTAAAGCAAGCACTCTAACCAACTGAGTTATGCGCCCTCTTCTTCTGTATTACTCTGCCAAAACCCGCGCGATCTGTCAAGACGCCTGCCGCCGCCGGCGCCTGAGGGCCGGTGTAAAACAGAATCTAATTTTCCTTTTCCAGCGCTCCCTTGATGACGCCGTAAATTTGATCCGACAGTGAGCTCTTCACGCCGGCCGTGGTAATATCAGCGGTGCCGACCGGTTTGCAGAAGGTGACTTTTACCGGAAGCGCGTTAACCCGGTAGTTTTTTTCAAAGACAGCGTAGGTTCCCGCAAGGGCTACCGGGACAATGAGAGCTTCCGCCTTGGTGGCAAGCCTGAAAGAACCGGAATGAAAGGGAAGCAGGCCCTGGCCCCGGGAACGGTGGCCTTCGGGAAAGATGAGCATAGCGCCGCCCGCTTTGATTCGCTCGACCCCTTTGTTGATTGTGAGGATCGCCTTGCGCACATTCTTCCGGTCAATAAAGAGTCCGCCAAGCACGGATATCCACATATTGAGAAAAGGGATTGAGAGCAGTTCCTTTTTCGCGACAAAGCCGAAGGGGCGGCCGGTATATGCGAGTAATAGCACAATATCGAAGATGCTGCCATGGTTACTGGCAAAGCAGACACCCTCTTTGCGGGGTATGTTTTCCCTGCCTGTGACAGTCACCTTGGAACCGATGAGCTTGATCAGGAGCAGCGCCCAGCCCTGGGCGATGCGGTACATTAAGACCGACATGGGTTTCCGCAGGCCCAGTAAACTGAAAATCACCACAACGATTCCTATGGGTATCAGAATTAATACGGCGGCTGCCACATAGGCAAAACAAATAAAGGTCTTTATCATAATATCGCAAATCTCCGGCCGATTTTTTTGAGGGTCTCTCTGGCGGCGTAAGGGCCTTCCCAGACAAAACCGCAAATTCCCAGTTTCTTCGCCATCGCTATATTATCAACGCTGTCGTCAAAAAAAACAATCTCCTCAAACTCGCAGCCGCTTAATTCTTTCAGTTTCCTGTAAATCGCCGCTTCCGGCTTTATCAAATGATACTCGCAGGAAAAAAGAGCCAGGTCCGTCTCGGCGAACAGCGGGACATTTTTACGGACCCTGGCAAGAAAATCATGGGGCATATTGGAAAGTATCCCCAGGGTAAAACCGGCGGCCTTGACGTCCCGCATTAACTGAATTGTATCGGGATTCAGATGACTCCAGCTGTCCATTTCGGTCTCGGCGATTTTCCCAAGGCTTGGGTCATCCGGAAAAATTCCCTCGCTTGACAAGATGAATTTAAAGTATTCCCTGGTGTTATAAATTCCCCGATCATACTCACTCCGGTATTTCCGGTGCAGTTCCCGCAGGGTGTTAACCGGCAGCCCTGTCAGCTCTCCTATTTCCATCTCTGTTTCGGGAGACGGAGTAAAACATATAACGCCGCCGTAATCAAATACCACTGTTTTGATGCTCATTATCTTCTCCTGAATATATGCAGTAAACTCCTAGGCTAAAGCCGCCAGCTTCTCCCGGATAAACTCACTCTTTTCCTTCAAACCGATATTGCCGGTGGTCAGCATGAGCACGTTGGGCTTTCTATAGTCCAGTTTTACCTTACCCAAAGACTCCTGCATGAGCCGAACCAGGCGTTCCACCTTGATCCGCGACACCTTGGCAAACTCCACCCGCACTACGCCGTCCCGTTCCCTGAGAGATGAAACCGCGATTTCCCGGCAAATGATCCGTATCTCCGCCAAGGCCAAAAGAGACGCCGCCTCGTCGGGCAGCGGGCCGAAACGGTCCAACAGCCCGGCGTAAACCCGCTCCAGTTCTTCCTTGTCCCGAATAGCGGCTATCATTTTATAGATTTCCATTTTTTCCTGGGGAGAATCAATATAGCTGTCCGGGATAAAGCCTGAATATTCCAGTTCCAGCAGGGTCTCAGTCTCACTTTCATAGTTGGAATCTTCAAGGCGCTTTATCGCCTCATCCAGCAGCCTGAGGTACAGATCAAAGCCCACCGAATAAATATCGCCGGATTGTTCCCTGCCCAGAAGATTCCCCGCCCCCCGGATCTCCATATCTTTCATGGCGATCTTGAAACCAGAGCCTAACTCGGTAAAATCGGAAATTACCTGGAGCCGCTTCATCGCGACTTCCGAAAGGGCTTTATCCCTGGGATAAAAGAGATACGCATAGGCCACCCGGTCTGAACGGCCTACCCTGCCCCGAAGCTGGTAGAGCTGTGACACGCCATACATATCCGCCCGGTCTATGATGATGGTATTTACATTGGGAATATCTATGCCGTTTTCGATGATGGTAGTGGACACCAGTACATGAAAGCCTCCGTGAATAAAGCGGTGCATCACATCTTCAAGGTCCTGGGCTTCCATTTGACCGTGGGCGGTTTCGATCAGCATCTCGGGCGTCAGATGTTCCAGTTTGAGCCTTGTTTCCCTGAGGCTTTCAACACGGTTATGGAGAAAAAAAATCTGCCCTCCCCGTTCAACTTCGGATCGAATGGCATGGACCAGCCGCTCGTCGTTGTATTCCTCAATGACGGTCTCTATCGGGTGGCGGTTTAGGGGAGGAGTGGCAAGCAGGCTCATATCCCGGATTTTGAGCAGACTCATGTGGAGTGTCCTGGGAATGGGGGTGGCCGAAAGGGTAAGGCAGTCGACATTGGTTTTTATTTCCTTGAGCCGCTCTTTGTCCTTGACACCGAATCGCTGTTCCTCGTCAATCACAATCAATCCCAGGTTCTTGAATTGCACGTCACGCTGAATGATTCGGTGAGTACCGATGAGTAAATCTATCTCTCCTTTTTTGAGCTGTTCCAGAACGGCCCTGGTTTTTCTCCGGTCCACAAAGCGGGAGAGCATAGCCATGCGTATCGGAAACAGGGAGAATCGTTCCTGGAAATTTTCGTAATGCTGCTCGGCGAGGATCGTGGTGGGCGCGAGAAAGGCCGCCTGTCTGCCGCCCATGATAGCCTTAAAGCAGGCCCGGACCGCCACTTCGGTTTTTCCGTAACCCACATCGCCGCAGACCAGCCGGTCCATGGGGTGAGGGCTTTCCATGTCCTGTTTGATCTCTTCCACGCAGCGGAGCTGATCTTCGGTTTCCTCAAAAGGAAAAGCGGCCTCGAACATGGCCTGCCATTCGCTGTCCTGGGGAAAGGCAAAACCCTGGGACTGCTTCCGCTTGGAGTAAAGCTCGATGAGCCTTTCCGCGATGTCTTCCACGGATTTCCGCACTTTGCCCCGGCGGTTCTCCCAGCTCTTTGATCCCAGCTTGTCCAACCGGGGCGGCCGTCCCTCGTTGCCGATGTAGCGCTGGACCATATTCACCTGTTCCACCGGAACAAAGACCGTTTCCGCTTCGGCGTACTCAAGCTGAATGTAATCCCGCTCATGGCCCAGGGCCTTTATCCGCTCAATGCCCTTGAACAGGCCTATGCCGTAATTCACATGCACCACATGGTCGCCGGGATTAAGCTCCACAAAGGTGTCGATGGGGCTTGAACGGACGCTCTTGAGTGAACGGGGAGGGCGCTTCCGCCGGCCAAATATCTCGTTCTCCTGAATCACCATGAGACGGATATCCGGCAGCGAGAACCCGGCGGAGAGCGGAGACGCCATTACGCACAGCGACGGGTGCGGAGCGAAGATAGTCATGATGCGTTCGGCCTGTACTTCCGATTCAGCGGCTACCGCTATATTCCAGCCGATTGCGAGTAACGAGGCAAATTCTTCTTTAAGATAATTGATATTACCGAAAAAACTCCGCCCCGGCTCGCAGGGAACATCAATATGGCAGCCCCCCGGCTTAGGCTCACTCTTGATAGTCTTGAATGAGATGATCCGTCTGCGTCCGTCAATCAGGCTTTTGAAATCAAGGAGCAGCCGTTCCGGCACAGGGAATTCTTTTTTCAACGGTGATCTGTCTGTTGGCCCTCCGGCGCGAATCGATTTATTGTATAAACTGTGATATTCCCTGCGCAGACTTTCCGGGGCGTTTTCCAGCCGTTCATGATCAAGCAGAACCAGAGTCCCCTTGTCTCCAAGATAGTCTAAAAGGCTTCCGCCGCCCGCCGTCCCTCCATCAAAGGCCAGCGGATAAAACAGTTCCTCTCCTTCGGCACAGCGGCGGGAAATAAGCGTCTCAATAATAGCCCTGCCGCCGCCGGAAAATTCCTTGCAGGCGGCCAGATTGTTTCCAAGCGCCTCAATGCGATCATCGGTCCAGACCACTTCCCGCAGGGGGCGTATCAGCAGCTCCGGCAGTTTTTCGCCGCCCCGCCCGCCGACGCTGCCCTGGCCGATTGGGTCAAATCGCTTGATGGACTCCACCCGGTCAAAATCAAAAAGCACCCGGCAGGCCTCATCGTCGCCGCCCATAAAAATGTCTATCACTTCACCGCGGAGGGCGAATTCGCCGTGAACCTGTACTCTGGGAACACGGGTATAGCCGTAAGAAACCAGGGTTTCCGCCAGGGCAATGGTGTTGATCTTTCCGCCCGGCTTGAGGGATACGAGGAGGCTCTTGATGTAGTCAGGCGGCGGCAGGGGGGTAAGAAAGGCCCGTTCGGGAATGATCACGATTCCGGCGCGGCCTGCGGTAAGTTCGCTTAACACCCTGGTCCGCTCGCCGAAAACCGCGGAAAGCGGGGGCAGCTCATTGTAGGGCGCGGCGCCCCACCAGGGGAATTGCAGGCAGGGCAATTCCGCGGCGGCCAGGTCCAGGGCAAGGTCGGCGGCGTCACTTTCCTGGGGTACCACGACAAAGAAGAGGCCTGGCTTTGCCCGGAACAGGCTTGCCAGGAGCAGGGCGTTAAATGAACCTTCGGAACCTTCGATTTCCAGGGGAAATTTCCCCTCCGTAAAGGCGGAAACGAGCAGGGAAACCTGTTTTGAAGCGCCGATTTTCCGCTGAAGCTCAGGAAAGGATAAGGTATTCATGCCGATCTGCCGATTATTATATCATAGAAGAGTGTCCTTTTTAAACACCGCTTCAAGGAAGGAAGATGAGCAATACGAACCGCTTTGGGGCGGCGGGCCTTCTGGTCCTTTTGAGCCTGGTGGTCCCCCTGTCCGCCGGGGCCGCTGAAGCCGGCGCAGTCGATTTCAGCATCCGTTTTTTTGATCGAAGGATCTACTATGTGGAAAGCGCCCCTATCTATGTGCAGATAACCATCGCCAACAATAGCCCCTCCGTGTACCGGTTTAAATTGGCGGACGAGAGGGTTTTTTCCGTTGATTTTGATATCAGAACCATAAGTAACCGGCCGGTGGATCCTGCGGATTCACTGGTCCGCAAACGGACCCAAAACCAACGGATATTTTTCCGGGAGATATCGATGGAAAGCGGGGAATCTTTCTCCTTTGTGGAAGACCTCCGCGATTATGCCAATCTGAGCCTGCCCGGTTCCTTTGTGGTACGGGCCAGGGTATACCCTGAACTGTACCGCCCGGCGGCGGCTGTCAACGCTTCTGCGCCGGAAGTTAACGCCGCCTCGCCTGTGCTCGAATCCAACCGGCTGAACCTCAACATCAGGCCCCCGCTAATTCCCGGTCCCGGCGGGATTCCCCTTGAAATGGACGTGGAGACCAACGCCGTACTGGTCCGGGAACGGCTCCCGCCGGATCGGGTAGTGGAGTACCTGATCCTTGCCAGGCAGAAATCCCAATGGGAGAGATTCTTTCTCTACCTTGACCTTGAGGCAATGATCACCCGGGACGGAGTCCGCCGCCGGCGCTGGCTTGCCGAGGGGGAAGAGGGCCGCAGGCGCATGCTGGCCCAATACCGGCAGGAACTGCAAAGTTCGGTTATTGACGGGGATATTTCGGTCATACCCACCGAATTCACCATGGAGCGGACCCAGTACAATAATGTCGAGGGAACCGTCACGGTACTGGAAAAATTCCGGTACGAGAATTTCACCGAGTTAAAGCGTTACACCTATTATCTGCGGCAGAAAGACAATATCTGGACTGTTGAGGATTATTCGGTGATAAATCTGGGGACCGAATGAAACTGCTGCTTGTTCTCGATTCAGAAGACAGCTATAACATTATCGCGCGGTGTGTACGGCCTTTGGGGTTTGAACTTATCCGTTACCGCCAGGTACTCAAGGCCATGGACAATATAGACGAGATCAACCCCACGGCGGTTGTTATCAGCGCCAGTGATTTCCCCCGGCACTGGAAGATACTCGTCCAGTTTGTGCGCGGCGATCGTCCAAAGGAAATGTGCCCCATCATTGTATTCAAGGGCTCTCATTTTTCCGTGGAGGAAGGCGCCCAGGCCTTGTTTCTGGGCGTAAGCGGCCTTGTAGATGAATCTTTGGATAATCCTTCGGAACTGATCCGGCTGCAAAATATATTAAGCCGCTATATTCCGGTAAATGAGCGGAGAAGATACAATCGTTTACATGTGGAGAGCTGGCATCGTCTTGGTTTCCTTTTCGTAAACCCCGCGAATCGGGCCATTATCACCGGAGATCTCAAAACCATTTCCATCGGGGGTATTTCTTTTCTCCCCTCTTTCTCTTCATTGATGCAGGATATCGTCTTGGATATGCAGCTGAACGAATGCAGCCTCCGTATCGGCAGCTCCACTCTTTCGCCGATCTGCCGTTTGGTCCGCGGCGGCAGGATTATTTCCATAGAGTTCAGTTCCTTCCCTGGTGATGAACAGAAAATCCTGGAACAGTATCTTATAGAACTGCCTTTATTGGATTACAAAGTAAAGCAGAGCGCGGAAGGATAAGGCGCATATCCGCGGTTTACAGGGAATGCTGTCCTTCACCTGATATCTTTGTTATATATTCAGTTCTTAAATCATCAATCAGCAATGATTTATTGTTTTTGGTAATATACCAGAATTTCCACCCGTTACACGATTGTGTTTGCTGTATTATCGCGCCGATTTTATGAATTGATCCGATTATGCCTTTGTATTGTAAATTTCCATTTTCCAATATAAAAGCGGAAGCGTTATAGTTTTTTCTCGTATAGAGAACATCACCGGCTTTAATCACTTGTTCCTTTACAAGATTTTCAAAAGGGACTTTGACCTGTTTTCCTTTTTCTTCTTCAATCCAGTCCGCTTCTCCCCATAATTCGGTAATACTGTCTATTCTTTTTTGGGCAATCTCAATATAGTCTTGTTCGCGTTCTATGCCGATATATTTTCTGCCCAGCTTTTTTGCGGCAGCGCCCGTTGTACCTGTTCCAAAAAACGGATCCAGAACAATATCATTCTTGTTTGTTGATGATAGAATAACCCTTTTAAGCAGTTCTTCCGGTTTTTGCGTCGAATGTGCTTTTTTCCCATCCGCCCCTTTTATTCTTTCATCCCCAATACAAAGGCCTATTCGCCATACGGAGCTCATTTGCTTATTGCCGTTGTATTTTTTCATAATCTTATGATTAAAAGTATATTTTTTGCCGGCTTCGCTTTTTGAACACCATATTAATGTTTCCGTCGCGTTTGTAAAACGGGTCCCTAAAAAATTCGGCATTGGATTTATTTTATGCCATGTAACATCATTAAGAATCCAAAAGCCAAGATCCAGCATAATGTTTCCTATGCGGAATATGTTATGATAAGAACCAATAACCCAAATTGAACCGGTTTCTTTTAATACCCTGCGGCACTCCGTCAGCCACGCGGTACAAAAATCATCATATTCCCTAAACGAAACAAATTTATCCCATTGGTCATCGACTCCATCAACTTTGGTGTTGTTCGGTCTATACAGCGCGTTCTTGAGCTGCATATTATAAGGCGGATCCGCAAAAACAAGGTCTATAGAATTATTGGGAATTTTTTTCAGTTCTTCTATGCAATCCCCGCGGATTATTATGTTTTCCCGCATATTTTATAGAATATTCTATTGAAAAACAGTTGTCAAGGAAAATGGCGCATAACGATGGCTGTCTGCGGCGCTCAAGTACCGCCTCCCCGGTCCCGCATGAGACTTTTGGCCTTGGAATACACGCGGTTAAGGCGCGCCGCGAATATCCGTAAGCATATCCATGATTTCTCCGGCAATCGCTTTGGGATTTTTTCCCTCCGCCTCGATTGTAAAGCGGGCGAATTTCCGGCAGGCGGCCGCCCGCCGCTCGTGGAGAATACGGTGTGTTTCCCGGGGATTATCGGTTCTGAGAAAAGGCGGCATATCTCCGCCGGACCCGATGATCCGGTCCCAGGCGGTATCCGCGGATACATTGAGGTACACGGACAGGATTGTTTCCGTTTTCTCCAGCAGGGCAACCGCTTCGGGGTTGTCGGTGAGACCACCTCCCACAGCGGCAATGCGCGGGCCAGGGCTCTTTGACCCGATAAACGCCGCCAGCGCCTCCGCCTCGGCTTTCCTGAAAACAGCGGTCCCCTGGGTATAGAGCGTCCGGGGACTTTTTCCGGTCCGTTCCGCAAGCAGTTCATCCAGATCGACAAAACAGCCGGAACAAAGGGAGGCCAGGACCCTGCCCACAGTTGTTTTTCCCGAATGTTTTGGTCCGATGAGACAAATATTTTTCATGGCTTTTACCCTATCTGAATATTTGATAATATACTATCTATCTATGTCCGGTTTATGGGTATTGTTGTTTCTTATTTTTATCTCAGCTGTTCCCGCGATTGCGGTGTATATCTGGTTTCGCGTTACCCGTTACCCTTTTTCTTTTATACGGTTTTTGCTTGCTTTGCTGGCGGGCGCCGCCGCTTTTTTCCCCGCTCTTCTTTTTCAGAATTTTTTCACCGTAACGGCAGTCTGGGCCGCAGGCAAGTGGGGATTGTTTGTTCAAACCTTTATTCGTGTGGCTTTCACTGAGGAACTGAGCCGTTTTATCGTACTGCTGATCTTTTTCGGGATAAGCGGCCGTCTGCGGCCCTCAAAATCCGGTTTTACCATCTCCGCCGGCTCAAGTGCGGAGGACCCGGTTCCGGTTTCCTACAGTCATGTTATTCAGGGTTCCGCCGCCGGTCTTGTCGCCGGGCTCGGTTTCGCGATCCTTGAAAGCGCCGCCTACGGCGCCTCCGACGCCGGCGTTGCCCTGCTGAGGGCCTTTTCCACCGCTCCCCTGCATGGCGCTTGCAGCGCCCGGGTCGGCGCCTCTGTGGTGCTATTCCGAAAACATCCCTCCCAGGCGGTCTTCCGTTTCCTCTCGGCGGTAGCCATCCACAGTATCTATAATTTTATGATAGCCTTGCCTGGTTTCCCTTCAATAACGGCGATCCTTATCGCCCTCTCCGCCCTGGCCTCCTCGGTTCTGTCTATTCGGAATGATCATAAAATTCAGGCGCAAAGCCTTGACTAAACCGGCGTAAATGTGTATATTCACAACGCAGGGTAGAGCAGTTGGCAGCTCGTCGGGCTCATAACCCGGAGGTCGCAGGTTCGAGTCCTGTCCCTGCTAATAATGATAAAACCTCCGCAGGTCTATAAATGGCTATCTCTTTATAGCCTTCCCGGATATTTACACGCCTGACCCGTTCCACAGTCCAGGGCCGGGCTATATGCTCAAAATTCAAAATATTCAACCGTGTCCCAAACGCTGGCTTTTACTGGTTTCATGTTATATCATCTCCAAGTTTTCCGCGATCTTTTTCGCGGCCTTTATGGTTTCGTCCTGCGTGGACTTATCGCTTCCACAAAGCCGCCTTCGTCCAAGCCTCGGCTGTTGTGAAGAAAGGCGCCGCGAAAATTAAACCCTCGCAAAGTCTGCCGGATATTTCCGCCGGGATTCCACCAGTGATTTAAGCTCCCTGAGCATGGACATGTCCACCATCTCGGCTATGGGAAAAATATAGCGCTCGGTTTCGTCGGTATAACGGACAACAAATTCCATGTTTATCACAAAACCCAGAGAAATCATGTTGGAGATACGATCCGCCACCTTGAGCACTTTAGCGTGCCGGGAGCCGAACTCATGGATGCGGGTGAGGAATTCGGCCTTGGTTTCCTCCGGCAGCCGGGTCACTTCCCGCACCAAATCGTAGACTATATGGCTTTCATAATCGATTGAGAGCAGCAGGTTGTGATTAAAGTCGGGAATGTCCTCAAATATATCATGGATAATAGCGGCTTTGAGGAGCGCCGAATCGATGTAACCGTAGTCAATGAGGATCGCCATGGTATCAAGCTGATGCCTGAACATATTGCCGCCGCCCTCCCGGGTCTTGCCGATAAGCATAGTGGCAAGCTGTATATATGGAGCGAGGTGAGTCCCTTTCAGCCGGAGCATTTCATCGGTAGTCATTTACCCTCCAAAGTCTACAGATCCCGCAGATAAGATTCAATCTTGTCTGTCCGTTTGAGAGATTCTTCCAGCTTCACCTTTTCAGCGGCTGCCAGTTCGGCGGGCGCGTTCTTTATAAACTGCTCATTTGCCAGTTTCGCCCGCAGCCCCTGGATGAATTTTCGATCCCGTTCCAGGTCTTTGCCTAATTTCTGTTTCAGCGCGGCAGTATCCACCGCCTCGGCGATAAACACAAAGACCTCAAAGCCGGCGCCTACAAGGCCGATGGAACCCGCCGGACGTTTACTTTCACCGCCCCCGGCGCTCATATTGTCTGAAACACCGGCGCAAATTTCCATTTCTCCGGTTCCCGTGAGCAGCTTCACCAGTTCCTCATTCTGCCTGAGCGTTTGCTCATGGTCCCCGCCGGTCCGCGCCAGGACCCGCAGCTTCTTCTCCGGGGCAATCGCACATTCGGCTCGCAGGGTACGAACTATGCGGACCAGCTCCCGCAGGAAGATACAATCCCGCTCCGCGGACGGATCATGACGTTTTTCATCGTATTTGGGATACGGCGAGGTAATGAGGAGTTCCCGCGCGTTAGGCAGCTTACCGTAGATTTCCTCGGTCACAAAGGGCAGCAGGGGATGGAGCAGGCGCAGGGACTCGGCAAGCACATCCAGCAGTACCGTAAGGGCCCGGTCTTTTTCCGCCGTATTTTGGCCCTTCATCGAGAGTTTCGTGGCTTCCACATACCAATCGCAAAAATCGTTCCAGAAATATTCGTAAGCCGTCTGGGCCGCGTCGTTGTAGCGGTAGGAGAGAAAGGCTTCTTCCATAGCCTTGGCGGCGCTGTTAAGCCGGGAATAAATCCACTTGTCCACCGGGAGCAGGCCCGGATCATGTATCCATTCCCGGCCTTCAAGATTCATCAGAATATAACGGCTGGCGTTCCAGACCTTGTTGGCAAATTTGGAACCCATCTTGAATGACTCTTTGTCAACCAGCAAGTCCTGACCCTGGGCGCACATAAACGCCAGGGTAAACTTCAAGGCGTCGGCGCCGAACTCATCGACTAATTCCAGGGGGTCAAGGCCATTGCCAAGACTCTTACTCATTTTGCGGCCCTGCTTGTCCCGTACCAGGCCGTGAATATAAATGTCCCGAAACGGCGCCTTGCCGGTGAACTCAAGCCCCGCCATGATCATCCGGGACACCCAGAAGAAGATAATATCATAGGCGGTTACGAGGGCGGTGGTAGGATAGTAGGCGGCAAAGTCGGCGGTTTGCTCAGGCCAGCCCAGGGTACTGAAAGGCCAGAGCCAGCTTGAAAACCAGGTATCAAGCACGTCCGGGTCCTGCTCAATGTTTTGAGAACCGCAGTGAGGGCAGGCGGAAAGATCGGTCCTGGAAACCGAGGTTTTGCCGCAGTCCTTACAGTCCCAGGCGGGGATACGGTGGCCCCACCAGAGCTGGCGGCTGACGCACCAGTCCCGGATATTTTCAAGCCAGTGCCGGTATGTGTTTTCCCATTTGGGGGGGTAGAAAACGATTTCCCCCCGCCGCCATGACGCGAGGGCCTTTTCCGCCAGGGGCTTCATCCTGACAAACCACTGCTCCGAAAGGAAAGGCTCGATCATGGTGTGACAGCGGTAACAGTGACCGACCGCATGGCTGATATCTTCCTCTTTGATGTACCAGCCGCCGGCCTTGAGATCCTCAAGCACCGCGGCGCGGGCCCGCATCACCGTCATGCCCCGGTATTTTTCGGGAACTTCAGCGTTGAGGGTCCCGTCGGGATTGAGGATATTGATCACCGGCAGTCCGTGCCGCCCGGCAATATCCCAGTCGTTGGGATCATGGGCGGGGGTGATCTTCACCACGCCGGTTCCGAAAGCCCGATCCACATAGGCGTCAAAAACCACGGGGATGTCCCGGTCCGTGAGCGGGAGCCGCACCGTTTTACCCGCCAGGGCCGCGTAGCGCTCATCTTCAGGGTGGACCGCCACGGCGGTATCGCCCAGAAGGGTCTCCGGCCGGGTGGTGGCAAGCTCCACATAACCCGCGCCGCTACCGGCCGCGCCGCCGGAAAAATAATAGCGCAGGTGGTACATCTTCCCCGGCGTGTCCTCGTGCTCTACCTCGTCGTCGGCCAGGGCGGTACCGCAGGAAGTGCACCAGTTGACCAGATAATTCCCCTTGTAAAGCAGATCCCGCTCGTAGAGGGTAACAAAGACTTCCCGCACCGCGCGGGACAGGCCCTCGTCCATGGTAAACCGCTCTCTGGACCAGTCCACGCTGGCGCCGATCCGGGCTAACTGTTCGGAGATAACGGCGTGATGCTCGTTCTTGACTTTCCAGGTTTCCTCAAGGAATTTTTCCCGGCCCAAATCGTGCCGGCTTTTGCCCCGCTCTTTGAGCCGGCGTTCCACCACGTGCTGGGTGGCGATCCCCGCGTGATCGGTACCGGGCAGCCAGAGCACCGGAACCCCGCGCATACGGTGGAAGCGGACCGACACGTCCTGCAGGCTGTTGTTAAGGCCGTGGCCCAGATGAAGTACTCCGGTAACATTGGGCGGCGGAATTACAATGACAAAAGGCGCTGCGTCGCTTTTCGCTGCTTCCGGCCTAAAAGCGCCTTGCTCTTTCCAAAGGGCATAGATCCGGTTCTCAAAGGTTTTAGGGTCATACGCTTTCGCCAGTTCAATCGCCTTCATTGACGCTCCTCTATGCTCCTCACCGTCTCAAGCCAAAACCGTACGGTTTCAGCAGGTGAGCCTGTTCAAAAACTGAAGTTTTGGAATAGGCTCAGGTATTATTCAATATACTTATTTAAGGGGAACAATTCAACGCCGGGGCAGGGGTATCATCCGGTACGATCGAGCCGCGTACAAAACCCGGTTAGTTTTGCCGGGGCTCATTGGAGCGCGCTTACTGTTTCCCGGTAGATTTCCCGGTTCAACATGGAGAGCACCAGAGTACTCCCCGCCGGGAGCCGATAGGGTACGGTGAATTCGCCGCCTGAGTAATCCACGCTGATGAGCCGGAGTCGCTCCCCGCCGGGAAGCAGGGCCTCAAGACGAACCGGCAGGGGATAGGGGTTCTGCGGTATTGTATAACGGAAAAGGCTGAACACCTCTCCCTCGGGCAGTTCCGGCGGGATGGTCGCGGTGAGCCGGACCGTAGTATTTACCGGCACACGGGTGTTTGGCGGGGGATTCTGGAAGATCACCGTCCCGGGCCGTTCGCCGCGCCCGGTTTCCTGCAGGGAAAAAGAGAACTTGATTCCGCTTCCGCCGATCTGTTCCAGCGCGTCGGCGATGGAAAGCCCTTCGAGCTGGGGCGCCGTGACAAGCGCATCTTCCGGCCCCAGGCTCACCACGAATTCCAATGCCATCGGGCCTGAGATATCCGTTCCCGGCTCCGGCTTCTGATTGAGGACAGCGCCCGGCGGCTCGGCGGAGTAATCATACATCAGCGGCTCTTTCAGGGACAGAAGCGGCTGCCCCCCCGATGAGGAGATGAGTGTCTGTAAATCCATCCGTACCTCGTCGATATTCTGGCCTACGTAATTTTCAACCTTGCTGATCATCACCCCCTGGCTGACCACCAGCCGTATCCGGCGGCCTGCCTTGACGATGGTTCCCGCCGGGGGATCCTGTTCCAGGATGAGACCCTTGTCCCGGGCGGACTGGGAGTACCGGAGCTGGAGCCGGGGGTAGAGTTCCTTCACCTGCAATTCCAGCATCGCCTCGGTCAGGTCCTTGCCGCGCACATCGGGGACCATAGTCTGCTCGGCCCCCCGGACCGACATGAAAAAGACCGATACCGCGATGATCCCCACAAAAATGAGGATGCCCACCGCCATGGAAATGAAGAGCCTGAGGTGGTTCGCCACATATTCTTCGACAGAGTCCAGATCGAATCTGATAAAACCCATGTTATTCCTTTACAACTCCCAGCCGGCACCCGATAAAATTCCGGGCGCCGTTCAAAAAGGTCCGCCAGTCCTGGGCTTTTTTTGCCTGGTATTGCAGCGCCGCCGCAGCCAGCGTCCCTTTCCCCGTTTGTATCAGTATACCCCGCTCCTTGTCTATGCCCAAGACCCGGCCCGGCGGGGCCGGCGCGGCCGCGTCGTCCAGGGGCTCGGCCTTCAGTATAAAAAGCCGGCGTTCCCCATGCGTGGTCCAGGACAGCGGCCAGGGATCAAAGGCCCGGATCCGGGCGTCGATTTCCGGCGCGCTTTTGGTCCAGTCAATAAGGCCCGCTTCCTTGGCGATGAGCGCGCAGCGGCTTACCCCGCCGGGGTCCTGCGGCCGGGCCCGGAGGGTTTCTTCGGCGATGCCCCTGAGCACAGCGGGCAGCAGATCCGCGGCTTTCCGCGCCATGATTTCGCTCAGGCCGGCGGCGGTTTCCCGGCCGTTGAGGGGGAAACGTTCCTGGGCCAGGATATCGCCGGCGTCCATTTCCAGGGCCAGTTTCTGGATGGTAATCCCCGTTTCCCGTTCCCGGTTCAGGATCGCGGCCTGAATGGGGGTGGGCCCCCGGTATTTGGGGAGGAGGCTCGGGTGTATGTTGATCCCCCCCAGCGGAAAGAGCGAGAGGAATTTCGGGCCGAAGATGCGGCCATAGGCAAAGGAAACAAGCAGGTCCGGCTCCAGGGCCGCCGCCAGCCGCCGGGCTTCGGCGTCGAGTTTCTCCGGCTTGAGCGCCGGGACAGGCGCTTTTCCCGCGGCCGCGAGCCGTTCCGCCGCGGCGGCAAGCTCGGTGGGAACAGCTTCCCCGCGCCGCCCTCGGGGACTGTCCGGATTGGTAAGCAGCCCGGCAAGCTCAAAACCGCGGGAACCATCCCGGTGATCCGCGCTTAACGCGAAGACCGCCTCCAGGGCGGGAACCGCGATGGCGGGGCTTCCCGCGAATAGTATCCTCAAGCCGTGGCCGTCCTGTTGAGCTTCGCCAGTATCCTGTTCCGTTTCGACTCAGGCAGGCGATCAATAAACAGAACACCCTCCAGATGATCGTACTCGTGGAGAATGACCCGCGCGAGGATTCCTTCGGTTTCCAGGGTAAAGGGCCGGCCTTTTTCGTTCCACGCCTGTATTTTCACCGCTTTCGGCCGCGTCACATCGGCCCAAACGCCGGGGACCGAGAGACAGCCTTCCTCGTATTTAATCGTTTCCTTAGAAGTTTCCAAAATCGACGGATTAATAAAGACGCGGGGCACATCTCCCTCAATATGAACCACGAAGATACGTTCCGAAAGGCCCACCTGCGGACCGGCCAGTCCTACTCCGTTCCCCTCCTTGAGGGCATCGAGCATCTCAAGGGCGGTTTTCGCCAGTTCGCCGTCTATTTTTACCACCGGTTCCGCTTTCCGGCGGAGCAGTTCATTTTCGAAGCTGAGGATCTCCATAATATCAAGTGTACAAAAACCGGGCGCAAAGCGCAATTGTCCTTCCGGCAGGGCATAGGCGTTTAACTTTCATGTTCCAGGAAACTACCAGGTTTTGGAAGAATTTCTAACCGCAAAGTCGCATAAGTCAAAGTAATGAAGAGAAAAAAGGGACCTGAGAGCAAAAACCTATTCGACTTCTTCTACTTCGCGGTAACTCCTCTTGGCGGCACAGTGTAATTATGCCTCGAGCTGTGGGTCAAGGGTAGCCCCGAAGGGTGGTGTAGCCTGGACTCTCACCGGGGTATAGCCTGGACCCCGCCGGGGTATAGCCTGGACCCCATCGGGGTGTAGCCTGGACCCCGACGGGGTGTAGCCTGGACCCCATCGGGGTGTAGCCTAGACCCCATCGGGGTGTAGCCTGGACCCCATCGGGGTGTAGCTTAGACCCCATCGGGGTGTAGCCTAGACCCCATCGGGGTGTAGCCTGGACCCCACTCGCCCTATAGCCTGCGTGTTGAGACACACATAGACCATGTGTCTGGACGCACATAGACCATGTGTCTGGACGCACATAGGCCATGTGTCTGGACGCACATAGGCTATGTGTCTGGACGCACATAGGCCATGTGTCTTGACGCACATAGGCCATGTGTCTAGACACACATAAGCTATGTGTCTGTACACACATAAGCTATGTGTCTGTACACACATAGACTATGTGCAGAGACACACCCAGGCTGGGTGTCTCAATAGAGCTATGTTGGCTCAGAGGGCGGCGGCGGAAAGGCTGGGCGTTGCCGCGCGGACCGGGGAACGGTATTGGGGGAAAACGGGCGCGCCCCGGCAGCGGCGGACGCTCCACGCGGGCGGTTGGTGTTTCGAATGAACTATTTATGGGGAAATTACGCTTTATACGCTTAAAAAACTTGAAATTTTCGGAAAAGCACGCTATTATATGGTTATTACGACTTTTGCAAGGAGTGCAATTATGACCGATCGTGGTGTATATTTCAAAATAGCTGCCCCCCCCCCCCCGGGGCGGGGGCGGGCAGACCGTGCGGGGGACCGCGAAATAGGCCCGAGCCGCG
>JAISBR010000106.1 GCA_031266095.1 Treponema sp. | reverse complement strand
CACCGGCGGGTAGCATTACCCCACATGGAAGGGGTAGACCGAAGGATATGTTTCTTTTCCTCACCTCCTTTTCATATCTTAGTCAGCTATTCAAGCGACCTCGTGTCGCACGACTTATTCGACTTGGCGGTTAAAAAATCCTGCGGGTCAAGTTTAGAACTCTGCTCCGCGGAGGCTCATTCACGGCGGGGGGTTAATTTCGTGGCCAGGAGCCTGTTGCGGCGGTATGCCGGGCTTGCAGGCCCGTCTTTCAGCAGGAAGTCTGCCCGTAATGTGTCTACATTATGGGCAGACTCTCATTATCCGCCTATCTTTTGCCTGAAAATATGCTTAAAACTTTCCGTGTAGGGGGCGCGGGCGATAC
The DNA here is from genome assembly GCA_031266095.1 of Treponema sp. The sequence continues at coordinate 2,685 of JAISBR010000106.1, read as the reverse complement.
CGTATTCGGTGATCACCGCGGTGATAAGCTCATGATCGGTCACGTCAAACGCGGGATTGAAAACCTTAACGCCCTGAGGGGCCATACGCTCCTTGTACCACATCTCGGTTACTTCTTCCGGTCTCCGTTCCTCGATAACGATATCCTTCCCCTCCCTTATAGACATATCAATGGTGGATGTGGGGGCGCAGACATAAAAGGGGATATGGTAATACTTCGCCAGAATCGCCGCTCCGGAAGTTCCGATCTTATTGGCCGTGTCTCCATTGGCGGCGACCCGGTCACAACCCACCAAAACCGCTTGTATCCAGCCGTTTTTCATCACTTGACTCGCCATGTTATCGCAAATCACCGTCGTATCCACTCCGGCGCTGACCATCTCAAAGGAAGAAAGCCGTACTCCCTGCAGCAAAGGCCTGGTTTCATCACAGAAGACCTTAAAGTGCATACCCCTTTCCCGGCCCAGATGTATCGGAGCTAAGGCGGTGCCGTATTTTACCGCGGCAAGCTGTCCGGCGTTACAATGGGTAAGGATCCCGTCACCGTCTTTGATAAGGCTGAGGCCATATTCGCCTAAGGAACCGCAAACCCGGACATCCTCGTCCCGGATCTTGACCGCCTCCTCATGGAGCAGTGTTTTAATCGTTCCCGGCGTTTCCCCCTGGTGATCCAGTACGACTTTTTCCATCCGGTTCAAAGCCCACGAAAGGTTTACCGCTGTGGGCCGTGAAGCATTAAGGTAATCTTTGGCCTTTTTAAACAGGGCATAGAACGCTTCGTAGCCGGGAACGTCAATTTCCAGGGCGGCCAGATATATCCCAATGGCTGCCGCAACACCGATGGCCGGAGCGCCCCGGACCCGGAGCAGGCAGATTGCCTCAAAGATATCCTCCTGCTTGGTTAAATAGAGGATTTCTACCGTAGAAGGAAGTTTGGTCTGATCGATTATTTTGAGTGCCTGTTTCCCTTCGTCTAACGCGACGGTATCAATTGACAATATATTCCCGCTCATTGTATCTCCTATTGATTATACTGTATGGGCCCCCTCCCAGGGACCGCTTGTCAGTATATCACCGTTTGTCTTCTGTGGGGATTTAAAAGGATTTTCATATTCCGAATTGAAATTGTCTATTTTTTCATTGAAAACAATACGAAAAGGGTTTATACTACAATACAATTTTTGATGCGAGGAGGAGTAATCATGAAAAAGATTGGTGTATTGTTGGCGATTGTGGCTCTGCCGGCGCTGGTTTTCGCGACGGGGGCCAGGGATTCCGGGAGCGGAAGTTCCGGCGGCTATATCCGTTTTGCCTGGTGGGGTAATACTACCCGGGATGAGCGGACTATTAAAGTGTCCCAGCTTTTTGCGGAAAAGAATGCCGGAGTTACGGTGGAAACCGAACCCGCCCAATGGGACGGGTACTGGCCGAAGCTGAACACCCAGGCCGCCGCCGGGAGTCTTCCGGATGTTATGCAGCAGGATTATATGTACATCGGCCAGTACAATGACCGGAGCCAACTGGTGGACCTGAACGCCTATGTCCAGCGGGGGATCATCGATCTTTCCAAATGGTCCGATTCCGGCCTGGCTTCCGGCCGCTTGGGCGGCAAACTCATTGCCCTGAGCCTTGGAACCAACGCGTGGGGTATGGGAGTTGATCCCGAGATTTTGCAAAGGGCGGGCGTCACTATTGATGATACCAATTGGACATGGAAGGACTATGAGCAGATCGCCCTGACTATCTATCAGAAGACAGGCGTTCAAACGATGCCCACCAACGAATTCCATCAGGTATTTGAGCATATCGTCCGCCAGTCCGGCAAGCCTTTCTTTGCGCCCAACGGCAGGGCTCTTGGTTTTTCCGATAACCCCGCCCTTCTCAAGGAGATCCTTGATATACAGCTCCGGCTCAGGGCGGCCGGCGCGCTCTATGATCCCGAAGACGCTTTCATCCTGGGCCGGGCCATGGAAGAGGAACCCATCTCCAAGGCTACCGCCTGGAATGCCTTCTACTGGAGTAATCAGCACGCAGGCCATGTCAACGCCGCTAAACGTCCCCTGGAATATTACATCTTCCCCACGGTCAGCGGAAACAAGGCGCCCTACGGGACCTACCTTAAACCTTCCCAGTTTGTCTCGATTCTTTCCTCGACCAAGAACCCGGAGCTGGCCGCCAGGTTTGTGAATTTCCTTGTTAACGATCTTGAAGCGAACCGTATTCTCCTGGCGGAGCGGGGCATTCCGGTGCCTTCCAGTGTCAGGGAAGACCTGGCCCCGCGGGTTGATCCCACCATGAGGGACCTCTTTGATTACATCACCAAGGTGACGCCCTATACCAGCCCCATCGATCCGCCCGATCCGGCCGCCGCCGCGGAAGTCCGGGATGTGATGAGACCGGTTTTACTTCAATGCCTGACGGGCCGCTTGTCTTCCGACGCCGCCGTAACTCAGATGGTACAGGCTGGCAACAGCGTATTGGGCAGATAAGCCCGGTGTTTAAAGAGAGCGGGGAACAGGCGGCGGTATCGCCGGACGGGTTCCCCGTTCATTCGTGGCGAGGGTTTAATACCCCGCGGCTCTGCCGCGGTCATAAAGGTATTAAACCCGAGTCCAATACCTTATGAGAACAACATACCCCGACCGCTTGCGGCGGGGTTGTTGATTATGCGTTTAGAGAGGGAATC
>JAISBR010000103.1 GCA_031266095.1 Treponema sp. | reverse complement strand
CACCGGCGGGTAGCATTACCCCACATGGAAGGGGTAGACCGAAGGATATGTTTCTTTTCCTCACCTCCTTTTCATATCTTAGTCAGCTATTCAAGCGACCTCGTGTCGCACGACTTATTTGACTTATTTGACTTAGCGGTAAGTCTTCCTTTACGGCACAGTGTAATCATGCCCCGAGCTGTAGGTCAAGTTTAGTCTTACTCCGTATCACCGCCCATGCCGCCTGTCCCCGCTGTTTCAGTCTAGAACAGCCGACAGTTCCAGTCTAGGACAGCCTGCTGTTCCAGTCTAGGACAGCCTGCTGTTCCAGTCTAGGACAGCCGACAGTTCCAGTCTAGGACAGCCTGCAGTTCTAGTCTAGGACAGCCTGCTGTTCCAGTCTAGGACAGGGAGCGGCCGCGGGAAAGGTGGGCACCTTCGCGCGGACCGGGGAACAATATCGGGGGAAAACGGGCGCGCCCCGGCAGCAACGGACGCTCCGCGTGGGCGGCGGCGGCCTCGAATGAGCTATATACGAGGAAATTACGCGGTATATGCGTAATAAAGTTGAAATTTTCGGAAAAGAACGCTATTATATGGTTATTACGACCTTTTAAGGAGTGCAATTATGACCGGCCATCGTGTATCTTTCAAACCCACCAGCCCCCCCCCCCCCCTCCCATACATTTTGCGTAAATAACTACCGAAAAACAGCGAAAAAGGCCCTCTCCGCCGCGGCGCTCCTGCTCCTGGCGGCCTGTCTTATCCCGCTTTCCTGCTCCCATCCCGTAAATGTGGGCGGGGACGGCGGCGAAAACGGCGAAAGCATGGTAACCATCACGCTCCCCGGCGCGGAACGGTCCGCTTCCCGCTCCGCGGTTTCAGACGCGACCATCGCCCAGCTGGAGTTCAGTCTTACCCTGACCAAGGGTTCAACCGTCAAAACCGCCATCGCGCCGCCGGGGAAACCCACGGTCACGGTCCCCCTCTCGGCGGGAGAGTGGCAGGCCGCGGCTGAGGCGTATTTGCCCGCCGGGCATCTCCACGTGGGGACCGGCTCCGCCAAGGTAAAAGTGGGGCCGGGCCAGCCCAATAAGGTCATAATCACCATGGTGTTTGACAATACCATGCCCGCGGCCGTTACGGCGGACTACATGGGCCAGACCTATACCGCGGACTACTCCGGAAACGCCGTGTATACGGCGGCCCTTGCTGATTATCACCCGGCGGCGGCGGTTGCAATAACGGTAACCGCGGCTCTGGCCGAGCAGGATATCGGCCCGGTTGCCCGGAACGGGCTGGCGACCTCCTCGTATGTCGGCTCATCGGGGCAGGAGACTCTGGCCCTGGGCACGAGCCCTGACTTCACTGTCGGCGCGGGGATGGGCTTCACCACCGCCTACACGGTAAACCTCGTGTTCCCCGTTCGGGACGACGCCAAATCGATAACGGCGTTTGGTATTACCGCCCCGGTAACGGCGGCGGGGACGATAAACGAGGGTGCGGGGACGATCAGCGTCAAGGTTCCCTTCGGGACGCCTGTAAGCAATATGAGCGTCTCCATCACCCATAACGGAGTGTCGGTGAGCCCGGCCTCCGGGTCATCGGTGAACTTCAGTACGCCGCAGTCCTTCACGGTGACGGCGGCGGACGGTACGACCCGGACGTATACGGCGGAGACGGTTGTTGTTAGCTATGTATCGACCTTTGCCGGCAGCGGGACGGCCGGTACTGCCGACGGACCCGCCGCGGCGGCGCAATTTAGTTCACCCAGAGGCGTGGCGCTGGACGGCGCGGGAAATGTCTATGTGGCGGATAGCGGTAGTCATCGTATACGCAAGATAGAGATATCCACCGGAGCGGTAACGACCCTTGCCGGCAGTTCTCAGGGTTATGACGAGGGAACCGGTATGGCGGCGAAATTTGATTTTCCCAACGGCGTGGCGGTAGACACTGTGGGAAATGTCTATGTAGCGGATGCCAATAATCACCGTATCCGCAAGATTACCCCCGGCGGAACGGTATCGACCCTTGCCGGCAGCGGTTCACCCGGTGATGCTAATGGAATCGGTACGGCGGCGGAATTTAGAAATCCTTCCGGCGTGGCGGTGGACGGCGCGGGGAATGTCTATGTGGCAGATAAGGGTAATCATCGTATCCGCAAAATTACCCCCGGCGGAACGGTATCGACCTTTGCCGGTAGTTCAGCCGGTTATCTCGAGGGAACCGGTACGGCGGCGCAATTTATTGAGCCCATCGGCGTGGCGGTAGACACTGCGGGAAATGTCTATGTGGCAGATTATCAGAATAAGCGTATCCGCAAGATTACCCCCGGCGGAGTGGTATCGACCCTTGCCGGAGACGGTTCTACGGCGCAATTTAATATGCCCTCAGGCGTGGCGGTGGACGGCGAGGGAACTGTCTATGTGACGGATTCTGGTAATCAGCGTATCCGCCAGATTACCTCCGGCGGAGTGGTATCGACCCTTGCCGGCAGCGGGACGGCCGGTTTTGCCGATGGAACCCTTGCGGCGGCGCAATTTAGCTGGCCCGATGGCGTGGCAGTAGACGGCGCGGGGAATCTCTATGTGGGGGCCGCCGCCAATAACCGTATCCGCAAGATAGTGCCCTGAGCAAAGCGCACGGCGCCAAAGTGAGAAAATATGCGAAACGTTATGAGTATAGTAATAGCGGCGGCGTTCCTGGCGCTGACGACAGCGGCCGGGGCCCAGACCGCGGACGAACTGGAGGCCGCCTTGGAGTCGCCCTCCCTGTCTTATGCTACGGCGGCCCGGTTCGTCCTGGAAGCCGCGGACACCGGCGCGGCTTGACTCCGGGCTGTTTTGATGTTTGGATATAAGGACGATGAAATTCCGGGAAAATGTTCTTATCGGCCTTGGTCCCGCGCTTTTTTTCTCCCTTCTTTATGTGCTGGGTTTTCTTGGTCCGCTTGAGGAAAGGTTCTATGATTTCGCGCTCCACTTCAGGGCGCAGCGGGAACGGATCGATAACGTTGTGTTCCTCGACGTTGATGACAGCGCTATAGCGTATAATGGTGTATTTCCCTGGCCCCGCTCGGTAACAGCCGACGGTCTGCTGCGGCTTAAGGAATACGGGGCCAAGACGGCTATTTTCGATATTGAGTTTATCGACAAGGGGCCGCAGGGGGTGGACAGCATCTACCTGAATCAGGGCCTGCTCGCGGATTTTGACCAGACCTTTTCTGAAATTGACACCGTCACTCAGGATGTTTTTTCCGCTCTGCGGGCCGGCAGGCTGGGCGGTTCCGATATTGAGGACTACCTGTCCGCCCTGTCGGAACTTATCCGGGGTGAGCGGGACAGCCTCTTCGGGAAGGCCCAGGGTGTAGCCCGGGATAACGATCTCTACCTGGCCCAGGCGTCCGCCCTCTTCGGGAACAGCTGGGTTACGCTGAACCTGCGTTCTATCCCTTTGACCGACAGAGACCAGGCCGGACGCCGCCCTATGGCGGAACAGCTGTTTTCCTATCCGGTACGGGCCGCGCCGGACGCGCATAACGGGCCGTTTGTCGATATACTGCCGTCCCTGCCTTCTTTTGCCGAGGCGGCGAAGGGCGCCGGTTTTACCAACGTGGAAATCGATAGTGACGGCATCAGGCGGCGGATCTATCTTGCCCAGAACATCTACGATCACTGGTACCTGCAGCTTGCCTTTGCCCCCCTTATAGATTACCTGGGCAGGCCCGAAATTGAACTGAAGCGCCGGGAACTGCTCATAAAAGACGCCCAGCTGCCGGAGGGGAAAAAAACCATACGCATTCCCCTGGATTCAGGCGGCATGATGATGCTTGACTGGCCGAAAGAGAATTACTTTGACAGTTACCGGCATATTTCCTTCGCGGACTTTTCCCTGATGGATGAGCTTGAGATAGAACTGGAGCAGTATGGCCGGGCGTTTGGCTCCACGGATATTGCGTTTTTTGCCCAGTTTGATCCTTCCCTTGCGGAAGTTTCCCTGATGAGCGTTGAGCTGGCGGAACTGTTTGACGCCATATCGGCGGCAAAAGCTCACGCTCTGGAAAATTGTTCCGAAGAATCGTTCGCGGCTTATGTGGAGTACCGCGCCCTCAGCCGTGCCCTGATTGGGGAAATTATCGCCCTTGAACCGGCGGCAAAGACGCGGGCCTTGTCCGCTGAACTCAGCGCGCAATATCCCGGCAGCGCCGCTCTCATTCAGGAAGAGGTGGAATATATCGCGAATCTGGAGGAATGCCTGATCATAGACCTCGAAAAGTATGAGGAGATCAACGGGAAGAGCGGCAAAATATTGCAGGATAATTTCTGCATTCTGGGCCGGGTCGATACGGGAACCACCGATATGGGGGTAAATCCTTTTTGGGGAGCGTATGTGAACGTCGGCACCCACGCGGTGGTACTTGATACGATCCTTTCGGAATCATTCATCATTCCCCTGGGTTACTGGTGGAGTATGATTTTTACGATTTGCTTTGTCCCGCTGTTTTTCATTGTAAGCGTACAACTTGCGCCCTTGAGGAGGGCGGTCTTGGGCTTTGCCATAACCGTCCTCATTGCCCTGGGATCCCTGCTGTTGCTGCGCTTTACCGGCTATTTATTCGCTCCCCTGGGAACCCTGCTCGCCATGATAAGCGCCGTCATCATCAGGGAAATAATTTCCCATTCCGGTTCGGAACGGGAAAAACAGTTTATCCGCGAAGCCTTTTCTACCTATGTTTCAGGCGATTTGGTAAAAGAAATTATTTCCGATCCTTCCCGCCTGCACCTTGGCGGGGTCAAGCGCATGATGAGCGCCGTTTTTACCGATGTGCAGGGATTTTCCACCATATCCGAGAAGATTGACCCTGAAGACCTGGTAAGCCTTCTCAATCGTTACCTGACCGCCATGAGTAATGTGGTTCTTACGGAAAAGGGAACTATCGATAAGTACGAAGGCGACGCGATCATTGCCTTCTTCGGCGCGCCGCTGGACCTGCCTGACCATCCCCTGCGGGCCTGTGTTTCCGCTATAACCATGAAGCGGATAGAGCGGGATATAAACCAGGCTATTCTGACCGAAAAAATGTCGCCAAAGCCGCTCCTGACCCGCATCGGCGTTAATACCGGTTACATGGTTGCCGGTAACATGGGTACCGAAAACAAGATGAACTATACGATTATGGGAAACGCGGTAAACCTGGCGTCCCGGCTTGAAGGCGTGAACAAGCAATACGGCACCTGGATACTCGCCTCCGAGGATACGGTGAAAGAAACCGGGGACCACCTCCTGTACCGCAGGCTT
>JAISBR010000096.1 GCA_031266095.1 Treponema sp. | reverse complement strand
TGGACTTTTACCGACGCGGAATCCAGAGAAAGGACGGTTATCCTCTTGTTCGTTATCTGTTCTTCCTGAAGGGTGTGAAAGATACGTTCCAACACGCCGTTTTTGGCCCATCGGTTGATTCTGACGTAGATGGTATGCCAGGGGCCGAAGGATTCAGGGAGGGCCCACCATTTGCAGCCGTTTTCGCAGATATAGATGATAGCGTCAAGGAACCGGCTGTTATGGACTTTTACATTTCCCCGTTGTTTAGGGAAAAGGGTAATAATTTTTCTCGTTGTTCCCATGTTAATTTCATAGCTTGAGTATATCATATTTTTGTAGTGTGAACAGGCCCTAGTCAGCTATTTCAAGCGACTTCCTGTCGCACCTATGCATTTATCCTGAGTTTACACTCATTTTTGTTGTATTTATTATTTCTGTGAATTATACTTAGAACTTCAACATATAGAGGGAACCCCTGAAAATTGAAGTTTTAGAGGTTCCCGAGAGTTGTTGATTATGAAAACTGCTTTAGTAAATTTTGGATTTTTGAGGAGTATGTATGAAATTAAGATTCCGGCTCACCTTAATTACTACAGTTCTGCTGGTAGTTGCCGTAGCAGGGGTATCAATTATTCTGCTTATGAGTGCGCGGGACCTGCAGACCAGCGCGGCCTTTTCAAATTTAGAGGAGTTAACCGGCAGATACTCAGTGATGATGCAGAATAGGTATGAAAATTACCTGTCTGCGGCAAAAACGCTGGCGGATATCATGACTTTTTTTGAAGAGGTTCCGGCCGAGGCGCGGCGAACCTATTATGACAATACGATACTGTCCATCATGGAAGCCAATCCCAATTTCAGGGGGATATTTTCCATCTGGAAACCCAACGCCATTGACGGCAATGACGCGGCCTTTGTGAATGATCCGGGGACCGATTCAACCGGCCGGTATATGCCCTGGTATTCCCGAAGAACGGGGGTTCTTGAAAGACGCTCCCTGTCGGACTATGAACAGTACAACGATGTGTCCGCCAATATGGACAGCGCCGATCCGGTATTAAGCGCGCCGTATTGGTCAACCCTGGCCGGAAACCCGATCTTTGCCATAAGGCTCTGTTACCCCATTATTACCGACAGAGGGATCGTAGGAAGGGTGGGGATTATGGTGGACCTCACTTCCTCTTCCGATCTTATCACCCAAATACAGCCTTACGGGATCGGACGGGCCGTTATGTACGCCACCGACGGAACCATCACGGCCCACTACGATTCGTCCATGGTAGGCCAAAAGATAAATTCCCCCAATTCGCTTGCCATCCTTGGACAGCGGGCGGTGGACGATACCATGGAAACCCTGAGAACCGGACAGCCGAATTCGGGGCGGAACCACGGGAGGATATTTGAAAGTTATCCCTTTTATGTAGGAGCGGTAAAAAACGCGTGGACGATCCTGACCTCGGTTCCGGAAAGCGCTGTACTGGCGGCGGTGAACCGGCTTACCCGGATTGCCATTATTATCGTGGTTATCGCCATTGTTATCTCAGGAGGAATAACTTTCTTTGTCGCCGGTTCTATTGCCAAGCCTATTGTCCGGGTAGCCCTTACCCTTAAAGATATTTCTGAAGGAGAGGGGGATTTAACCAAGACCATCAATGTTCGTTCCAAAGACGAAGTCGGGGATCTGGGCCGGTACTTCAACCAGACTCTGGAAAAAATTAAGGCCCTGGTGATTATTATCAAAAGCCAGGCGGTCGTCCTCTTTGATATAGGTAATGAGCTTGCCAGCAACATGACCGAAACCGCCGCGGCGATTAACGAGATCACCGCCACTATCCAAAGCATCAAGAACCGGGTGATTAACCAGTCCGCCAGCGTTACCGAAACCAACGCCACCATGGAACAAATCACCGTCAATATCGATAAATTGAACGGCCACGTGGATCGCCAAAGTTCCAGCGTCGCCCAGTCCTCCTCGGCCATTGAGGAGATGCTTGCCAACATTCAGTCCGTTACCAATACCCTGGTCGGAAACAGCGGCAACGTAAAGGACCTTATCGAAGCTTCCGAAGTGGGACGGACGGGCCTCCAGGAAGTGGCAACGGACATTCAGGAAATCGCCCGGGAATCGGAAGGGCTTTTGGAGATCAACGCGGTGATGGAAAATATCGCCAGCCAGACCAACCTGTTGTCCATGAACGCCGCCATAGAAGCCGCCCACGCGGGAGAAGCGGGGAAGGGATTCGCGGTGGTAGCCGATGAGATACGGAAACTGGCGGAAAGTTCCGGGGAACAGTCCAAAACCATTTCTTCGGTGCTCAAAAAGATAAAGAGTTCCATCGACAAGATAACTAAATCCACCGACAGCGTCCTTAATAAATTTGAGGCCATAGACGGCGGGGTAAGGACCGTATCGGAACAGGAAGAGAATATCCGAAACGCCATGGAAGAACAGGGTGCGGGGAGCAAACAAATCCTGGAGGCTATGGGCCAGTTGAACGACGCTACCCAGATGGTCAAAAGCAGTTCCGGCGAGATGCTTGAGGGAAGTAAACAGGTCATCCAGGAGAGCAAGAATCTGGAAATGGTGACCCAGGAGATAACCAGCGGGATGAATGAGATGGCTACCGGAGCGGATCAGATAAACGTGGCGGTGAACCGGGTCAACACTATCAGTGGAGAAAACAAGGAGAATATTGATATCCTGGTCCGGGAAGTATCAAAGTTCAAAGTGGAATGAGCCTCCGGGTGAACGCACAAGGCGCCGGACGCCTTGTGCGCCGCCTTAAGGCGCAAGAGCGGGCCGCTTGAGGCGGATCACCACGATGCCGCTGTGTCCCGGGCCGCCTGACTTCCGCGTGTTGTTACCGCCTGACCCCCCGTCGCCGTAGTTTACACCGGCTTTGCCGCCCGCAGGGCTGCTCGAGCCGCCGCTATTGCCGCCGCGTGAAAACTCGCTTGTTCCGGCAGCGGTCACGATCCAGGGGGCCTCCGTGGCTGCCGCCCAGGGAGCGCCGCCCCCTCTGCTGCTGCCGGTTGTGCCCGCGCCGCCCGCACCGCCGCCGCCGGCACCGTACGTTTGGTTGCCATTACCACCCGCATATCCCTTTATGTCAGGATCGTCACTTATGCGATTACCTCCATTGCCGTGAGCGGAACCGTCTCCCGCGCCCCCGCCGCCGCCCGACCCGCCGGCTCTGCCGTTCATATTGTAGACCGAACCGCCCCCGCCGCCGCCGCCGGGAACCTCAATAGCCCCGATAGCGGATACTCCGCCGTCCTGGCCTTGTTTCGACTGGCCGCCGCCCACGCCGCCTCCACCGACCGTCACCGTCACGGCGCCGCCTGACGGTGACAGCGTTACCCCGGTTTTATACAGCAGGCCCCCCGCGCCCCCGCCGCCGGCAAG
>JAISBR010000085.1 GCA_031266095.1 Treponema sp. | reverse complement strand
GCCAGAGATCAGAGACTCAAGATGTTGCACGTAGTCCATTGAACCGCCGTGTACCGAACGGTACGCACGGTGGTGTGAGAGGACGGCCACTCAATTAATGAGTGGCCTCCTACTCGATTGGGCCGGCCTGGATACAGCGCCATCCGTGGCGCGGTCCGGCTATTTAGCCGCGCCCTTTTTTTCAGCCTCAAAATATGGTATAGTGATCTTAGAATGGCAATTCGTAAACGGGCGGTTTTTCGAGTGAAAAATAGTATAACAAAAACAGTACTGACCATGACCTTTTTCTGTGTTTTTTCCCCTCTTTTTGCCAGAGATGTGGAGATTACCGTTGAGGATATTGAGTTGAACATTCCCCTGGAAGGAGCGGTGATCCGGTCCTGGGACGGCGGGGAGTATGTCTGTGATGAGGACGGCACGGTCCTGCTCTCTGTTCCTGACGACCGGCCGGTAACGATACAGGCCGCCTACCCCGGCTATGAAAGCGGAAGGCTGGTGCTTGCCCTGGGGAACCGCGCTTTTACCCTGGGACTGCGGCTTTCAGGCGTTATGGAAGGCCGGGAACTGGTGGTTGAGGCGTCCAGGCCGGGAACCAGTGAGACAAGGACCGGCCGCGGCGTCGCGGTGAGTGAACGGGAAATAGCCCAGACCGGTGAAATTGGCCTCATTGAGGATGTGATGACCACCATCAAGCTGCTGCCGGGGGTAGGGTATACCGGCATGTTCAACGCCCTGCCCAGTATCCGGGGCGGCGAACCGGGGGATATGAGCGCCGCCCTGGACGGCTATTATATCGATAACCCGTATCACTGGGGCGGCGGTTACTCGATTTTTGATCCCCGGATGGTACAGAGCGCCCGGCTTTCCCACGGAGTCTTCTCAACCCGTTACGGACATACTATTTCGGGGCTGCTTGAGGTAAGCTCAAAAAAACCTTCCCCAACCGAAACCGAATTTGAGCTGGGCTTGAATACCAGCGCCGCCAACGTCAACCTTTCCCTTCCCCTGTTCGGCAGGGGAGGGATTATGTTCATGGGAAGGGTAACCTACTACGATCCCGTGGTGGCCCTTGCGAAACAGATGGCCGCCGTGATACCGGAGCTTGAGGTGATAAACTCGGTGCGGGTGGCCCCGTATATCAGAAGCGGCGCTATTACCATGGACTACCGGCTTTACGATAATCTGGAACTCCAGGCCACCGCCTTCTGGGGCATGGACGGGATCGGGATACACTACAAAAACGGTCCCACTACCACGGGCGGACTCACCAGCAGAAGCGATATGTTCTTTGACTACGCTAATTATTTGGGCTTTATCACCGGCGGTCTTTCCTGGAATCCACGCAGCAATATGCTCCTTAGAGCAACGCTGGGAACCGGGTATCGTCAGGCGAAAGTGGACGGGGATATACGCTACTTTGTCGCTAATTCCTTTTCCCAGGAGTTCAAAAACAATTACGCTCTTGGCAGCGATTTTTATACGTATAGTACCAATACCCTTACCAGGGAGGACGCTACCAGTATCAACGCCCAGGGGCGGTTCGATTTCGATTGGGATTTGGGGCGCGGCCTTTTGGCGGCCTCCGGCGTTCAGGAAATGTTTACCAGTTTTACCGATGAGGGAGATTTCCGGCTCCACGGGGAAGTGCCGTTCAGCCGTCTTACGGATGCTGACAAACAGAAAATAATTAACCGCTTAGGTCCCCTTTTTCCCTATTACAGTACTTTAATCGTCAACTACCCTACATCATACACTTCTAATGTGCATAACAGGCTCTTTTCAACTTCCGCTTACACCCTGGTGGAATACAATAAGCCCGGCAGCCGGTTTGGCGCTGAGCTGGGGCTTCGTCTGGATCATTTTTATCTGCTTGGAAAAGGATTCTCCATTTCCACCACGCCGGTCTTGAATCCCCGCTTAAACCTGGATTTTAATGTGCTTAAGAACAAGGGTATCGCGGAATCTCTGGACATCAGCGCCGGAACCGGGCTCTTTTCGTCTATAAACGATCTGATCACTATGGTCGATGAGCGCTTTGATCTCAGCGGGGGAAAACCGGCTCGTTCCTGGACATCGGTGCTGGGAACCAATATCGCGTTTCCCGGAGGCTTGAGTCTTAATGTTGAGGGTTACTATAAATACATTTTTGACCGGGCATATATTCCGATACAACTAGGCATTAGCGGAATAGAGCCCACGCCCTATCTTGACGGCGAGGGCAGAGTCTGGGGCATTGACGTAATGCTTCAAAAATTGCAATCCCGGTACTGGGACGGATGGATCTCCTATTCGTTTAACTGGGCAAAGTACCGCGATCCCCACGGTGGAGACGCAGGCTTCAGTTTTTCAGGGGGAAACGGAGGAGACGACTGGTATTTCCCCTCGTATCACCGCTTTCATAATGTAAATCTTGTGTTCAATATCAGGCCTATTCCGCGGATCAATATCTACACCCGCTTCGGATTCGCCAGCGGGGTTCAGCTTGCGAAAATCGCCGGTCCCATTACATCATATCCGGTATATGTCCTTGAGGATAATATGTTTATTGAAAAATACCGGCGCGCCACAGTACTGGACGAAAACAACCGTACCACGCCCTCGTTTCCTCTGGATATAAAATTTTCCATTTTGGGGAATAATGAAATGGGAAAGAGCCGCTACGAATTGTATGTGGCGCTTGAGAATACCCTTGCCCTCTTGTATACCTCCCAGGGAAATTCCACTTTCAACAGTTATACCGGTGAAGAGGACTCAGGCGGCAATTCCGCGTCCTATGAACTGCCCATACCGATACCATCGTTTGGGTTTAAGCTAAACTATTAAGGAGCATAGAGACAGAAAGGTGGATGAGAGTATACAATTGAGCTTGTTTCAAAACCGGGCTGGAGCGGACCTGCGGTCCGGTTCACCGGCTCGTGCGGGTTCCCGGCCGTTCGTGAGGGGCTTATTGTTTTCTTTGACGGTATTGTTCCTGTCTACGAGTTGTGTTTCCGTGATGGAAAATGCGGGGCGGGTACTGGACGGCTCGGCCTTTGCGGAGAAGACCGTTGCCGTATACCGGACAGCGAAAACAGCGGGGGCCGCCGGGTCTATGGAAATCCGGGAGCTGCGAAACAAGTCCGGGGAACGTTCTGTGGGCATCACACTGGATCAGTTTCCCGTGATGAAGCTGCGGGGATCGGCCCCTGACGGGGCGGGCGGCTTTTATCTTAAATCCCTGGAGTACCTTGGAGGCAGTCTCTCAGGCTGGAATGAGTACACCCTGGACCTGTATGGAACCGGGAGCCTTGAGTTGGGTGAAAGCAGCGCGGCGCTCACTATTCCCCAGGCGCCCGAGGCGCTGCAAATTTCCCGGGGACGGATACACCGTTACGATACCCGGCTCATAGGCGAGGAGGCCCTGACCAGCCTCAGAAACCGCCGGGAGCGGATTGTCAGCCTTGCCGCCTGGATGCGCGGCAGGGAAGACGCTCCGGCGGGCCTGAGCCGGAAAGACTTTGAAAAGTACTGGAAGCCTATTCTGTTACCCGAAATGGTCGGTGATAAAAAAAGGCCCGCTGAATGGCGGCGGGAAAGCGGCCCGTGGGTCAGGGCGGAGGATATTCGCTGGAACACGGGCTATACGGAGCGGGTTTTCCCCGAGGAGCTTCGGGCGGTCCGCGACTCGGGAACGATGCTCAGGGATTGGGAAGAAGCCCTTGGATGGATATATTTGGAATATGAGTGGGAAAGGATCATCGGCTTGCTTTCCCATGAACATATACTGCGGCGAATAAAGTGAGGTACTACAATGGAAACGGGAACAGTTTCATTTTCTTTGCTTGAACTTTTCAATCTGGGGGGCATTTTCATGTGGCCCCTGCTGATCTTCTCAATTGCGGTGGTTGCCATTTCCCTGGAACGGGTCATTTACCTGGTATACCACAATCTACAGGTGGATGATCTTGCCAAAAAAGTTTCGGAATATGTGGGTATCCATGATTACACGGGGGCCATTACGTATCTTTCGGGCCTGGTCAAGCGGCGTATGGGCGCGCGGATTCTCCTGGCTCTGGTCAGCCGCGCCAAGCCGGGACAGGGCTTCTCGGAGCACCGCCTTGAGAGGGTGACGGAAACTGAGGCCATGAACTGCGTCAACTCCCTGGAGAACGGTTTAAACTTCCTCACCGCTCTGGGTTCGCTTTCGCCCCTTACGGGATTCCTCGGAACCGTTTCGGGCATGATTGGCGCCTTCAGGTCCATTGCCGAGGCCTCCGATGTAAACGCCCAGATCGTAGCCAATGGCATTTATGAGGCCCTCATCACTACCGTCTTCGGTCTCATCATCGCCATCATCGCAATGATCTTCCATTCGATCTTCAGCCACGTGGTGGATAAATTCGCCGCGGAGGTCGAAAAGACCTGCTCGAATTTGATAGCGCAGATCGCGGACCAGTACCTGGCTGCGGCCCGCAAGATCGCGGCAAGCCGGAACAAGAGGTAGCATGAAACTGAAACGCCGGACCAGACAGGGATTCGCCGATTCAAGCGCCGCGAGTGATATGGCCTTTCTCTTGATAATTTATTTTATCGTCATCGCCGGTTTCAACGTCAACAAGGGTTTCCTGATGAACCTCCCCGCCAAGGACTCAACCAGGTTTATTTTGCGGGAAGATATGCTCCGCTTTTATATGGACGGCGAGGGAAACATTATATATGACGACGCGCCTATTGATATTCCCTCCGCGGAGGCCATGATCCGCTCCGCCCGGCAGATCAATCCGAATATCGCGCTCATCCTCAGCATAGACCCCCGGGCAAAGTGGCAGCCGGTGGTGTCCTTTGTAGAACTTGTCCAGGACCTTGCAATAGATTCGTTCTCATTTTCCATGAAGCGGGGAATGCAATGAGGCTGCGCCGGGCCGCAAACAGGCAGTTTTATATCCCCCTTAACTCTATGTCGGATGTGGCGTTTTTATTATTGATCTTTATTATGCTGGTGTCGCTGATTAATTACCGCAAGGAAGTAAAGATCGATTACCCCGAGGCCAGGACGGCCCAGCGGACCAGCGCTGAAAAAAACCTTGAGATTTGGATTGACCGGGAGGGCGGGGTGTACCTTGACGGCGACAGATCGGACCTTATGGGGGTGGAACTGAAAATCGCCGAACTTTACCGGGGCGCGCCGGACACCCGTGTCCACATCATTGCCGACCGGAATACTCCCTACGAAAAGATAAACGGCGTCCTGGATATTCTCCAGATCCTCCAATACCGGGTTGTCAGTTTTGTGGTAAAAGATGGCGCATGAAAAAAAACTGCGGCTGCTCCTGTTTGCGGCCGTCGCCGGCTTACACGTGCTTCTCCTTCTTTTTTTTGCTTTCAACGTTAGGGCCGCCGCCCAGGCGGCGCCGGAGGACGCCCGGATCATGAAGCTGACCGATCTTGCCGAGGAAATTCCGCCGCCCCCGCCGTTACCGCCGCCGCCGCCGCCTCCCCCGTCGCCGCCGGCCAGTGAGGAACTGCCGGTGGTTGAATCCATCGCGGAAAACATGATTGCCACCGAAACGCCGCCGGAGCAAACCGTGATCGCCCCCTTAACAGCGGTCACTCCGGTCCCTGTCAATCCGTCTGAGGAGTATCTTCCCATACACCGGGTTTCCGAAGCCCCGAAATTCGATGAAAATGAAATCGCCGCCGCCGTTGTATATCCTGAAATAGCCAGGCGCTCCGGCATTGAGGGCCGGGTAATTCTGGAACTCTTTGTGGATCGCAGCGGGCAGGTGCGGCAGATCCGGATTTTGCAGGAAACCCCGCCAAACCGGGGCTTTGGTGAGGCGGCGATCAACGCCTTTACCGGCCGGCGCGGTATCCCCGCCCAGGCTAACGGCGAGCCGGTTGCAACCCGCTACCGTTATCCGGTGACATTCAGGCTCAACTGAAGCAAGTCCGGGAAGCTTGACGTTCTGGGGAAAATCCGGGGAGGGGAGTTTGTTGCACTTCGTGCATAAAATCTTCAATGCTTCGTCGACAAACCCGTAAATTATGTTATAATGCGGATGTGGAAAATTCTGAATTAACCGGCCGGCCGTTACGGAAACAAGGCTCTCCGCCCGAGACCGCGATAGCCCTCTGCGCAGTGGGGGCTGAAAAAGTCGTATCAAATGAACTGCGGAAGCTGGATCTCAAGGTTGAGGATTCTTTTTTTGGCAGAGTACGTTTTAAGGCGGATACCGCCGGCCTGTACAAGGCGCTTATGGGGCTGCGGGCCGCGGACCGGGTACTGTTGGAAGCGGGGTTTTTTCGCGCCGAGGATTTTGAGGCCCTCTTTGAGGGAACCGGGGCGGTTTCCTGGGAGCGGCTCGTGCCAAAGGGCACGGGCCTTACAGTAGTCAAAGTCCGGTCCAACCGTTCGCGGCTTATGGCGGAAACCAGTATTCAGGCGGTGGTCCATAAGGCCGCGGCAGAACGGCTCTGCCGGCGCTACAAGCTGGCGCGGCTCCCCGAAGATGGCGCGGCGGCGGAAGTTCGGGTCTATGTAGAAAAGGACATGGTTTCTCTGCTGCTGGATTTGTCCGGGGAGCCTCTTTTCAAACGGGGCTACCGGAGCGAGGGGGGAATCGCTCCGTTACGGGAAACTACTGCGGCGGCAATGTTGCTGCTGTCGGGCTGGAAGCGGAAGTTCCCCCTTTATGATCCCTTTTGCGGCTCAGGAACGATTATGACTGAGGCGGCCATGTACGCCTGGGATATGGCGCCGGGACTGAACCGGCGCTTTGCTCTGAATAGGTTCCTCATCGCTGACCCGGAGATCGAGGAAGCCGTGCGGAAAGAGCTTCGGGCCAAAATTAATTTTGAACGGCTCGTCAGGATCGCGGGCAGCGATGAGGAAGGCCGCGCGGTTTCCATCGCGCAATCCAATATTGCACGGCTGGGGGATCTGGCCGAGGGTAAAACGCCGGTCAGGGGGATACGGCCCGCCGGGCCGGAGACGCGGCGGGGGATGACAGGACTGTCTGAACTTAAAATCCTGCCCATAGCTAAGGCGCGATCACCCTTTGCGGGTGATACGGGCTTTATCATTACCAATCCCCCCTACGGTAAACGCCTGGGGGACCAGGCGGCGTCGGAGAGGATTTACGGGGAAATGGCGGCGCTGCGGAAGGGTTTTCCCGGATGGAAGCTGGCCCTGATTACCGATCATTCGGGTTTTGAGACTTTTTTCGGCAAGAAGGCGGATTCGTGCAGGGAGATTAGTAATGGCGCTATTCCTTCTTTTTTCTTTCAATACGAGGTACTATAGGGTATCCTTAAAAGCCTGTCTGGGTTTTTGGGTCCTCCGTACGATTTTATGAAACTTCATTTGTGTTCGGTTTAAGGGCGCGCTAAATATAGAGGTTATTATGTCTATAGTTGTTGAGCATGAAAAGCGACGGAAGGAAATTCTCGAAAAAGCCCTGGATGTTTTCATGGATGAGGGTTTTGAGGACGCCACCTTTCAAAAAATTGCGGATCGTTGCGGTATTACCCGAACTACTCTGTATATCTATTTCAAAGACAAAAAGGAAATTTTTAATTATAGCATCAAGCTGTTGTTGGGAAAGGTGGAAGAAGATATCCAGCGCGTCCGCTCCGATACGGGTCTGGACAGCGTTGGAAAAATCACCAAAGTCCTTTTGGATATTTTGCAGCGGCTGGAAGAAAATCGGCGGCTCCTTTCGGTTATTCTCGATTATCTGCTGCACCTTTCAACAGGCAATCCTGAAACCCGAATCCGCCGCCGTACCTTGCGGCTGCGGCATATTTTGGCATCCCTGGTAATTGAGGGGGTTAAAGCCGGTGAACTCAGCCGGATTAATATTAAGACCGCGGATGATTATCTGTACAGCTTTATCGAGGCCGCGATTTTCCAGTTGATAGTGCTGAAGCTGGAAACGGTGGGGAATTTCAGAGAGGCGGTTATCTTCGCGGTGAGGCAGTTCGCGCGAAAAGACGAGGTACGGACATGTTGTTAATTCCCCTTTATACTGCACCGCTTCCGGTATAAAAATGCGTATCGTGATTGTAGGGGCCGGGATGGTCGGAACCCAGCTTGCCAAACACCTCATTCAGGAAAAACACGATGTTTCCATTATCGAAGCGAATGAGGAACGGGCCAGGCACACCTCGAACCGGATTGACTGCCTGGTGATTCACGACGAGGGAAACAGCCTCAACGCGCTGGAGGAGGCGGGAATCGCGAAGGCGGACGCCCTGGTCTGTATCACCGATTCCGATGAAGTCAACATGATCATCTGCGGGCTGGTGGCTTCCCGTTATGGCCGGAGAGAGACGGAAACCGGAGGCTTGCTGAAAATAGCCCGTGTGCGGAACGACGCCTATATGCACTTGAGTCTCTCCGCGGACAAACAGGTGCTGGGTATAGATCACTTTATCTATCCCAATATGGAAGTGGCCCGTTCGATCATCAAGGCCATTGAACACGGCGCCCTGGGGGACATCATCTCTTTCTCAGGCACATCCTACGAGCTTGGCTCCATTGACGTAGCCGGGGGGAGCACTTTTGATGGGCTTGTCCTCAAGGATTACCGGAAGCTGGTCCTGTCCGAAAGCCTCGTGACTCTGGTTGAGCGGGATGAAGAGCTGCTGCTTCCATCAGGGGCGACGGTACTTGCCAGGGGGGACCGGCTTCACATCCTCGCTAAAAGAGACGATCTGCCCGGTATTTTCGCTTTTGCCGGCAGTACTGAAAAGCCCATCCGTAAGATTGGCATAGTAGGTGGAGGCAAGGTGGGGTCTCTGTTGACCGAAGGGCTGCTCGGCAAAAATGAGTTGTCTGACGCGTACATTGGAGGGCCGTCGAAAAAGCGGCATATCGCCTTTTCCCTTCTCAAAGCCCTGATGCCAAAGAGCGGACGGCGGATAGTGCTCATTGAGCAGGATTATCAGCTCTGCAAGGACCTGGCGGCCCGCTTCTCCGAGGCGCTGGTCCTTAACGAGGATATTTCAGACGAGAGTTTTGTTACTGAGGAACAGTTAGACGATCTGGATTGTCTGGTAACCACTACCAGTAATCAGGAACTGAATATCATCACCGCGGTGTATCTTAAATCCCGGGGCATTGAGCGGAGTATCGCCATGGTCTCAAGCTCCGGCTACGCCGCTATGGCCCGGCAACTCGGTGTGGATGTGGTCATCCCCATGAAGTCGGTGGTCGTGAATTCTATCCTGTCCCATCTGATGGGAAGAGGTGTCAAAGAGGTACACCGCATCGGTGGTGGCAGTATAGATATTATAGAGGTTGAAATCGCCGGTAACGCGCCGGTAACGAATATGCCCATTTCACAGTTCAGGCTTTCCGCCGGGGGCTTGTTGATGCTGGTAAACCGGAACGGTGATTCTTTTATTCCAAAAGGCGACTACCTGTTCAGGCAGGGTGACCGCATCGTGCTTATCGCCAAAACCGGCAGCCAGATGGAGATCGAAAAATATTTCGGTGAAAAAGAACCGGTATGAATGCTGGAAAACGACTCAAGCGGCGAGACTTCGGGAGGGGAAGGCTGCCGGGAAATTCCAGCGGCTTTTTGCTGCTGTTTCTTGCCTGGACCCTTGTCAGCTTATTGGGGGCGCTTCCCTTTTACTTCTCAGGGTATATCCCGAATTTTACCGACGCGGTTTTTGAAAGCGTATCGGGCTTTACCACGACCGGGACCACGGTATTACGTGACATTGAGACGCTTCCCGGGCCGCTGCTCTTCTGGCGGGCTTTGATCCAATGGCTGGGGGGCATGGGGATCGTGGTGTTCACCACGGCCCTGCTGCCTCTGCTGGGGGCCGGGGGCTTTCAACTGGTCAAGGCCGAAGCGCCTGGTCCTGAAAAAGAAAAAATAACTCTCCGTATCACCTTGATCGCCCGCTTCCTCTGTCTGCTGTATATTATTCTTACTGCGGTGGAGACCCTGCTGCTGGTCTGTTTCGGCATGGACTTGTTCGACGCGGTGGTACACTCTTTTTCAACCATGTCCACCGGCGGCTTCAGTTCCCGTAATGAGAGTCTCGCCTATTATCATTCACCGGCGATTGAATGGGTCTGCGTGGTATTCATGCTGTTGGCGGGCTCTAACTTTTTCCTCATTTGGCAGTTTTTGCGGGGAAAATACCGGGATCTGTTGTGTAACAGCGAGGCCGTGGCCTACGCTGTAGTAACGCTGGCCTCAGGGCTGATTATCGCCGTGGCCATCCTTCCCCAAAGCGTCTCCCCGGAGGTGGCCCTGCGTCAGGCATTTTTTAAC
Organism: Treponema sp.; assembly: GCA_031266095.1. The sequence continues at coordinate 107,010 of JAISBR010000085.1, read as the reverse complement.
ACCGCCAGCATATTGACCACCACCGGCCTCTTTAACGAAAATTATAACCTCTGGCCCGGCCTGGCCCAGGGGACGCTGTTTATCCTTGCGTTCTTGGGGGGCTGCTCCGGCTCCGCCGCCGGAGGGATCAAGATAATCCGTTATGTGATACTCGCTAAACAAACCGGGAATGAAATAAAAAAGATAATCTACCCCAGAGGGGTGTTCAGTATCCAGCTTGACGGTAAAAGTGGAAAAAAAGATGTGGTCTACGGCGTGGCGGGCTTTGTGTTTCTCTATTTTCTGCTCCTTTTCCTGACTGCCTTTCTGGTGAGCAGCGCCGGGGAGGATGTGTTTACCTCTCTCAACACGGCGTTGATCTGCCTTGGGAATATCGGCTTGGGGCTGGGAAAGCTGGGGCCCTTCATGACTTTTCCCGATTTTCCCGCTTATGTGAAATGGGGGCTCTCCTTTGTAATGATTGTGGGGCGGCTGGAACTCTGGACTGTAATGGTGTTCTTTACCAGGGATTTCTGGCGAATGTAGGACAGAAGCAGGGGAACGGGGCCGATGAAACAAAGGCGGTTTACCAAACGATTTATTCTCCTCAGAGTACCGGCGGCCCTTCTGGGCTTTATCCCGTTGATCATGATTCCCCCCCTGGTTATGGCCGTCGTTCGCGGGGAAAGGACGATGATCCGGGCCTTTGCCTTCCCCATGGTCAGTATCCTCGCCCTGGCGCTGGGTTGTTTTTGCTCCCTGCGGAAAAAGAAACTTAATCTGAGCGCCAAAGACGGCTTTATGCTGGTGTTTGTCACCTGGGCATTGGCGAGTTTGATAGGAGCCCTTCCTTTTTGGCGGGCAGGCTTGAGTTTCACCGATGCGTTATTTGAAAGCGCCTCCACTTTCGCGACTACCGGCGGGACAACGGTGAGCGACCTTGAAGCCTTGCCCCGTTCGCTGCATCTCTGGCGTAGCCTGGCCCATTGGTTCGGCGGCATAGGGATTGTGCTTATCGCGGTGGCTTTTATGCCCCTCCTGGGCGTTGGCGGCTTTCAGCTTATCAAAGCGGAAGTGTCGGGGCCGGAAAAAGAAAAGATCACTCCCAAGATAGCGGTTACCGCCAAGCTCCTCTGCACGGCTTACGGTATTCTCACCCTGGTTCTTTTTGGCCTCTACCTCGCGGGGGGTATGGGCTGGTTTGACGCGCTCTGCCACAGTCTGGCAACTATGGCCTCAGGCGGAGTAAGCACCAGGAATACCGGCCTTGCGGCCTTTAATTCTCCCTTCATCGACACTGTCTCCACGGTATTCATGCTGCTGGCGGGGATCAACTTCAACCTCTATTACCGGCTGCTTCAGGGGAAAATCAGTGATATCCGCAACAACACCGAGACCAAAGCCTATCTTGGCATTTTCATCATCGCGTCGGGGATCATTACCCTGTCGCTCGTGCCTGTGTACGGATCACTGGCGGAGGCCCTGCGTTTCGGCGCGTATCAGGCGGCCTCATTTCTTTCCACTACCGGCGCGGCTATCACCGATTATGAAACCTGGCCGGGCATTGCCCAAATGGTCCTATTCAGCCTGATATTCATTGGCGGCTGTTCCGGTTCCACCTCAGGCGGGATCAAGGTTATCCGCTATGTGGTGCTCTGCAAGCAGATGGGCAACGAACTGCGTAGGGTCATCTACCCCAAGGGGGTGTTCAGTGTGCATCTTAACAAACGGGTTGGCCGGAAAGACGTTATTTACGGGGTGGCGGGCTTTTTCTTTTTGTATTTTGCGCTAATCGCCGCCGTCACCCTTATAACCGCCGCCGCCGGTACGGATCTATTTTCCTCCCTTAGCGCAGCCCTTTCGATCACCGGGAATCTGGGTATGGGCTTCGGCGTTATCGGCCCCTCCGGCAACTATGGCGGCTTTCCGAGCCACATCAAATGGCTCTTCTCTTTTGTGATGATCGTCGGGCGGCTTGAACTGTGGACCGTATGCGTACTGTTCAGCCCAGCGTATTGGCGGAAATAGCGAAGGGGAGGGAAAACCGCCGCTTATATATCAATATGAAAACAATTTTCATTTTCATATTGACAACATCGTTTTTTAGAGATATGATCTGACTGTTATGAACCACAAACGACCGGTAAATTATCATACGCGGCAGGGGCAGCATATTCTTGATTATATGCGGTCCCTTGGGGACAGGCATGTGACGGTTAATCAACTGGTACGTTATTTCGAGGATATAAAAGATGGCATCGGGCAGACCACGATATATCGGCATCTGGAAAGATTAGCCGCCGAGGGAACAATCCGTAAATATACGGTAAGCGGCGGCGCCTGTTATCAATACATAAGTGATAATACAAAGTGCCGAGAGCATTTTCATCTGAAATGTGAGATTTGCGGCAGCCTTATCCATGAGGACTGCGAGCTTCTGGATGAGATTGAACTGCATCTTCGGGTTGGGCATAATTTCCAAATCAATGTGCTTAAAACCATTTTTTACGGAACCTGCAAAACATGTCTGTCCGCCGGTTGAGTCGCGTGAGCTATCCTGTGAACACTCAGGCGGGCCTCTGGGTGCGGCTGGTCTTATTCTTGTGCTTTTTAGCCGTATCCCTTTTCGCGGAACCTTTTGCCGCAGCCCAGGGGTATCATGACTGTATCGGTGAAGGCTGTCCCCTCTGCCTTCTTGTCCAGGTAAATGAGAATTTTTCCCGACAGCTTAAATCCGCCGTTGTTTATCCCGCTTCTTTTTCGGGGCTGTTTTTTACGTCCGTGCTTTTATTGAGCCGTGTCGTTTTTCCTTCCATCCCGGCGGATCCGGTACGGTCAAAAGTAAAAATGAATCTTTGACTTTTAATCTTTGCCCAATCGTTTGACGGAGTCTAAAAAATTTTAACAGGAGAGACTCTTTCAAAACTTCAGTTTTGAAAGAGTGACCGCTTAAAAATGCATGTTTCGCAGCCTGCGAACCGGAGGTTCGACGGCGAGAAACTGCAAGAGCCTCGGCAAAACCAACCGAGTTTTGCAAGAGGCTCAGGAGTTTACAGATATGAAACGAATAATTTTGTTTGTGTGCATAATGGCGTCCCTTGCAACGGTTTTGCCCGCCGGCGGGCGAAGGGACACAGGAAAAAATAATAATGGTAAAATAAATGTGGTAACTACCATATTTCCTCCCTATGACTTTGTCCGTGAAATCGCCGGGGACAAGGTTAATCTCACCATGCTGCTTCCCCCCGGAGCGGAGAGCCATTCTTTTGAACCGACTCCCCAGGATATCATCAAAGTACAAAATTGTGATGTGTTTATTTATGTGGGGGGAGAATCGGATGCCTGGGTTGAACGGATTCTTGAGTCCATGGACACAGGCGGTATGGAAATTATCACCCTCATGGATTGCGTAGAAGTAGTGGAAGAGCTGATTGTGGAAGGGATGGAAGAAGAGGAAGAGGAAGGGGGGGAAGAACCCGAATATGATGAACATGTCTGGACATCCCCCAAAAACGCGAAACTCATTGTAGAGAAAATCGCCTCCGTACTTAAAGGGCGGGATTCTTCCAATGCGGCGGTATATGAAAGGAACACCGCTTCTTATCTCGCGAAATTGTCGGCTTTGGACTCTTCTTTTCAAGAGATGATAAACGGCGCTAAACGGAAAACCTTTGTATTTGGCGACCGTTTCCCATTCCGTTATTTTGCCGACGCCTACGGCCTCAACTATTTCGCGGCTTTCCCCGGCTGTTCCACCGAAACCGAATGCAGCGCCGCGACGATTGTGTTTCTCGTCGATAAAATAAGGGCTGAAAAAATCCCCGTGGTTTTCCACATTGAACTCTCCAATGAAAAAATCGCCGATACGATATGCGAAGAAACAGGGGCTAAAAAATTGCTGCTCCACGCGGTTCACAATATTTCCAAACGAGATTTTGACCGGGGCGCGAACTATTACGATCTGATGTCCCAAAACGTCAAAAATTTGAGAGAAGCTCTGTATTAGCAGCCTGTTGCATTCATATGGCCTTTCTCCGCCCCACAGTCCGGCCAAGACATACCCGACTGCGGAGCGCCGCCCGGAATACCCTTGTTCCCGACGGAAAAATTGCCGCTTGTATACACAGGGTTTAAAGACAAAAAAGGCCCCCAACCCAGGGAGGGGACGAGGGGGCCCAAATCCGGCCATTCACCCGGATTTATAGGGTCAGTCCAAACCCAACGGGCCGGACAACTACCTTATAGTAGATGATGGCTACGGAATGATTATAGCATATTTCAGGGAAAAGGCAATACCCCGCATTTTTTCTTCAAAGTATGCTGCTTTCAGGGGAATTTTGACCTGAAAAAAGTAAACACCGATGCCCTCCGTGGCGAAGCCCTTGACCGACGGATACGGCTGTGCTATTTATAGTGAAGCCACCGGAGTGCCGCTGTCCAAGGACAGAGGCTTTTATGTGCCGGGAAATACGGCGATCTGGTATATTAATGGGGCTTCTTTCAAAATCCGGCCGGTTTTCAGGAAGTCTTTATATCTAAGGCTGCTTTTCCAAAAGCTGAAGTCTTGGGAAAGCAGCCTCAAGGAGGATTATATGGCGAAATATGTAATCGGCCTGGATAATGGCGGTACCCTGGTAAAAGCGGCGATCTTTGATCTGACCGGTACAGAAATAATCACCAAAGGGCTGCATACGCCCTTGCTGACCCCCAAGCCGGGGTATACCGAACGGGACATGGAGGAATTGTGGCGTCATAATTGCCAATGCGTACGGAACGCGGTCAAAGACGCCCACATTGACAGCGCGGATATCATCGGCATATCCGTCTGCGGCCATGGGAAGGGGCTGTACCTGTGGGGCAAAAATAACAAACCCGCGTACAACGGTATTGTTTCTACCGACAGCAGAGCGTGGGAATACCCGGAAAAATGGTACGCCAACGGCGTTGCGCGGAAACTATACCCTCAAATATGCCAAAAACTGCTTGCTTCCCAGCAGGTGTCCCTGTTGGCATGGCTCAAAGACAATGAACCGGCCGTGTACGAAAATATTCAATGGGTTTTTTCGGTCAAGGATTATATCCGTTTCCGCATGACCGGGGAGGCCTATTCTGAGGCTACCGACATATCCGGTTCCGGCCTCATGGACATTATCAACGTACGATTTGATCCGGCGCAGTTGGATACCCTGGGAATCGGAGAAGTATACGATAAACTCGCGCCCATACGGTTTTCCTACGAAAAATGCGGTTCTATTACCCGGGAAACCGCGGAACTCATGGGCTTGAAAGAAGGTACGCCGGTCGCAGGGGGTATGTTCGACATTGATTCCTGTGCCATTGCCATGAATGTTACCAGCCCGGAGGACTTGTGTACCATCGCCGGAACCTGGAGCATCAACGAGTATATTTCCAAAACGCCGGTAACCGACGGCAGTATCGCCATGAATTCTCTCTTTGCCATTCCGCCCTATTTTTTGGTTGAGGAATGCAGCGCCACTTCCGCAGGCAACCTGGACTGGTTCTTGGATAATTTCTTCGACAAAAAAAACATACCCGAAGGTAAACGTTTTTATGACTATATCGATGAACTGGTTGTTTCGATACCCCCGGAAAAAAGTGATGTGTATTTCTTGCCCTTTTTGTACGGCTCCAATGATCACCCCTTGGGAAAGGCCGCTTTTGTCGGTTTGACCGCGTACCATGAACGTAACCACTGCCTCAGGGCGGTATACGAAGGGGTGGTATATTCCCACAAGACTCACATCGACCGGCTGCTCAAAACCCGCCCGGCCCCCAAAGCCATACGGATTGCCGGCGGCGCGGTTAATTCTCCGGTATGGGTACAGATGTTTGCGGATATTCTCGGCTTTCCCATGGAAACCATTGCTGTAAAAGAGCTGGGGGCGCTTGGCTGCGCCATGGCTGCGGCAATCGCGGCCGGGGAATTCAAAAACTACGAAGAAGCGGTCCGGGCCATGACCAGGATAAAGCAAAAAATTGAACCCAATCCCAAAACAGCCGAAATTTATCGCCGTAAATATGAAAAATACACCGCCGTCAGAACCGCGCTGTCGGGAATTTGGGAGCGGTTCAGCGTGTAGGGACCAATCGGCCCGGCGCTCAATTCAGCGCCCAGGAGCCTGTTGCGCTTATAGGTTTTATGCACGAAGTGCAACAAACTTCCTGGCCCACCATGTTTCAGAGCCAGGCCGGTGATACGCAAATCGTCTTTGAGCGGTCCCAGTCCGGCTAAAACGAGGCGTTTTGCCGGCATCATGCGCCGGATTTACTCTCCGGTAAGCAGGCTTTTTAATACCGAGTCGTTAAGCACGATAAGCACCCGGCCTTCCCGGAGGAGCCGGCGGTTTTCTTCCGATGAGATAATCAGCAGGGCGTCTTCCCGGTCGATGATGGGGTCCGTGGAATTGATGCCGAACACGCCGCGGGCGAAAATCCGCAGAGGCCTGTTCCCCACCAGGGGCGTGATTTCAGGGGAGAGGCTCGAAGGGCCGTCAAAGAAGACGCTTCGCGGCGGCGCGTAGCGGACCATGACGGTGTTGGTGAGTTCCAGCATACTTCGCTCAAAGATGAGGTTCATTTCCGTATCCCAGACCTTCGGGAAAAGGCAGGGCAGGGTCAGCGCCGAGCCGCGCATGCCGTGGACCGGAAGGGCTTCGGCGGCGATAATGACGATTCCCGTGTAAGCCGGGGCAGCAACGGGGCTGAGGGTCCGCATAATTTCAGCGGGATGCTGATGGCGGATAAGGGCCGCGCGTACGCTGTCCATGCTCAGGATGTAGGAGGCGGACAAGGTACGGAGATCCGGCGACAGCGCGGGAGCTATAGTCCGGGCGGTCAGCGCGAGGTTTTCCGCTTCCAGGAGGCTCCATTCCCCCCGGTCGATTAGATCCGCCACGGTAGAGGAGGAATCCAGCCGCAGACCCAGGATACCCGGCCGGATCAGCCGGAGGTATTCCGCGTTGATCAGCGATTCTCCCTGAATCCTGCCCGCAGGCAACCGGATATTGGCCGACGCCAGTTCCAGGGATATCGATGCGCTGATCTCCATCTTGTCCCATTCAACAAGCCCGCTGATACCGATATTGGCTTCCCCATAAGTCAGACCGGCAACCAAAAGGGCCAGGCACCCTATTTTCCTCACGACACCTCCGCCTCTATAAATTAGTATCGTTCTTGTTGATAAAGGAGTCTCTTTCAAAATCAACTGAGTTTTGCAAGAGGCTCAAAGGTTCTCTTTAATTTATCGGAACTTTCAGTTGTTTCCCTTCGGGTAGGATTTGGTTCAATCCCATACCATTTGCGTCAGCCAAATTCAGCGGATCGACTTTGTAGGCCAGAGCCAGAGACCAGAGGCTGTCCCCCTTTTTGACTACGTAAGTGCCGGTAAAGGGACGTTCCGCCGCGGAGACCACAGCCTGAGAGCCGACCGCGCCGCCCTGGTACGGGCCGGTTTCTTTGAACGCGGGTATGATGATGGTTTCACCTATCTTGAGGTAGCGTTTCATGATGCCGGGGTTGTACTGTTCAATGAGGTTGAGGGATACTCCGTAATGCCGCGCCAGGGCAGAGAGGGTGTCTCCGTATTTGACCGAGTAGCGGTAATATTGCAGCAGTTTGAGGTCTTCCCGTTCCAGAACCTCGGTCACCAGGGGATAGACATTGACGGGAACTTTGAGCCGGTATGCGCCGTCCGGGGGAGTAATGCCGTGAAGCAGTTCCATATTCCCCAGCCGGAGCGTCTCCCGGTCGATGCCCGCTTCTGCGGCGATGATATCAAGCGACGCCTGCCTGCCTACCGGGATCGTGGTCCACTCAACGGTCTCCGGCCAGAAATCCACGCCAAAGCGGCGGGGCTGGGACAGTATCCAGGCAACGGCCAGCAGTTTCGGCACATACTGGATAGTTTCAGTCTTCAGTTCCTTTTTAGCGGAGAGGAGCCAATAGTCCCGGCTGCCGGTCTGCCGTACCACCCGGTTTATCCCGCCCAAGCCGGCGTTGTAGGCCGCCAGGGCCAGAGGCCAGTCTCCCAGGGTCTTATAGTTTTCTTCCAGTTTTCGCAGCGCGCCTACGGTGGATTTCTGGAAATCCCGGCGCTCGTCCATCAAATCGTTTACCTTCATATTGTATGGACCGATGCTGTTCAGCATGAACTGCCAAAGTCCCACCGCGCCGGACCTGCTCCTCGCCGAAGCCTGAAAGCCCGACTCAATTACCGGAAGGTAAAGTAATTCCGGTGGCAGGTTCCGCTTGGTAATTTCTTCTTTAATAAAGGGCAGGTACACGCTCCCCCGGCGCATAACCGCGTTGAGCCAGCTGATGCCGCCGAAACTGGAATACTGCCGGATGTAATATTGGGTGAGAGGCTGTTCCAGCGCCGATAGGCTCAAGAGGGAATTTGACGTAAAAGAGGCCTGATCCGGGGAATGGCGGAGAGGAGCCAGCGAAAAATAAACGGGAACGCCTCGCAGTGGGCGTTCTGCGGCGGCGGGAAAGCCGGCGGCGTTGGAACGATCCGCGCTCCCGATAGAATCGGCGGCTAAGAGCCTGGACCAGACGCCCGCGAAAAGTAAGAAAGCCAGCAGTTTACCGCGTCTCGCCTTTAAAATCTTAGGCCCGCCATTTTCCTTCATTAGTATTTCTCCCCATAATATACTCCCGCCCATTCCCATCGACCGTGGATTTCCGGGTCCGAAGGGAAGTATATCTTTCTAAAATAAAGATACCATGTAGAGATGTACTGGGACCATCCCCATGTCCGTAAGTACGCTTCGGTGGCGTTAGAAGCGGTATCCAGTTTGTCGGCATAGCGGATGCGGTTGCCCCGCATAAAATAGGAAAGGCTGAAATCCGCCATTCCCGAATCATCGGTTTCATTCTGCTCCCAGGAGCGGGCGAAAAAGTTGACCTTTGCCTGGCATCGCCTGAGCTGGCCGGGACTGCCCTCGTTCAGCGCGGCCTGTACCGCTCTGAGCAGCGCCGGCAGGCTTTCAAAGGTCCAGTCCTTGGGGGACTTGCTGAAGTCCACCTGCTGTTTGGCATAATTATCCGCGTTGGGAAAGCCCGGTATCACTGTTCCGGCGTAGGGCAGGTACTGTGTATAGATCTGGATGGCTCCGGTCCAGTCCCCGATCCGTTCATAAGACTGGGCCAGCATGAAATAAGCAGTGCCCAGGTCGATCTGTTCGGAAAACCGGGAGATCAATTCCTGATAGTACCAGACCCGTTGTTCCGGATTATCAGTCAATTCAATGAGCTGCTTGAGGCAGGCCAGGTGAATGGATTCTCCATTAATAGTCAGATCAGGGTAATTTTTTACGATCAAATCAAAATACCGGGCAGCCACCGGGTATGCATCCTGCTGTGTATAGGCGTAGGCTATCATCAACAGGTAATAACTGTTGTAGGGATCTTCGGGATAATTGATAGTTCGGGAGCAGAGAAAATGGATCAGCTTGCCGTACTCTTTGATCCTGACGTAGCTATTGGCGATTTCCCTGATCACCGCGAACTGGCTCTCGGTGGAGTCCTGTTCCTTGGCGAGCAGGGTAAAAAGGTCCTGGAAATTTTCCCTGTTCTGCGGAGATCCGGTAATATAATAAGGGTCGATTTTTTCTGAGTCGACGTCCTGTATGCTCTTTCCGCAGACCGTGATTAGGACCACCGCTATGAGCAGCGGCGCGAAGATACGTCCGCAGAATTTTTTTCTTTTTTCCATCCTGTATTTCCTTGCCCTACGGCATAAACAAGACAAGTTTCATGTTTTCTCTTGGCAGGGAAAACTTCTCTTGTTATAATTACATTATATGCACCGTTTTGTGAACCGCCGGATAGCCGCCAGGTTCATTTTTATTATCGGCCTTCTTCTCATGTTTCTTGGCAGTGCCTTTTTGCTGGGATCTTTGGCGGAAATTTCCCCGGCATTCATATTTGTTTCTTTCGTTTTTGTGATTTTAGGCATTGGCTGCGCCGTACTGGCCGTAAAACTCAATAAACGTTCTGTGTACCTCTTTTTCGCGTCCTTTTTTTTACAGACAGGGCTTTTTCTCCTTCTTTACGCCTTGCACGTCATCCCGCTCCCATTTTCCCGTGTCTGGCCGCTGCTTTCGGTTTTTTCAGGGATAGCCCTGTTTCCCGCAAGCTGGCGTCAGTACGGAACCTTCCGCATCAGGTACCTGGTGTCATCCCTCGCTTTTATCCTGCTGGGTTCGGTACTGCTGGTCTTTTCTCTGGACCTGGTTTCCTTTTCCCTGGCGCAGTTTGTCAAGAACTGGTGGCCCCTTTTGATGATATTGGCGGGGCTTATACTGATACCTATTTCCCTCAGTACAAAAAACACCGGGGAACCTAAACGGTGACAAATAGGTCCTGGTTTCCTTTTTTTTGGGTACTGTTAATTGTTCAAACCATTGTTTCTTGTCAATCCCCAGCCCCTGCCCGTCCTCTTCCAGCGGAAAGTTCCCGCCCGCCCGTAGAACGTAATCCTTCCCCTTCCGCCGGAGGGGGAATCGTCGAGGAAATTCGGAATTTAACCGAAACCGGAATACCGCCTCTCATGCTGCGGGCTTTGGAACTTATCAGCGACCGGGACCTGGGAGCTTCGGAGTTTGGCCGGGTGATGAACGGAGTTAACACCGTCCTTATCATGCGGATCTACCCCGATACAGCCGCCCCGCTTCCCTCCATAGATCTTCCCCAGACTCATGTCTACGCCCGGATTTTGAGGGAAGCTGAGCGGGGTAATTATGTCCCGCCTCCTGCCGATTCTACCGACTTTCTGGAACATGTATTACCCTTTCTGGCCCTGTTCGCCGAAACCCGGCGGGAACGGCTCCTTCTGGCCCTTCCGGATCTGGAAAAAGCCCGGCGCCTGCGCCCCGATTCGGTACTTGCTCCCTTTTTTCTCGGTATGGTGTTTGAACGGCTGGGACAGCTTGAGGAAGCGGAAGCCGCCTACACCCAGGCTTACCATATTTCCGAGGAATGTTACCCCGCCATGCTCGGCCTAGTCCGGGTGATAGGCAATTCAGGCAGGAAACAGCAGGTTCCGCAGGCGCTTTCGGAACTGGCGATCCGCTTCCCCGACAACATGGAGATCAAGCGGCAGCTTGCCCTTGCCTATTATGAAAATGGGGACTGGTCCCGGGCGGAACCGGCGGTAGCGGAGATTCTGCGGCGGGACAGCCGGGACGGGGACTTTATCCTGATGCGGGCCCATATTCTGGTAGAATTGGGCCGTTTTGCCCAGGCCCAAGCGCCCCTGGATCTTTACGCCGCGATCAACCCAGGTAACCGGCTTTACCTGTTCCTGCGGGCCAGGCTTCAGGCCGAGGGCTACCGGAACCGTGATTCCGCCCTTAATTATCTCCGTTCCATACTCCGCCTTTCCCCCGGCGATGAGGAGGCACTGGCCTACGCCGCCCGGCTCCTCATGGAATCTCCCCGGCCGGAGGATGAGGCTGAGGGCAGGGAACTGCTTGGCCGCCTCTTGAACGATCCCGATCCTTCCCTGCCGGTACTGAGTCTGGCCCTGAGGGACGCTATTCGCCGGGAAAACTGGCGGGAAGCCCAGGGTTTTGTGAACCGGCTGCTCAACAGGCGGCGTTCCAACCAGGATCTCCTGGACGCCTATACGGTGGAACTGGGTTTGGGAAACAAGTCCCGGGCTCTCTCGTATGCGCGGGAACTCTATGAACGGGACACCGCCAACGATGAGGGTGCGGCCGCCTACATCTCCGCCCTTATCGACGCCGATCGGCGGGAAGAAGCCGGCAGAATGATTGAAAGCCGCCTTTCGGTCTCAAGTGGGGGGCCGGCAAAAAGCCGTTATTATTACCTGCGCAGCCGCCTTCGGACCAATGAGGAAGCGGCCCTGAGCGATCTCCGTTCCAGCCTCTTTGAAGCCCCTCGGAATCTTGACACCCTTATCGCCACATTCGAGATTTACCACCGCCGAAAGGATCAGCGCCGGGCGCTGTACTACCTCAAGCAGGCCCTCGCCATAGCCCCGGATAATCCCCGGCTTAAGCGCTATGAACGGGAATACGCCGGGGTAAATTAGCGTGGGTCTCGAACAGCCGGTTTAAAATTACCTGCAGGGCCGGCGCATATACAAGCATTTTAACCACCATGCTGATGAAAAATCAGAATTTTACCGTAAAGCCGGATAGGGGTTTGTCCCTAAATAACAAGTACTTTGAGGAAGGCGATGAAAGCGCACACGTACATACGCAACCCAAGATACGAGCTTTCCTGTTTTTCAACGCGAACCGGTATCTTGCGCAAACGGTTCATCCCCGAATGGGCGGCTTCCATAAATACCGCTGCCTGTCTTCTCTATAAACCCGGAAAAATGTTTTCACTGGTTGACACTTGTTGATTTTTATGATATAATACCTGTATAAATACTAGGAGTTAAGGGGCTTCAAGCATAAAATCATCTGATGTTTATGAACAAGTGATCGGGCGATTTTTCTTCACAGGCTCCGGAAAAATACCAAGGAGGATAATATGGCACGGGCAGAAAGAATCACGGAACTTATTGGAAACACACCGCTGGTTAAAATCAATAAAATCAACGAGGGCGGCGCCACAGTTTTTGTCAAACTAGAGAGTTTTAACCCGCTCCACAGCGTCAAGGACCGTATCGCCCTGGCGATGATTGAAGACGCTGAAAAGGACGGCAAGCTGAAAAAAGGAACAGTGATCATTGAGCCAACCAGCGGTAACACTGGTATTGGTCTCGCGTATGTCGCAGCGGTCAAGGGTTATCGCATAATCCTTACCATGCCGGAAACCATGAGTATTGAGCGCCGGAAACTTCTCAAAGCCTTGGGAGCGGAATTGGAATTGACTGAAGGCGCCAAGGGTATGAAGGGCGCTATCGCCAAAGCGGAGGATCTGGCAGCATCAATCCCCAATTCTTTTATCCCCCAGCAGTTCAGCAACCCTGCCAACGCGACTATCCACGAAAAAACCACGGGTCCTGAAATCTGGGACGATACCGACGGAGAGGTAGATATCCTCATCGGCGGAGTCGGCACCGGTGGTACCATTACCGGAGCGGGCAGATTCCTCAAGTCAAAAAAGTCTTCGATAAAGGTGATCGCCGTAGAACCTGCGGCCTCGCCGGTACTCTCAGGCGGCCAGGCGGGTTCCCACAAGATACAGGGCATCGGTGCCGGTTTCCAGCCCCAAGTCTACGATCCATCGGTGATAGACGAGATTTATCTAACCGATGAAATCAAAGCGGGAAACGCCGCCCGCCGTCTCGCGAAAGAGGAGGGAATCCTGGCGGGTATTTCTTCCGGTTCCGCTCTTGAGGCAGCGCTGACCATTTCCAAGCGCCCTGAAAACAAGGGCAAAACCATTGTGACGGTTCTCCCCGATACCGGTGAACGCTACCTCTCCACATGGCTATGGGAGGCCGAGTAGGAGTTTGCGGTTAAATTACCCCCGTCAAATTGAATTACTTGCGGAATTCCATATATCAGGCTATGCTGAGAATCATAGGTACTTAAATACCAATAATCCGGGGTTGAAATGAACCGCCGGAAAGGAGTGGTAGTATATGGATTTTGTAAGTAAGATGAAGGCCAAAGCTAAATCAATGCGGAAAAAGCTGGTACTTCCCGAGGGCACAGATTCCCGAACCATCAAGGCGGCCCGGATTCTGATGGACGAACAGCTTGCCGTCAGCGTTACTCTTTTGGGAAAAGCAGCGGATATTCAGAAAGTGGCGGAAGATGAGGGGGTGGACTTAAGTGGCGTCAATATTATTTCTCCTCACGCCGACGTTAACCTGAATAAATACGCCCAGGAATACTACGAACTGCGCAAACACAAGGGTATGACCGGGGAACAGGCAAAGATTGACATTACGGATCCCCTGCGCTGGGGCGCTATGATGGTACACCTGGATGCCGCGGACGCCATGGTTGCCGGCGCTGAAAACACCACCGGTGATGTGCTCCGGGCGGGCCTGGCCATTATCGGTACTCTGCCGGGGCTTAAAACAGCGTCTTCCTGCTTTGTGATGGCTAACATGGATCCCCAGTGGGGAGCCGACGGCGCCCTCATCTTCTCGGACTGCGCGGTAGTGCCTGATCCGACGGCGGAACAGCTCGCGGACATCGCCGAGAGCGCGGCCCGGTCCTGCCGGGAATTCCTGGGCCTGGAGCCGGTGGTGGCGCTGATGTCGTTTTCCACCAAAGGTTCCGCCAAACACGACGACGTGACCAAAGTACAAACGGCGGTGGAGTTTCTCAAGGGTAAGAATCCCGACTTTATTTTTGACGGAGAGCTTCAGGCTGATGCCGCCCTGGTACCCTCAGTAACGGATAAAAAAGCGCCGGGCAGTCCGGTACGGGGCAAAGTAAACACCCTGGTATTTCCGGACTTGGGATCGGGTAACATCGGTTACAAGCTGGTCCAGCGGCTGGGCAAGGCTGAAGCCTTCGGCCCCTTCCTGCAGGGTTTCGCCAAACCTATCAGCGATCTCTCCCGGGGCGCTTCGGTAGACGACATTGTTACTACCGCCGCAGTTACCCTGTCACGGGTAAAATAGCCTGTGGATTAAGCGGAATACGCTTACTGTCTGATGCCCCGCTTTGCCGGGTGTCTTTTCTCGCTGAATATGTGGGACGATTTCAAAACAGCGATTTTTGAAATCGTCCTATGTAAGGGTAAAATAACTATTGGATTAACGAATTATCAAAAAACAGTTGCTAAGACTTGGGGAAAAAGTCTATAATCGAATCAGAAGGCGCTTCTGAAAATCCGTTTGGGTTTCCGGAGACGCTTGGAGAAAACCGTTAAGTCTTTGCAATGTAATGAATTGCGATAAGGCGGTCTTCTTCTGGGGTAAGAAAATTTCTAAATATGGAAGTTTTTAGAAAGTCCCCAGACTCGAAAAATTCAAGGAGGGATATTAATGGCGACCACAGGCAAATCCGTAAAAAGTACTAAATCAACAACAGCCAAGAAACCCGCTGCGAAGACAGCGGTAAAAAAACCGGCGGCAAAACCCGCCGCGAAAGCTCCGGCCAAGAAGCCCGCCGTGAAGACGGCGGTGAAAAAACTGGCGGCGAAATCCGCCGCGAAAGCCCCGGCCAAGAAGCCCGCCGTGAAAACGGCGGTGAAAAAACCCGCCGCGAAAGCCCCGGTAAAGAAAACAACTATGAAAGCCCCGGCGATGGAATCCGCCGCAACCGGCCTCAGGGTTATGGATCTTTTTGACGCCTACGCCCAGGACAAATTACCCAGGGATCATGGCTACATCGTTTCCGCGTTTTTCAGTATGAACTCGGCATATTCTATCTATGAGGTGGTATCCTATTCGGGTGTAAAAGAAATACGCCTGGGTACCGGAGGACTGGAATTCGTTACCGGCGGAAAGAAGTTGTTCGTTCTGGTAGAACCTGCTTCCTACCCGCTCAAGTATCAGGAACCGGTCAGCAGGAAGGAAGGCGAGCTTATTCCCAAGCGTTTCAGCGAACTGGAGAAAATTACCGACCGGAAGCAAAACTCTATCTATGTAGCCAAAGAACCGAATGATACCTTTGGCTCATTCACCATTCTCAAGCCCACCGGCGACAACTTTGCCCGGGTACTGTACAACCTGTCCGATGTCTACGAAACCCTTAGGGAACTTTTTGAAAAATCCTTTAACCAGGAAGCGGGAATCCCCCAGGGGGACGCCAGAATCGCGGCAACACTGGTCTCAAGAATGGTGGAAACAACCATGTCCTTTAAAGGTGAATTCGCATAACAAGTGGGACGATTTTTAAACCACTTGTTTTGAAATCGCCTCCGTTGTCTTAAGACTAAAAAACGCAAAGCCGTCCAGCTGATCGGACGGCTTTGTTATTTAAGAGTCTTAATCTTGAGCTTGTTCCAAAACCCGGTTGGTTTTGGACAAGCTCTTGGAAAAACCGGTCAAAAGCCCGGTTTTTCCTCTAAATCTAAGGAAGCTGTTCCAAAAGCTGAAGTTTTGGAACAGCCTCTCTTATGTAAATATTACTGTTCGCCTCTCGCAATCTCCGCTTGGGCCACGCCCAGCAGGGCAATGGGTACCGAATAGGGAGAGCATGATACGTAATCAAGGCCCGCGTCCATGCAGAAGCGCACATTGGCCGGATTGGCGCCGTGCTCCCCACAGAGACCGCAGACCAAGTCCGGCCGGGTAAGCCGCCCTCGATCGGCAGCCAAGGTGATGAGTTCTTTGACCCTCGGATCCAGCGTGCTGAAGGGGTTTCCCTGGATAAGATCGAATAGAGTATAGTCAGGCATGAAGGCGGTAAAGTCATCCCGGGAAATGCCCAGGGTGGTCTGGGTCAGGTCGTTGGTGCCAAAGCTGAAGAAACGGCCATACTTGGCGATTTCTCCCGCGCCCAAGGCTGCGGCGGGTAGTTCTATCATAGTGCCAATCTGGTACTCCACCTCTTTTGCCTTCTTTTCTTTTCTCAGCGATTCCTCAATATCAACAATACCGATGTAGTTTGAACCTTCGATCTTCTTGCCGTAGGCGATAAGTTTGAGTTCCGACGCGTTCATCACGATGGGAACCATGATTTCAGGCCGGGCGTCGATCTTTTCGGCGTGAAGCTTATAGGTGGCCTCAAAAATAGCCTTGACCTGCATGGCGTAGATTTCAGGGTAGGATACGGCGATACGGCAGCCCCGGTGTCCCAACATGGGATTGAACTCATGCAGAGCTTCAATCTGGGCGAGAATCTCAGTCTTGGATGGCTTGATGTTCTTCGTTTTGGTGATATGTGCAATATAGCCGGCCAGTTCTTCGTCGTTATGGGGCATGAACTCATGTAGCGGGGAATCCAACAAACGGATGATCACTCCCCTGCCGGACATCACTTTCATGATGTTATAGAAGTCGTCCCGCTGCATAACCTGGAGTTTGTCCAGGGCTTTTTGCCGCCCTTTGGAATCGCTGGAGAGCAGCATTTCCCGAAACACGTTGATACGCTCCGCCTTGAAGAACATGTGTTCGGTACGGCAGAGACCCACCCCGCTCGCGCCAAAACTCAGGGCCAGCGCCGCGTCCCGGGGGGTATCGGCGTTACAGCGTACATGGAACTTTTTGAGGAAGCCCTTGGTCAAGGCGATGAAGTCCAGCAGTCCCGATTCCTTGGGATCAGGCTCAATAAGTTCGGCTGTTCCCTTGTACACCGTGGATTCCCCATAAAAAGGAACGCTGATGGTAAGGTAGTCGCCTTCGGAAAAGCTGAAGTCACCAAGAGTAGCCTTATTGCCCTTGATCTTGAGAGCGGTCGAAACCAGGGAGACCTTTCCGTATTGGCGGGCCACAACCGAGGCGTGAGCCGAATAGCCGCCCTCGGCGGTGAGAACACCGGTACTTACCTCAATGGCCTTGACATCCTCGGCAAAGGAAGAGATCGCCACCAGGATGCAACGATCATCCTCACCTTTCTGTTGCGCAAGCTTTTTTGCCTCAAGCAGCGCATTGGTACTGAAGTACACTTTGCCGATGGCGGCGCCCGGCGCGCCGGCAATACCGCCCTTCCAGAATTTCAAGTCTTTTACGCTCGGCGTATTGATCACCGGGTGCAGGATTTCATTCAGTCTGAGGGGATCGATAGCTTTCACTGCATATGCGTTGTCAACGATCTTCCGTTTTGCCAAGTCAAGCAGGAGCTTGATATCCGCCTGAGTTGATTTCTGATCCACAAGACGCTGCTCAATGAGCCAGAGCTTGCCGTTCTCAATGGTAAAGCGAATCTGGCGAATTTCTTTGAATTTATCTTCAAGGGCCCACGCGATTTTCTCAAGCTCTTTGAGATAAGCGGCGTCGATCTTGTTGATCTCCTGTCCTGTGGCGCCAAACTCGTTGAATTTGCCCCGGAAGAATACCCCCTGGAGTTTTTTATCGCCGGTAACGATGTTGCGGCTGTAAAAATCACCCGCGCAGGAGGCCTTACCGTAGTTTCCGTACACCATGGGCTGGATAAGGAGCGCCGTGTCATGGTCGTTCTGATCGTCCATTTGGAGCATTTTTGATATTTCGCTCAAGACGATCAAAAGCTGGCTTTCGGCGTCATCGAAGAAGCCCTGGGGGAAATACTTTGCGTACTCGTCCATGTATTCCCCGGCGCTTTTGTCAATAGGAATTGGCTTTTCCTTTTCACGCAGTTCGTTGGAAGGCCCGGAAATTCCCAGCATCACACTTAAGCGTTTGAGCATGGAAGCGATCTCTTCCTGCTCTTTGGGCTTGTCTTCAAGTTCCTTGATCCGCTTCTCAATTTTGAGCATACCCCGGACCAGGAAGAGTAACTCGTGGATGGCAAAGTCCTCGCCCACCCAGTTGGTAAAGCCTTCGATAGCGGGCTTCACGAGGCCGAAATTATGCAGGGCCGGGTAGGTGGTAATGGCCAGGTTTGAGGATATTACTACCTTGAGAAGCATAGGATTCTTCGTGTCGCCGTAAGTTTTGCCTGCTAATCCGGCGCATTTTTCCAAGAGGGTTTTTATGTCCTTTCGTATGACTTTTGTATCTATCTCCGAGGCGATCTCTGTATCCAGAATAAATCCGGGAAGGATGGGAAACCCAAGCTCGGCGAATTCATTGGCCTGCCGCCCGCGGATGCCCAACAGTTCAGGTGCGACTTTTGGAGGAATGACATCCTTCTGGCTAAAAAAATGTATTCTACTGTCCATATTTTTGTCCTTTTTAGAAAAGCTTCAAAACGGTATTTACCGGTCCATGGAGAAAGGCCTCAAATTGAGGACTTGCCCCCTGGGACAGATAACGCTGTAGTTTTGCCACATCCTGGATGCCGTTTCCCGCCACGGCAAACTCAATAGCGCTGCCGTGCTTGACCTTCCCCCATTTAAAAAGGGAGTTAATATCGAGGATTCGTTCACCTTCATAGTAGATGTACACTTCCAATTCAGGGTGCTTTGCCTTGTAGCTGGCTACGATCCGTTTCCAGGCTTCCACGTTTCCGTTGTGGAAAAGCTCGTTCTGCACCACCACCGCATAATGGGGAGTCATTTTCAGTGTGCCTTTAGCCGGCAGCACCATAGAAGAGGCGGTTACCACCGGTGCGGCAATGCGGCGCGCGGAGGAGGCCGGTTTTTCCTTGAGGGCGGTCCTGGATGCGGTCTTTGCTTTGGACGCCTTCGCGGAAGCGGCTGTTTTGTTATCACCCTCGCTTGGCTTTGAAAGTTTACGCACCCGGAAACTTCCCTTGAGCAGCGCGGCCGGAACTTTTGCCTTGGCACCCGAAAAGAGACTCAGTGCCAGTTCCGCTGCACGCTGGCAGCTCTCGTCGACGGGCTTGCCCTGTTTCCCGGCGTACACCACCAGGAGTTCCCGTTTGCGCAACTTCCCGAAACCGGCCAATTCCTCAGCCACTTTAGGATTCGCGAGCAAAAGCCCAATTTCAGGATGGTGATAGGCGACGATAAGATCAATTCCTTTCCATTTGGCGAATTCCAGCGCCAGCTGGGTCGGGTCCTCAACCACTGTGATAAGGTTGGAAGAAACCGCTTTGTATCCGAGCTTGTCAACCAGAATCATCCGCAGCAATAAGCCTGTCCGGTTACCAGAGATCTCTTCATCACCCAGTTCATATAAAATATCCGCAAGGTTATCCGATTCCACATCTTTGGAAATGCCGATAGTTTTTTGTATCTGTCGTACTGTACTGTTGAAGCCTGTACGCGTAGAAAGCACTTCCAGATTGGTTAAATCTTTACTCATAAAACCATTACCCCCTTTTAATGGGACGCCTCAAAACCCGGCAGGGGATTTTTACGTCCTTGAAATTTCGAAAGCCTCACCGTCGAAACAGCTGTTCTTAACCGAAAAACCGCTAAAGACCGGGGTCGTTAACGGTTCCCCTTAGTAGAAACGCCCCCAATACTAAGGCAAAAAATCGCCTGTCAGGCGATTTTTTGAGGTTTTAAGCGCGAAACGCAACAAACTGCTGGAACGGTCAACACAGAAAACCGCACTATATCGGGGGCGTTTTGATAGGAAGGCAGGGGTCCATACCCCGCAGCTTGCTGCGGCTAATGTTACTATTCACAACAAGTATTTCAACCTCTCCGGAGCGGGGTAGAACCCCGCCAGAACGAAGATACCCAGGAGCCTGCTCCTGGGTTCTTCATTAACGGCATTCTATTTTGACATAACGCCAAACATGACGTCTTATATTAAATTTCAGTCAATCCACCTTCGCTGTTTGCCCTCCGTCCCCGTCTGGGTTTGGCATCCACCACGCCGGCGGCTTTCCGTCCCCGTTTGGGAGCGGCGATTGCCTTGGGCTTTGTATCGGCAACAGCCACCACGGCAGGTATAGCCAGTTCGGAAGCGGAAGAATGGGAATCGTCGACACTGCCGAAAGACTGGGTGATGTCTTCCCGGACAGTGGAGCGGCGGCGGCTGAATGAGGCAAAGGCCGCGTCCTGGAAGCCCTTGGACACGCCGTGAAGGAATTCGTTGAGCACGTTAGCCATGGAGTCCAGCGTCACTTTCTTCCGTTTAATGGAGGTGATATCCACGTCCAGCAAAAGACCGGGCTGTAGATGATAGGGATTGATCATGTAGTCAAACCGGAAGTATTCCTTTTCCAGCCAGGAGAGGCGGCTCTCCATAACCCGACGCTCAATGGGATACAGATAATCATACATCTGTTTCATCCGCTCCCGCATACGGATGATCCTGGTGCGGAGTCGGTCCTTCTCGTAGTAGTAGGTACGATTGGATTTTTCTACCTCAGTCTCGGCAGATGCGACAAAGGAAATCTCATCCCACACCTTGGCTATATCCTCGTAGAGGGGTTCACCGCTCTTGTCCTTGATGATTTTTTTGATCCGGTTCTTGTTCTTCTTGGCAAGGTCTTCAATATCATTGATTTTGAAAGACGATTTAGAATCCTGGTAGATGACTTCCAGGAGATCCCAAAGATGTTGGATCTCGGTCTCAAAGCTCTTGAGCTGCACATCGTAGGCCTTGCGGTCCTCTATGAGCTGGGCGTTATCAAAGTAGCGCATTTTGATCTGGTAGCGCTCGTCGGGCAGGTTGGCTACATCGGTATCCTCATATTCACGGATGATCACTTCCCGGCAATTTTTGAGGTTCTCGATGAACTGATAGCCCATCTTGGATGTATCAAGGATCGAGGTGATGGAGTTGATAGCGGTGTTGAAACCGCGGTTACGGATATTCTCGATGTCGACGATCTTCTTGATATTTTCGCGAACGTTGAGGGCATCAAAAGCCACGGGATCGATTTCCGCACGGAGATCGGCGATCCGATCCATAAGGGCCTTCGCGATATAGCTATAGCGCTTAGCTTTGGCTTCCTCGGCATTGTCATCGGTGTAATTTTCCACCCGGTTGATCTTGCTGAAAATGACCTCGCTGTCGGAAAGTTCCTCAAGGCCCTGATCGATCCGCTGATCCTTGAGCCGTTCAATTTCCTTGTCGATGTTGTCAATGACATGCTTGGAGATGAGATCTTTTATCAGATATTCTACGGTAACCTGATAGTGGAAGATCGGGCTGATAAGCTCGGAATCCAAAATATTAACCGAGAGTTTTACATCGCTGACGGTCTTGGGTTTTATCAGGTTGTCTTTGAAGGCGCACTTGACGATGGAGTAGGCATTCTCACCTCGCACGAAGGCGCCGGTATCGGTCTTCTGCCGGAGGATGCTGTTGGTGTGGGTTTCCAACTCGTTCACACCCCGCTGGATGTGCCCCTGCAAGTGACCGTACATATTGACCATGGATTTTTCGACTTCACCGGTGTTGAACTTATCCGCACCACCCACCGCATCCAGGAGATCCGCTATCTCTTTAGGGGTATACCGGGCGAGGACCTTGGTCTCCTCTTTGTCGACATAGTTCCGTACCTTCTTCACCATTTCATCTTCAGCCGTTACCTGGTACCGGTTGAACATATTCTGGTAATTCTGGTTAAAATAGTTGTACAGCTTTTCCTTCAAGCCGCCCATCACATCCAGGCGTTCAAGCACGTCCTTGGGCAGCTTCGCAGTGAGGTGATGGATAACTTTATTAGTTTCCTCTTCCAGCAGTTGATTAACCTCAATCTGCTGATCACGGTATTCCTGGGCCAACGAATTCCGGGAGCCTACGGCGCTCGGTTTCTCCGGATGGAATACATTTGGGCTTTTAGGCAGATCTACTGATCCCATGTTTTACTCCTTAAAAAAAAATTTCAGACAGAATACTCTAAGGTACTATTTTACCCATATTCGTACGAAAATGTAAAGCCCCCTTTATTAAAATATCCGGGTTTTTAGCAGTTTTCAGGTAATTCTCTGTAGTCAAATTGACGAATACATGTTAGGATTCTCGAATGAAAATGAATATTATTGGTAAAACGCTGTTTGGGCTGGTCCTGGTTATAGGGGGGAGGGAGTTGTACGGCACGGATATGCGGGCTGTTTCTATAGATGTAAACCTGATTATCGACGGCTCCTCGGCCCTTACCAGGGTACGGGATGATATTTCGTCTTGGATTTCCGGCAATTTAGTGGATCAGCGCTTACGGGAAGGGGACCGGCTTACCATCTGGAAAGCCGGGAAAGAGGCGGAAATCGTATATTCCGATACTCTGAAAAGTGAAGCCGATAAAGAAAATATCAAAAAAGTCCTGAAAAATTTCTCCGCCGCGGGAGACGCGGCGGATTTTTCCGGAGCCTTGCGGGACGCCGTTTCGCGAAGCACTGGACGGGGCATTATCTATACCCTGCTGGTCACCGCTTCGCCGGCGGCCCTCTCTCCCACCCTGCAGGGACCAAACGCCGGCCTAATCCGTTTTTCACGGATTGAGGAAACCCGCGGATGGCAGGCGCTGGTCGTCGCCTTAAATATCGACTCCCGTGTCAGACAGGCGGCGTCAGCGTATTTCCTGGGGAGCTGACCTCAATTCGCAGATGCTGGACAAGATTTTAGCTTTTATTGATAAATACCGGTCTTTTATCCTCACCACTCATGATCCTGCGGACGCGGACGGCTTGGGGGCGGAATTGATATTCGCCGCGATGCTGAAATCCGAAGGAAAGGAAGCGCGGATTATCAACGCCGGGCCGATACCGGAACTGTTTCGGTTTATGGATCCGCTGCAATTCGTTGAGTGCTGGGACCCCAATGTCCATCAGGAATTATTTGAAAAATCCGCTTTGATCATAGTGGACACTTCTGATGAATATTTCATCGGCACGATAAAGAGCATGATCGACAAAACGCTGGATGTTTTTGTGGTTGACCATCATGAGCCGAAACCTTTTTCAACTCTGGGGGGCATTATTGATCCCAGCGCCGCAGCTACCTGTGAGCTGGCGGTGGAGATTACCGGGGCCCTTGGATTTGAGGCGGACGCGGATACCGCCCGTGCGGTTTACGCGGGCCTGGTGTTCGACACGGGATTTTTCGCCTATTCCAAGACCAGCCTGCGGACCTTTGCGGCCGCCCTCAAACTGGTTGAGTGGGGCGTGGTTCCCTATGAGGTCTATCATTGGCTTAACGAGAACGCCTCTACCGGGTCTCTGCTGCTGCAAAAACAGGTGCTTTCCACGCTGGAATTCCATGCCCAGGGCGTGGTGGCGGTCCAGGTTATGCGTAAAGAAGATCTGACGGCCACCGGGGCCCGCTTTGAGGACGCCGAGGGCTTTATCAGCATACCCCTCCGGGCCAAAGAAGTCGCTGTCTCTATCCTGATAAAGGAAACCCCGGAGGGAAAGGTACGCTGTTCCCTCCGGTCCAAGGCCAAGGTGAATGTCTCAAAAATAGCCCAGGCTTTTGGCGGCGGGGGCCATGTCAGCGCCGCCGGGTTTATAAGCGGAAAGAATATTGCGCAAACCCTTGAAGATGTGATAGAAAAAGTAGAGGCACATTTGGATATTTTATGAACAGAAAAACATTGCTCACCCTTATAGGTTTTTTCATCATCGGCGCCGGGGCTGTCGGATTTCTGCTTTTGCGCCCCTTTACCGATCAGAAGAACCAGGAACAGCGCCGGCAGCCCCGGATTATCATCCCCCAGGAAATCGTCGGCGGCCAGAATTATTCCGCGGCGGAACAGATGGCTTATGAGGACAGCGTTACCGCCAAGGTTGCCATGGACGAGGGGGAAATCATCATTTCCATTCTGAGTCAGGACTTTGACGGAGACCCGGCGGAAGAACAAATGGTTGCCTTCTATAGTCTTCATGAAATGGAAAGCCCCGTCTATGTCTCCTTTATCGACTACGATGAGACAAACGGGGAATACCGGCGGATATGGACCATTCCTACCGCCGCGACCCAGGCGGGGACCGTATCCCTCTTTACCCAGGACCTTATCGGAGATCGAAGCGTCTGTGTTATTCTCACCGGCATGAACAGTCAGGATGAGCATACCATGACCGTCTTCAGACGGATGATCGGGGCCGGAGCCTCTTTTTCCGCAATCGCCGAAATCAGTATAGACGGTTCCATCAAGATCCAGGAAAAAGAAAGAACGCAGGCCTATCATCAGGGTATAGCCGGGGATAAAAGTTTTGCCATCAGCGCCTACGGGCATGATACCAATTCCGTCAATATGCTGGATCAACTGGAACTTATCTATACCTTTAACTCTGAAAAGGAACGTTACGAGCAAAGCGGCGTTACCCGCCTTCCTGGTTCCCAGATTGAGCAGCGCCGTTTGCGGGAACTCCTCTCGGGCGAAAAGGGCGTTTTTGAGAACTTCATCAACGACCTGTGGTATTACGTGATTCCCCAAGGCTCTTTGGAAAACCGTCAATACATCTACTTTGATCCGGAAAGCAGGGAGATCATCTTTTTCAGTGACGAGACTCAGCAGGTATTCAACTGGCAGAATTCCACCCCTACCCGCTACGGCTTGTATATAGCAAGCCAGAATATCTCGGTCAGTACCCTCAGGCGTTTTCTGGATATTGAGCTGGAATCTCTAGACAGCATACGAGTAAAAGTTTTTGAGGATGTGCGCCTGAAAATAGCCGTCAATGCCGCCTGGGACGGTTCCTACCGCCGGGCGAGTACGGGTATTCAACTCGCCGGCCAGAGTGAAAAAACGCTTTCCCCCTTAATTAATGCCCTCTACGATAGTTCCCTGGGAAGGCTGCGTTTTTTCCCCAGCGGCGAGTATGAGATGAGTTCCGGCGGCGAGGGGTGGAAGGGCCGTTACGTGTTCTTCCGGGCAGACGACCAGGATCTCCTGGAGCTTCGCCCCGAGAGGGAAGGTGAGTCCCGGTCCGGTCCCCCCCCGGAACAGAGGGGCGAACAAGGCGCGGTCCGTATGGTCTACCGGGTTGAACCTCAGCCAAGTCCGAACGAGACCGGAACCCAGCCGCCGGGGAGCGGTTCAACGCCCGATGGTAATGACGGAGCCGTTCCCCAGCCGCTTGAGACTCTCAGTCTTTCCCGTGTGCGCCTGAGTTCTTCCGGCATCCAGGACCTGCACGAAGGGGTGATTGTACTGACCCGCGCCCGGGAATGAACAGATTTTAAGGAAGCCGCGGACCTGCGCTCCGAGTCCCTAATGTGTCTACATTAAACTTACGTTAAATGACATTGGATTTATCTATACAATTCAGTTATAATTAGGAACAGTAGTGAGTCTCTTGCAAAACTCGGTTAGTTTTGCCGAGGCTCTTGTAGTTTCTCGCCGTCGAACCTCCGGTTCTCAGGCTGCGAAACATGCATTTTTAAGCGCTCGTTCTTTCAAAACTGAGGTTTTGAAAGAACCTCGGTTAAGTGGCGTTAAACCAGACTGAACAAAAGTATGGCATTTATGGTCTTGCATAGTTAAAGAGAGGAGTGATATTGTTTCTTTATGCGCGATTTCATGGAGGAAATCGTTGGGGGGAAAGGAGTGAGGATGAAACGGGTTATTTTTATCTTGGTGGCCGGATTGTTGTTGAATACGCTGTGCGTGGCTCAAGCTGCGTTGGGGAATTTCAGTCAACGAGGAAATGCCAGTCAGGAAATGCAAACCGATGGTTTAAGCATTGCCCATCCCAGCCTTCCTATTGGTTCCAGGGCGCAGGTTACCAATGTCGCGACCGGAAAGAAGATAGACGTTACCGTAACCGGCCGCATTCCTGCCTCATCAAGCCGGATTGTCGATCTTTCTCCCGGTGCCCTTGCCGCATTGGAAATGAGGGCCGGTGAAACGGTCATTGTTTCGGTACCCAGCCCCGCGCGTCCGCGTCCCGCGGCCAGGCCTGCTGAACCGACACCTGAAGTAACGCCTGAAGTGACGCCTGAACCGGTTGCCGATCTTGCCGAAGAAGAACCCCCGACGGAAGAAGAGCAGCCTCCCGCGGAGGTAGCCGATGCAGGTTCGGGAAATGGGGGAGCACCCCCGGATAATGGAGACGGCAAAAAAGAGGAGCCTGTTCAGGCCCAACAGCCACAGCCACAGGCCCAGGCCCAGCAGCCACAGCAGTCACCGCAACAGCCTTTTAATGTTACGGTTAATAATTATGTCACGAAGCCTGATGATAACACCCAAGCCCGCCGATATGCTAAAGATGGTTCCGATACCGAATTCCTGGCCTGGTTGACCACAATGTCCATGGATGCCCGGGAGGCGAGGGAGGCCAGGGAATCCCGGGAGAGTAGAGAGTCAAGAGAAGCCCGTGAAAACCGGGAAGTACGGGAGGCACGGGAGTCCAGGGAAGCGCGTGAGTCCAGAGAGGCGCGTGAGTCCAGAGAAGCGAGGGAGTCCAGAGAAGCGAGGGAGACCCGGGAAGCCAGGGAATCCCGAGATCTGCGGGAAACGGCGAGCGCCCCGGTTCCGGTGTCTCAGGCTTCCCAGCCCCAGGCACAGGGAGTTGCGCCGGCGCCGGTTTATCAGATCTTCCCGTCTCAGACTCCGGTGATCGTGCCTCCGGTTCAGACGGCTCCTGTTCAAATAGGGCCGGTATATCAGCCCCAGAATCCTGCGCCCTCTCCGGTGGCACAGCCCCTCCCCGTAAATCCGGTGCCGGTCCCGATAGGGGAATTGCAGATCATTCCCGGTTTACCCAACCGGAACAGCGGGAAAGTCTATCGTTTGCAAGTGGGAGCTTATTCATCCATCGAAAGCTCGGCCCGGTGCTACCAAACCTTGAAGGCGACGGGGTTTAATGTAATTCAGGAACAGAGCGGGAATATTTACCGGGTGCTGGTAACCGGTATTCCCGCAGCGGATGTATACTCCGCGGCGGTTAGGCTTGGGGCCATGGGTATCAGGCAGATATGGGTACGGGAGTAACCGTGTTGCCTCATGGAAAATGATAGCGAAAAACACCCATGCCATGTTGCGAACAGTAATTCTCAGTTTACACCCCGTCATCACTGATGAAATCCTCTCCCCGGACAAAAAGTAAAAGTCCCGGGAGGATTAGGCCCGTAAATACCCTATCCTCAGCGCCGGTACCTTCGTGAATATGTCCTTAAAACGTTCCTTCGATCCGGAAGGTCGGGATCAGGGCGAGTTTGGTACGTATGTCCATTATTCCCCTCCAAGCCTTCCCTGCCGGCTCTTTTTTCTTTTTTGAGGGGTTTTATAATGCGCTGGCCCTGCCTCGATTATAAAAACTTCTTGACTACCCCATTGGACTGTACTATACTAAGAGTATCCAGTTTGGAAAGTTCTGATTTATTACCATTTGGACTAAGCATGCAGTATTTTGATACTCACGCTCATTTAGGGCTTATTGTTGACGACCCAATTGAGCAACTGATTGTAATACAGGAAGCCCGGCAAAGCACGGTTTCCCGAATTATCTCGATTTGTAACAGTCTTCATGATTTTACGCAAGTATATGAAAATCTCAAGTCCGCCGCCAATGTGTACCACGCCGTGGGGGTCAGCCCCTCGGAAGTGCAGAATCCCGGTAAAGACTGGGTCCAGATCATAGAGCAGAGTGTCCAACTCCCCCGGGTGATTGCTATAGGGGAGATCGGCCTGGACTATTATCGTAAATTTGGGGACAAAAAGTCCCAGATAGAACTTTTTATTACCCAGCTTGACTTGGCGGCCAAACTCAACCTGCCGGTGGTTATCCACAACCGGGATGCGGGCCACGACGTGCTGGACATACTCCGGGACCGGCTGCCTCCCAAGGGTGGGGTACTTCACTGTTATTCAGAGGACGCGGCCTACGCCGAAAAAGCCCTGGAGCTCAATCTCTATTTTTCATTTGCGGGTAATCTTACCTACCGGAATGCCCGGAATCTTCACGAAACCATCGCGGTCCTGCCGGTGGACCGAATTCTTATCGAATCCGAGAGCCCCTTCATGGTGCCCGCGGATCATCGGGGCAAGCGAAATATGCCCAAGTATCTCCCCCTTACCGCCCGTTTTCTCGCGGAAATGCTGGAAATGAAAGAAGAAGAATTAGCGGCCCAGCTTTGGGAGAATTCGAATAAGTTTTTTGGGCTGCCGAATGAATGAGCCTATATCACCCTGTTAGGCTGGGTTCCCTTGAACTCAAAGGTAATCTCTTTCTCGCGCCGGTGGCGGGTTATTCCGACCGGGCCTTCCGTTCGCTCTGTGTTGAACAGGGCGCGGATTTTACCTTCACCGAGTTGGTTTCCGCGGAAGCCTTGTACCGCAGTCCCGGCCGTTACGGATTGACGCCGGCTGGCGTAAGTACGGTGAGCCGTGCGAAAAACGAGCGGCGCTATGCAATACAGCTCTTCGGCGCGGACCCGGCGGTTGTCTACAAGGTGGCGGCGCTGTTGGCTCCCCTGCGGCCTGACGCGCTGGACATAAACGGCGGCTGTCCGGTACCCAAGGTGGTCAAAAATGGGGCGGGTTCGGCCCTGATGAAAGATCCGGCCGGCCTGGGCCGAGTGGTAGAGGCGGCGGTACGGGCTTCCCGTGAATATCTGGAGGACGCGCCGGTAACGATCAAAATTCGCTCCGGCTGGGACCACGACTCTATTAATTATGCCGAGTGCGCCCGTGTTGCCGTGGAAGCCGGTGCGGCTATGGTGAGCCTGCACCCCCGGACCAGAAGCCAGGCCTACGGCGGTAAAAGTGACTGGTCTCACATCGAGGATCTGGCCGCTCGGCTGCCGGTTCCGGTTACCGGTTCAGGCGATCTCTTTATTCCGGAGGATGCCGGGCGGATGTTACGTGAAACCGGCTGCGCCGCGGTAATGTTCGCGAGGGGCGCGATGGGTAATCCCTTTATTTTTTCCGCCGCTCGTTCGTTCCTTGAAAACGGCGCGTGGGAACCGGCGGCCTTTTCCGCCCGGCTTGACGCCGCCTTCCGCCATCTGGAACTGCTGGCCGCGGATATCGGCGAGCGCGCCGCTTGTCTTGAAATGCGCAAACAGTTCTGCGCCTATACCAAAGTGAGAGGCTCGGCCAAAGACGGTGGACAGAGCCTCTCGGGAATGCCCGGAGGGGCCGCGCTGCGGAACGATTTGGTTCATGCGGAGACTATCGCGGAGTATCGGAGGATTGTGGCGAAACATGCCGCATAAGGTTGACCTCCGTTCCCGCAATCCCTATGCTTAGACTATGAATATAATTAAACACCCTTTTCGCTACCGGAATGACGGCGTAGTGTACTGGCTTATCGGAATCAATGTTCTCATTTTCATACTGACGCAGTTTTCAGGCTGGGAATTCAGAAGATTTCTGATCCTGCATTTATCCATGATACCGGACATGGTTAAACAGGGGTGGGTCTGGACTTTTGTTTCTTATATGTTTCTTCATGGTGGATTTAGCCACATTTTTTTTAATATGCTTGGTCTCTTTATCTTCGGGACCCAGGTTGAGCGGCAGATGGGCAGCCGCGAATTTCTGCTTTTCTACTTTGTCACCGGAAGCCTTGCGGGTGTGTTTTCGTTTACGGTGTATTGCCTGACCGGTGCTGACGCGGTCATCCTCATGGGAGCCTCCGGCGCGCTGTTCGCGGTGGAACTTGCGTATGCGGTGTTCTTTCCGGACTCGATTATTTATCTTTGGGGTATCCTGCCCTTGCGCGCTCCGGTCATGGTGCTGGGCTTTACCGCTCTGGAGCTTTTCTTCTCCGTTACCGGTATGAACAGCGGGGTAGCCCATTTTACCCATTTGGCCGGTTTTGGCTTTGGCTGGCTCTATTTCCTGCTCCGTTTCGACATGGATCCCCTGCGCAGGCTTACCGGACGCTAGTAGGCTGTAACTTTTAAAACTTTATCGAGAATACAGAACATGGTAGTATCCCAGCGGGAGGAATACCACTATCATTTGTCTGACACTATTAAAGGATTCAACTATAACTCAACACCGGAGTGGTATGTTGCATGTTTGTCGTGTTTTTTCCATACTGTATATATGAAGTGTGTCTGGCCGCTTTTTGCAGTAATTTTCTTTGTTTTCTGCGCCTGTTCCGGGTCTGAGATTGATTCCATAGTGCGGGAAGATCTTTTCTCGCTTGATATCGGCCCGATGGAAGATCAGATAGCTATGTATCAGCTTGAGGGGGACAATGGTATTAAGCGTATTAATTTTGTCATGCGGGACGGGCTGTTTTATATCGCCGACGGAAATAGTGGGAAAATTGTACGTTACAATTCTTATGGGGACCTCTTGTTTATGATCTACAATGAGGAAACGAATCCCGTACCGATGAGCCTGAAAACCAATATTGAAGACAGCACCCAGGTGACCCGCTGGGCTTTTTCATATCCCCTGCGAGAGCCGGGAGAGATTGCGGTGGATTCCCGCAAGCACATTTTCGCCGGGGATCGGCTGTCTTATGAACAGCGCCGCTTTGATCCGGAGAGTAAGGCGCTGCTGGACGGTATTATCCTTCACTTTGACGCGGACGGCCGTTTTATTGAATACCTTGGACAGGAGGGCATAGGGGGCAGCCCCTTTCCACGGATAGTGGGATTGTACACCTCAATACAGGATGAACTCGCGGTAGTTTGCCGCACGCCTCTGGGCTGGCATATTTACTGGTACAGCTCATCGGGAGCGCTGCTCAACCTGGTGCGGCTTACAAACAGCGCCATACCCACGCCGCCGGACTGGCCCGCCGAAATTACCTCGGTGGACAACGTAATGGCCGCGCCTGACGGCAGAAGACTTTTAATCAAGGTGGATTACTATCGGGAGACTTTTGACGAATCGACCAATGTCCGTACCGGTACCGAGCCGGACAGTTCGATCGTCTGGGTATTGAATATAGAGGACGGTTCTTATTTGGATTCCCTTGAAGTTCCCCTCTTTGAATACCCCCTTAATGAAAACGGGCGTACTGTTATCACCCGTATGTTGTACACCATGATGGGAGTCCTCAGTGGCGGGAAGGTTTTTCTCAGTTTTCCTGTTGAGACCGGTTATTCCATTTTGTTTTTAGATACCAAGTCAAAGGAGCAGTACCGGGGCTTTATCGATGTGGATAACTCGGAACTGCAATTTAACGATTTTTACCTTTCCGCCGATAGGATCATTTCCGCCCTGTTGGTGGATGACCAGAAGGTCAAACTGGTTTGGTGGCGGATGGACACATTTATCGGAGAAATGCTGTGAGTCAGGCTCTTGTATTAGCCGAAAATGTCCGTTTCATGGATAGAGAAGCCGCCGCCCAGTGGGGGCTTAATCCTTTTGCCCTGGTAGAGGCTGCGGGCCGGACCTGCGCCGCCGAGTTTGTCCGGGCCTTCCCCCGGCTTTTTGACCGGCCTTCCGCAGGAGAACGTCTTGCCGCCGGAAGTACGCCGGCGGTTACGGTCCTGGCAGGGAGCGGCAACAATGCCGCCGACGCCCTGGTCATGCTGCGCGCCCTGCTGCTCTGGGGCTATGTTGATCCGGCCGCCGCTTTGGTGCTGATGAGCCGCCTTCCCGCTGAGGAGGAAGAGACTCCCCTGTCTGGGGCCGTGCTGGCGATCCAAAAGTTACATGTTCCCGTAACGGTTTGGGACGGGGAAAACCTTGCGGCACCGCTTTCCGAAGCGGATATTATCATCGACGGTATTGCTGGTACGGGCCTGCAGGGCCCTCTTCGGGGGAAACTCCGGGAAATGGTGGAAGCGCTGAACAGGCTTCGGGAAAAGGCCGGCGCGGATGCTTGTCCACCGGCCCGGCATCCCCTCGTGGTTTCCATCGACCTGCCGTCGGGCATTTGTGACGAGTGGCGGTCTAATATGCCGGTGCTCAGGGCGGACCTTACCCTGGCCATTGAACCTCAAAAGCGTTGTCTTTACACACCGACGCTCCGGCCACAGGCGGGGAAAATATTCTCGGTAGGCGGTATTTTTCCTCGGGCGCTTATCGAAAAATACCGGGATGCCGAGCTTCTTTCCTGGCAAAGCGCGGCTGGGCGTATTCCGAGGGTATCGGAGAATACGTATAAATACGAGCGGGGCCTGGTGGAGATCCGTGCCGGCGCGCCCGGAACAGCGGGGGCGGCGAGGCTTGCGGCCCGGGGCGCTCAGGCCGCCGGGGCGGGACTGATCAGACTCATCGTAGACGATTCACTCTATCCCATCCTTGCCCCGGAGGCTTCGGGCGTTATGGTCGTACCCGACGGCGCCCTTGACGGTGAAGGCCGCTTGCAGCCGGATGCAGCGCTCCTGGGGCCGGGCTGGGGCAGAGGGCCGGATCGGGCCGGACTGCTGAAACAGTATCTACCCCTTGAGGAACAGGGCGTTCCCCTCATCCTTGACGCCGACGCTATTTACCTGGCGAAGGATCTGCGGTTTCACGGGAACGCTATTTTTACTCCTCACGCCGGGGAATTCGCTGCCTATACCGATCTTCCCAAAGAGGAATTGCTCGCAGACCCTGCGCCGATATTGCGGCGTTTCGCCAAAGAGAAAAACGCGCATATACTATTTAAGGGTCATGTACTGTACGCGGCGGCTCCTGATGGCAGATTGGGGATAATTGACGGCATGAGTCCCGCGCTGGCGGCGGGTGGCTCAGGCGATGTGCTGGCCGGTATATGCGCCGCCATTGCCGCAAGGCAAAAGCGCGTGGTCCCGGTCAGGCAGGAAAACGCCGCCTTTGACGGTTACGTCTCCGCCTGCGCCGCCGCCGCCCTGCTTATAGATGCGGCCAGGGCCGTCGCCGGCCGGTTTATTGATCCGGCCGAACTGGCGGATGCGGTGGCGTCAATAGCGGGTAAAGCCTGGCTGGCCCCCTCCTGGAACAGCCATGAGTGAAAACCAGCAAAAACCGGATTCGGTCGTTCCACCTTCGGAAAGCGTTGCCCCGCCTCAAAACCGGCGGCCAAATGCCGGATACAGGCTGAGCAGGGAACAGGTTACCGGGGAGCAGCTTAACTTCCACTATTCCCGTGACCATCGGCTGGAAAAAGCGCCACGGAGGGTCAGGGACCTGTACAAAGACGAGCCTCCTCCCCGTTTCAGCCTGCTGCGTCCCCTTATCGGCAGCAGGCCGCGGGCGGTGATGTTTGGTTCGATAATGCTGATATGCGTAACGATTCTCTTCCTCTCGGTTTTAGGGTACACCAGCAATACCTATTCCCTGGAAGGTAACGATCTCTCCATACAGGCGGAAAAATATGCCGGCGCGCTTATGATATCGCTGAAAAAAACAGTTGAAAAAGGCGGCCTTTTCTTCCTCCGCGGCGAGTCTTATACCGGCGCGGTGGACATAGCGGTCTCCCCGGCGGCCCACTCTGGCTCAAGCGCCGAAGCCCTTCCCGTTTTTTATCATCGTCTCTTTTTCAGCCTTGAAAATACGGAAGAATACCTCTTCTCCATTCCCTTTGACGCCGAGGAGTTGGTCATTGTGCTGCAGACCGAGAAAAACACCCTCAGTCTGAGGATAAAGCCGAAACAGGTTGAATGAACCTCCGCAGGCTGCCTATGACTCGCTGTCAAACACGGTTTTGCCCAGCGAAGACTGTTCACCGCTTATGTCGGAACGGTATTTTTCGAGGGCCTGTTTTTCGCGTTCCAGTTCCTTAAATGAATAAACCGTAGTGCCTCGCGGATTCATCTCCACATCGGGAACCGACCAGGCGGCCATTTCCTTAATTACCCGGTCCTGAGCGGCGGCCAAGTCTCTGGGACGGCACTCCGGCGCATCACTCTTAATATCGCCACTTTCCACTTCCAGGGGATGTTCCCAGATCCGGCTAAAGCCCAACCGCCTGAGGTTACGCAGCTTGCTTTGTTCGTTTTCCTTTTTTTCCCACAGCAGGCGGAGGGCGGGGATAAGCCAGAAGAAGAGGGAAAAGGCCAGAGGGACGAGCCCCAGGCCCAGACCAATCAAGAGATGAGGGGCAGGGGTGATGACCCTGGAAAACAGATAGTAGGCAACGGCATAGAGGTAGGAAGCGGCGTTGAACTGTTCCTGAGTGGCGAGTACTCCGGCGGTGAAGGCGTTATAAAGGAAGTAAGAGCCAAAGAAGAGATTCACCGTGTTGATGAGTCCAAACCAGACATTCATAGTTTTAGGGTTGACCGAAAACCGTTTGAGCCGCTGAAGAGGGGCGGAAAGGCCGGAGAAAGAACGATCCCTGGTATCGGCTCTCAGCAGAAGCTCGTCAAAGCGGTAGACCAGAACGCCATCAGCGGTGGCCTCGGGACTGCCGCCAAACTCGGCACAGCAGGCCATGATCACTTGCTCAGCGCCAACGCTGTCTTTGCCGGTGAGGGCCATGACCTCAGGCTGGGAGATGACGCCCTTGTGGACCTGGATATAGGCGATGAGGGCTTTTTTCTCGACAGCGGCCCAGTTTTTATTCGGATCTTCCTCGCCGAAAACAAAGGAAAATATCGCCCGGTGCAGCGGACGTTTGTTTTCCCGGCCGGGACGGCGTCCGGCCTCGTAGTGGCGGTCCAGGGAACGGGTCAGTTCCGAATAGAACCAGAGCCGCCAGATGAGGTTAAACATGCCCGGACCGATGTACTGGCCCCCGCTCCGGCTGCTGCTGGAATCCCGGGAGTTTACCGCCACGGAAATAAAGAGGCTGGCAAAGGCAATCGCCATGAAAAGCACGAAGTAACCGATAAGCATGAGCATGATCCAGACCTTGAAGGCCAAGGCGGCAAGTTTGCCCAGACCGGTCAGCAGCCTGGCAGAGAAACGGCGCAGAGCCGCATTAAAACCCCGGTAACGGCTGACAAAGCCCCGGGGAAAGGAATAGCGGATCTCCCCGGATTCGGTAACTTCCAGCCGGCCGGAGAATTCATCTGCAGCCATGGGGAGCAGTTCCCGTATCTGAGAGAGGGGCAAGGCGGTAGCAGCGGTAATGTCCGCCACAGTGGCGCCACTACGCCGCCGCACAAGCGCCTCGGTTACTTTCCGATAGGCTTCACGCTCACGCATACCGGCGGGCAGGGGGCCTTTTTCTTTAAGAGGCTTCATGTTTCACCTGAACTTCCTCATCCTCGGCGTTTTCCAGCAGCGAGGCCAGGGTAAGACTGCCGAGATAATTTTTGACTAACTCTGAAACCGTCGTCCATACTTTATGGCTGACACAGGATGTGGCCCTCTGACATTCCTCAAAGTGTTTATCACAGGGACCGGCTTCAAGTTCTTCCCCGGCAGCATAAAGTATATCCTTAACGGTGAGACTATCCAAGGGCCGGGCAAAGGAAAAGCCGCCGCCGGGTCCCCGGACCGATTGCACAATGCCGGCTTTTTTTAATTTGAAAAATATCTGTTCCAGAAATACGGAGGAAATTTGTTCCGCCTCCGAAAGACTGTGAATGGAGACCAGGTCGTTGTCTTTTCCCAGTTTTGCCAGGGCCAGCGAGGCGCGGAGCGCGTAACGTCCTCGAGTGGTAATTCTCATCGGAAATCCTCCTGTATTTAAGGTAATTCCAAAAATGTGGTTTTGGAAGCGCCTCTGTTCGCATTTTTGACTAAAATTATAATGTATAGCCGAAAAAAACACAAGCGGAAAATGAACCTTCCCACAGTAAGCCGCGGGGTATTAAACCATATTGACTTCGCCTAATGAAGAAATCGGTATCCATACCTCATGATACTTGTATTCCCATCTGCCATGGGACAGACTCTTGCCATCGTTCATTGTACTTCCTGTCTCTTGAACTTTGGCGGTTCACCTTGAGAGGAGATCGAGAGGGCAAAGCAAAAGAGGAGGAGCCGAATTCACCTATGTTTCCTGCTTTGTCAGCGCGGATCCCAGCAGTTCCTCAAGCCTGGCCGCTTCCTCTGCGGTGAGGGTAATGCCTTTCCCCATCTTTTCATGCCCCGGCGCCCAGTCCCGAACATCGAGTTTGGGCGTTCTGCCGTTCCAGGAGACCAGGTTCAGCTCTTTTTTCCAGCCGCCTTTTTCCTCGGAAATGACGCCGAAATGTTTGACAATATCGAAAGTAATGTCGGCCATACAACCCTCACAATCATAAAACAGGCTGCCGCCAGCCTTGGATTTATACTATATCATGGTATATTGTTTTATCAACCAAGCGATTAAGGAGACAATTATGGCCAAATATATACTGGCACTGGATCAAGGGACCACGAGTTCGAGGGCGATTCTCTTTGACAGGGAACAGAATATCGTAGCGGTGGAACAGAAGGAATTCACCCAGATTTACCCGAAGGAGGGCTGGGTCGAGCATGATCCCATGGAGATATATTCCTCCCAGTACGCGGTGATGATGGAGTTGATCGCCCGGCGTAATATCGGCGCAGCGGATATAGCGGCTATAGGTATCTCTAACCAGCGGGAAACCACGGTACTCTGGGACAAGGGTACTGGGCAGCCCATATATAATGCCATCGTGTGGCAATGCCGGCGTACCTCGGCTATCGTGGATTCCCTGGTTGAGCGGGGACTCTCCGATTATATCAGAAAAACTACGGGCCTCGTACCGGACGCCTATTTTTCAGGTACCAAGATCAAGTGGATACTGGACAATGTTGCGGGCGCCCGGGAGCGGGCACAAAAGGGGGAGATACTCTTCGGTACGGTGGACACCTGGCTTATCTGGAAACTGTCGGACGGCGCGGTCCATGTGATTGATTACACCAACGCCAGTCGTACCATGATCTTCGATATTCACAAACTTGATTGGGACGACCGGCTTCTTTCGGAATTGGACATCCCGAAAGCCATGCTACCTGAAGTAAAGCCCTCAAGTGCACTCTATGCTACGGCCAAGATCCAGGGCGCGGAGATCCCCATATCAGGCGACGCCGGTGACCAGCAGGCCGCGCTTTTTGGCCAATGCTGTTTCCAGAAAGGCGATGTCAAGAGCACCTACGGTACCGGATGTTTTCTTCTGATGAACACCGGGGCCGAGGCCGCCGAAAGCAGGAACGGCCTCTTGACCACCATCGCCGCAGGCCTTACCGACGAGGTACAGTACGCCCTTGAAGGCTCGGTCTTTGTGGGAGGCGCGGTGATCCAGTGGTTACGCGACGAGATGCGCTTTATCACCGAAAGCATCGACAGCGAGTATTACGCGAATAAGGTAAGCGACACCGGCGGCGTCTACCTGGTGCCGGCCTTCACGGGGCTGGGCGCGCCTTATTGGGACATGTACGCCCGCGGCTGCATCGTGGGCATTACCAGGGGTACGAAGCGTTACCACATTATCAGGGCCGCCGAGGAGTCCATCGCCTACCAGGTGATGGACCTGGTACGGGCCATGGAAAAGGACACCGGCGTCAAAATGGAGGAGCTGCGGGTGGACGGCGGCGCGAGCAGGGACTCTTTTCTCATGCAGTTTCAGGCCGATATGATCGGTGCCGACATTGTACGGCCGGTGGTACGGGAAACTACCGCCCTGGGCGCGGCCTGCCTGGCGGGTATTGCCGTGGGTTTCTGGAAAGATTTAGATGAAGTGCGGAGCCGCTGGAAGCGTGACACAGTGTTCAATCCGGCTATGGACGCCCCTCGGCGGGAAAACCTCATTGCCGGCTGGCATAAGGCTGTTGGCAGAAGCCGGGGCTGGGCGGATGCCGGGATTTAGCCGCCGCTTTTGTGCCGGCGGCGCTTCGGAACGAAGTGCGGCAAACTCCCCGGTCACGCGCCGGCTCTGTGAAGGCTCATTTAAAAAAACTGAGTTTTCCGTATTTGTGGAGTTTGCCGTTGTTCCGTTTGCTTCCCTCATCAATGAGCTTCAGCACAAAAGACGCGAAACCCGCCTCATTTCCAGCGCCGGAGCAGGAAAAGCCCATCGTGATGTATGGCTCGTTGAAAGCCGAGATCAAAAGGCTTCGGGTAAAGGCCTGGAACGAAGCCAGTGATGACGGTCCGAGAAGATCGGCCGCGTTATCTTTTTCTCCACCGGAGTTGATATCGGAATATACCAGCGCCAGGGTTCCCGATTGTCTGGCCCGGAAAACCGCAGCCAGTTCCCTTACCAGAAAGAACCAGCCCTTTATATGATCGTTTATCAGTATCTCAATATCCACCAGGGGAAGCTCCGCGGCGCTTCGCCGGATCGAGGGAGGGGCGCAGATCAGTATCGCCTCGTCAACGCGCTCCTGCCGGTTTTCCGCGGCCAGGACCAGGGTCCGGGCTGAGATAGGGCTGCCGGGATTCCATTCCAGCGGGATCCGGGCGTTTTCCGCCGGGTATTGACCGGCGTGCCCTCCGCTTACCGGTTCGGAAAGACGGTTCGGTATCAGGGCAGTCATGAAATGTTCAACCCGTTTGACTGTTTCGGCTTCTATGGCATGGCTGAGAGTGGATTCATTGCCGGCTATTAAAATTCCCCTGGTCATGGCTATAGTGTACAGATACCCGCCCATTGAAGCAACTATCCGCAGTGAGTACACTTGGGTATATGCGAAACCGAAGTATAGAACAAACACGAAAAGCCGTTTTCCTTGATATAGACGGCACCCTTATCGCCCAGGGACAAACCAAACCCGGCGTAGAAGACGCCGCCCAGGTTGAAAAGGCACATAACGATGGGCATTTGATTTTTCTGAGTACCGCCAGATCCCTGGCGAATATCCCGGCGGAATTTATCCGGGCGGCATGGCTGGACGGCATCGTGGCCGCCGCCGGCGCTCATGTTCTGTTAAAAGGCGCCCCGGCGGAATTTACAACGATTTATAGTAAACGGATACCGGGGGAACTGTTATCCGCAATTTTTGAATTGTATGCCCGTATCGGCAAATGGTGTTTGTTTGAGGGGGAAACCAATCTGTATGCCCTGAACCGTATTACCCGTCTGGTTTTACCCCGTGAAGCCCTTGTGCTGGAACACGCGGACGATTTTAGTACCAAATACCCCGACGCGCTGATCAGCAAATTAACCATGGGAGGCGAAATCGCTGCCGAGGAACAAGACATGCTCGGCAATGTGTTGAGTCTGTATCCGCAGGCGGGCTATCACGAAGGAATCATCAAAGGAGAAAGCAAATCAAAGGGGATGCGGCTGGCGCTTGAGGCTGTGGGTATAAGCGGGGAACACAGCATCGCTATCGGTGACAGCGCCAACGACATGGACATGATCCGTGCTGCCGGGACCGGTATTGCCATGGGTAATGCCTGTGATGAGCTTAAAGCCGCGGCCGCGTATATTACCGGCGATATTGCGCACAGCGGAGTCGCCCGGGCGCTACGGAAATATTTGTAGTATTTTTCCGGCAAATGGGCTATATTCATGGTATGAAAACCCTGCGGGCAGTTATGATTGGCGATGTAGTGGGCGAACCGGGTCTTAAGGTTCTGGAAAGCCGGCTGCCGTCTATACTGAAGGAGTGCACCGTTGATTTCGCCGTGGTAAACGGGGAAAACGCCGCCGACGGATTTGGCCTCACCGAAGCGACATTACGGCGGATCATCGCCGCGGGAGCGGATGTGGTAACATCCGGAAACCACATCTGGGAAAAGCGGGATTTCTGGCCGCTTATGGGCACTGAGGAACGGGTACTGAGACCGGCGAATTATCCCGCCGGTATGCCCGGCCGCGGGCAGGTCCGCGTTGAAAAGGCGGGAGCAAGCTGGATAATAGTGAACCTTCAGGGCCGGGAATTTATGAGCGCCATTGACTGCCCCTTCCGTTGTTTTGACGCGATCCTGAACGCCCTGCCTGCCGCGGGTGATCCGTCCCCCGCAGACTCCGGCGGGACTCCCGCTCCGGTCCCTGTCATCCTGGTTGATTTTCACGCTGAATCCACCCGTGAGAAAGAAGCCCTGGCCTATTACCTTGACGGCCGGGCCGGCGTAATCGCCGGAACTCACACTCATGTGCAGACTGCCGATGAGCGGATCCTGCCCAAAGGCGCCGCCTATATCACCGATTTGGGCATGACCGGTATTACCGATACCGTGATCGGTATGGAGCCGAAGATATGCCTTGACCGGGTACGTAAACAGATACTGTACCGGATGGAAGTCGCCGGTGAAACACCGGAAACAGAAGCCGTAGTCCAGGGCATTACCGTCGAGATTGACGGGGAGACCGGCAGAGCGCTTTCAATCCGGCGGATATGATCACTCGTAGGCAGCTATCGGTTCTTCCCCTCTCAGCACCCGGAGAACGCCGCCCATCAGGGCAAGGAGTTCATCCTCGCCGGGGAATACATGTACCGGCGCAAGTTTATCCACCCGCTGCTTGATAGCGCCGGTAAAACGGATGGAATAGGCAAGGCCGCCGGTGAGAATAATGGCGTCTACAAGGCCCTCCAGAACCGCGGCCATTGCGCCGATTTCCTTTGATACCTGATAGGCCATAGAATCCAGAACCAGAGCGGCAAACTCATCCCCGTCGTTTATCATCTTCTGCACAATCCGCAGATCATTTGTCCCCAGATATGCCAACATTCCACCGCGCTTGGTCACCTTATCAATCATGTCCTGTTCGGTATATTCACCGGAAAAGCACATATCGATAAGCGGTATAGCGGGAACGCCGCCGGCGCGTTCGGGGGTAAAGGGGCCTTCACCGGAGACAGCGTCATTTACATCGATTACCCTGCCGTAACGATGAGCGCCGACCGTGATCCCGCCTCCCAGGTGCACCACAATGTACCGGGCATTTTCATAAGGCATTCCCAGCTTCGCCGCCAGCCTGCGGGCTATGGCTTTCTGGTTCAAGGCGTGGAATACGCTGGAACGTTCAATACCGGGCATTCCCGTGAGTTTCGCGTTACGGTCCATCTCGTCTACTACCACCGGGTCAACCACATAAGCCGGGATTCCAAGCGGCCCGGCAATTTCAGCTGCAATTATCGCGCCCAGGGCGGACGCGTGGATTGCGGCGCTGGCGGACTGCAGATCATCCAGTATCCGTTGATTGATAAGATAGGTTCCGCTTTCAATTGGTTTTAAGAGTCCGCCCCGGCCGGCAATAGCGTCAAGGGACTCAAGCGGTATCTCCGCCGCGGCAAGGCAGCGCATAATACAGTCCCTGCGCGTTTCCTTTTGTTTCAGTACCGGTCCTGCCAGCACTTGTTCATCATGGCGGATCGCCTGCTCTAAGAGAACGGTTTCATTATCGTAAACGGCGAATTTGGTAGAGGTAGATCCCGGATTGACCGCCAGAATACGGAAACAGCCGGCCTGCTTGGGCGGCGCCTTGACCAGGGGACGTTCTTCCACCGTCGTCAGGACGCTGTCTTGTAACCGGTTATGGACCAGCTTCCTGCCTTCCGCGTCCAGCATTTCAATGCTGATAACACAAT
This sequence comes from Treponema sp., assembly GCA_031266095.1. Next base: position 65,416 of record JAISBR010000085.1, on the reverse strand, counting down.
CAAGGTTTAACAGCCGGTCCATAACCTGAGCCAGCTTGGTATGGGCGCCCTCAATGTCAATTTCCATCCTTGAAGCGCCCGTAAAGGCCGGCTGAGAATCGCCTTCCGCTATTTCGTCCACCAGCAGCCGCTTGATATTCCAGCCTTCATGCCGTATATGCCCCGCAACCCGCCCCAGCACACCCGGCTTATTCAGTACGACAAGTACCACCCGCTCAATCGTTTTCATTGCTGTATTACTATAGTTTAGCCTATCCCGAAAAATCAACAACCGCCCGGCCGAGAATTAATGGGAAAACTTCAAGCTGAAGTCATTGGCCCAGGTTTCACCGCTTCCCAGGGAAATATCAAACAGGGGCATAATACAGGCTGCCTGGTACTGTGTCCCAATCCGTACGGGGGCCAGACAGCCGTCAAAAGATTTGGTGGAGGCCAGGTTTATCTGTACTTCGTTTTTCAAATCCTGGATTTTAAGTCCGTCAGCGCCCTTTATGAGCGTACCGCCCGACTCACTAAGAGGCGCGTCTTTATCGCCGCTCTTGCAGATAAAAAAGCGGACAAATTCTTCCCCTTCATTGGCAAAGGAGAGATTGATTTCGGGAACAAAACGGAAGATCCCGCGTTCCTTGCCCCGGTTGGCGAGGGAATAACTCACGGTAAGTACATCCCTTTTTAGGGAAAAACACTTTGTGATTTCTATGTCCCCAAAGGGAAGACTCGGAGCCGCCGGCAGCGTGAAACAGACCTTCCCTTTAGAACGATCCTGGACCATGGCCTCATACTTTTCGGTGAAGCACAGGCGCGTTCCCTTCATCACGCGGGCATGCCCCAGCGGAACCCGCAGTAAATCTTCAGTCTTTACACTTGCCGGCAGCAGATAATCGGCAAAGGCGGTACGTCTGAGCGGATCCCGGCCCGCTTCTTCCACGGAACCGGCGTCGAGATAATTCCAGGTTTTGGGAATATAGTCCAGCTCAAAAATACCGGCCCCGGTAAGCTGTATGTAACAGTTAAGTTTCATATCCTGGAAAAGATATTCCCCAACTCCGTCAAAGTCAAAATCGAATTGTATCAGAGAGGGGGTGAACTTTCTCTTTTCCCTGGTAATTCTCTCTGCGTCAATAAGAGACCGGTAGGCGGCTTTACGCATCGAATGCCGGCGACCATACTGCTTTGTTCCGGCCGAATAGAAGAGATCACACCCGTGGGCCTTCCAGAGTTCTTCCCTGGCACAGAGCTTGCGGGATTTATCGCCCCTAAGCTGATTGATCAGTACGCTGGTAAAGATCATCTTCGCGTAAACACCGTTTGCCTCAGGATGTTCAATGAGGAACCGGCGGGGACTTATGCGGCTATCGTCTTCCGCAAGGCCGGTGATAAAGCCGACAGAGTCGGGGAAGCTTGCCTTCTTTAGACCCCTTAAGCCTTTGAGCAGTTTTGCCGGACTCAAACATTCAACCTGAGATTCACAGAGGGAAAGTTCTTCAAAAAAACGGTTCCAGGTATAATCAAGAGTTTCCCCGCTGGAAGAGGCAAGCCTCTCCGGAAAGACCGAGACGATCTGTTCCCCGTGCGGGGGAAGGCGGCTTTGCAGCTCTTCCAAAACCAGCGAGATGTTTTTTTCAGCTAATGCCGCCCCGGTGGATTGTGAAATGGGGAAAATGGTGATGAGCTTTCCCTGGTCTTCACTGATACAGGGAGCAAAGAGATCCTCCGTCCCAAGTCCCGCAAGGAGGAATTGGTTTTCCCCAAGAAAGGTATAAGCCATTCCGCAGGCGGCCAGAGGACTTACCAGGTGCTGTTCCCAGGCAAGAGCGGGTATCCAGCAGCCCTGGGGACGTTTGCCGAAATGCTTGCGGAGATAGGTAGTTAAAAGCTCGATTTGCCCTATCCGGTCCTGAAGGGGAATAAGCGGCAGCATAGGCTCGTAAAAGCCGCCGCCCAAAAGCTCCGCCTGTTTGCGGGATACCATGTCCTCGATCAGCATGAACAGCTCCGGGCGGAAGCGTTCTACCCAGTACAGCAAGATCCCTGAATAGTGCAAAACCGCCTGTATTTTCGGATACTTACAGAGAGTCGAAACAAACGGCCGCAGTATTTTTTCGTAGACGTTTTCAAATTCATATTCCTCCGCACCGCTGGGGACATGGGCATGGGAACCCAGGATCAGGTTAATTTTTGCACCACTCATTCAGCCCCCAATGGCCCTAAAAAACATCAACGCCGCTGAAGAAAAAACCAGAGATAAAAGTCCCATTGAGATAAGGGTCAGTGGAACGCCGCGTAAAAAATGAGGCGTCGCTTCCAGCGTGGAACGGCGGCGGATCTCGCTAAGGATCACGAACGCGAGTAGTATCCCCAAGACAAAACCGAGAGACAGTATCGCTGCTTCAAGAAATCCCTCGGCGATATTGAGGGTTATAAAGAGGGCCGTCGCAGCCAATCCGTCGTGGGAATTAATAGGACCGTCGCTTTCCGGGGCTTTTCGCAACATGAAACGGTATACCATGCGTTCAAGGCCAAGATAGGTGAGAGCACTCATGGGAAAGAGGAGCACATACATGAACAATCCCAATGGAAGAGAAGAGATGAGATATGAAAAGACGATCCATAACAGCAGAACTGTACTAAAAAAGATCCCCAGTTTTGCCAGAGGTGGCCGTTTGCCGGCTTTCTGGGACACGGCTATTCCCCGCAGGCCAAGACCGCATTGTAATGGTAGATTCACGGAGAGACTCGCGAAAACCGCGAACAGCATGAGAGGGGTAGGCTGGATGTTCACAGTTCATCCTCCCATGGAGCATGAATCTTCCTGAAATACCGGTATAGACCCGCGCCGTATCCCAAAAGCAACAGTATACCCTGGGAACTTCCTGACAAGGTAAAGGAAGTAAAGCCCAAAAGCTCCCGTATGATTGCAAAAACAACTATAAGCCCTCCAAGTACGGCCGCCTCGGAAAGGGCCCTGCCTACGGCACCGGCAAGATCGAGGGATTCGATCCGGCTGAAAATTCCGGAACCGGCGCAGAACAGAGGAACCAGGGAAATAAAAAGAAAAGCCTCCAGTGCCGTCAGAGGATTGATAAACCAGAACAGCAGTAAATAGATACTTCCGATAAAAGAAGTCAAAAAAAGAAGGAACAGCGGTTTACCCTGCCCGGGGAATATCTTGGAACCGGCACAACAGGACAGCGCCGAAAGGCCATACACCCAAAGCAGCGCCCCGGCGGCGGCGGCGGCATAGATAAGCTGGGTCGAGGCTATAACCAACAAAGCCCCGCCGCTCAAGCCAGCCAGCGGAGACAGGGAACCCCAGAATATATGCTGTCGGCGGTTCATTGCCCGCCTCTTACCGCGGCGGCGGCTTCTACCCGGCGGACATACAACTGGACCAGCCCCTGGGGAAGCTGGTCCAGGACCTGCCTCGCGTGGCCGGTTAAGGGCAGCAACTCCTCTACCTTTCCTTCCGAAGACACCAGCGCTCCGCAGGGAATGAGGATACCGTCCCACATAATGGGAAACACAAACATACTTGCGCTGGAACCGAGCATGGAATACCAGATGCCCATTGGGTTTGTGGTGACAGCGCGCCGGCCCAGGGGAGCGGAAAGCCGCCGGGAATCTTCAAGGGATATAAGTACTTTGTTCACTGCCCGCAGAAGATTGCGGGCCTGCAAAGACTGGGTAAGAGACCAGAGCAATAAGCCGGCAAGGAGAATACCTGCGATCCAGGCCAGGAAAATCGCCCGGCCTTTGAGTTCAGATACACTCATGCCAGATCCCTCGCAATAGCTTCCTTCATACGCTTCTTCCGTGAGTAGAGCAGCTGTCCCTCCAACAGCCGTATCACCGGGGTAAAGGCGTTCACCAGAGCAATAGCTAAAAAGCCGCCGTACAGTTCAAATGCCTTATAACGAAATATCCAGGAAAGAATAGCGGCCAACACCATGGTAAATAGAACACCGGCGCCGGACTTGGCACCGCTTACCGGTTCCACAGCCAGAATAAAAGCCGTAACAATTACGCCGCCGGAACACAAGGCGTAGAGTACATCCCCTTCCCAGGGAAGCGCATCAACAGCGCCTGCGAACCTTACGAGTATCGCAAATACCGCCAGAAACACCGCAGGCGCCCAGGAACGGCCCACCCGGAAGGCGGTGATAAGAATAACGCCTAAAAACAGGGCCAATAGCCCCCGGTCGGCGATGATGCCCGGCGTTTCGGGAAACATCAGATCAATATAGCCCGAAGGCAATTCCGCTCCTGTAACGCGAAAAACCGTGCTGTTAAAAAATGCCGTTACTTTGCCGTCAAGGGCACTGACGACGGCTTCCCCCGACGGGGTGACAATTCCTGAAGAGGCACCCTCAAGGGCTTTATTGAACACGCCGGGCCAGGAAAAGCGAACAAAAAGCCAGCCGCCCAAGCTTGGATTCAGCCAGTTCGATCCCAGACCGCCAAAACTGTACTTCACTACCACCATAGCGAAAAGCGCGCCCAATGCCGCGTACAGAGGATGTATCCGGTTCGGCAAAAGCAGTGCCAAGACCATGGCCGAGGCGGCGGCGCTCCCGTCTTTTATTTTCGCAAAACCATTTTTCCGCCAGGTAAAGATGAATTCCGCCGGAATCGCGGAACAGAGGGCGGTGAGGGCCACCATAAGAGAAGCCCCGCCGTCGCTGAGAGCCGATTGTAGTACCCCCAGCCCGGCGCAGCAAAAAACCAGCCACATCCGACCCGTAGTGGACCGGGAAAGATTAATCTGCGGCTTCTGTCCTGGCGGCAGGTTCCGGTCAAGCATAACGCTCTCCCCGCCGGTTTCCCCGGATCACCCCGGATAAGGGCAGGCGGGAAGGACACACCGCCTCGCAACAACCACAGCCATGACATTCCAGCGCTCCTTCCGGGGCTTTTCCCGTATTGAAAGCGACGATCTCTTTGTACAACTCTTCGGGATCAAGGCCCACCGGGCACACGCCCCGGCATTCCCCACAGCCGATACAGTTCCGTTCAAAGTCATCCCCGGCCTGGGCCTTTAGCAGGGCGAACACTGCGTAACTGGTTTTAGTTACCGGCTCATCCATCTCCACCACCGCCCTTCCCAAGAGGGGCGTACCTATGGCAACGCGTTTCGGCGCGGTAATAAAGCCCCCGCATTCGGCGAACAACTCTCTCAGCCGTTTCCCGATACGAACCTTCATCACCCGGGGGTTTTTTACCGCCGAACCACCCACCGCCACATAGCGATCAAGGGGAGGATGCTTGAATTTCACCGCGTCGTATACCGCCGCCATAGTCGCCGGCCCCAGAATAATGAGGGAGCCCAGATCAAGCCCCTCTTTTTTTTCATAATGCCGTAATACCAATTCCAGTTCCCGCCGGTTCCGCTGGGGATAGTGAGACCCTACCAATAAGAGGGAGGCGGGAATATCCCAGCGGGCCGCCTCGGCGAGCATCGCCTCACCCAAATCCCGCTCAGGGCTGGAAACAGCGAATACGATCCGGTCCACTTTGCTGAGGGTGTGAGCCGTGATAATAGTCCCCTCCACTACCGCGCTAAGCCGCTCTTTGCAGAGTACATAATCCGCAGCCAGCCAGGGATCATCAAATACGCAGCGCAATACCAGACTCCCCTGTTTTCCAGCGGTTCTAAATGCGGAGAAGATTTCCGCGACCGGCGCGCCTGAGCCTTCCATCTCCACCACGCCGTATTCAGCAATAAGACGCTGCAGATCATAGCAGTTCATCCCTTTCCAGGAGAAAATTTCTTCCCTTTTACCGAGCTGCCCAAAGGCCCCTTCCATACGGATAACCAGGGCGTCCCGGATACCCTCAGTATTCTTCCATGATACCCTTTGAGTTACCCTGCCGGGTACGGTCGCATGCACATTAGCCGCCCCCATCCCCGAAGCCCTGCCGATGAGCATTCCTTCTCTCACCCTGTCGCCTACATTGACCAGGGGATACACCCGGCCGCCGACACTGGGACTCATAGGAATAACCGCGAGAGTAGGGAGGAAAGCTACCACACTGGAATTTTTAGGCGGAACCGTCGGGTCATCAAATGAAAGGCCCCCTCGGGGAAACGCATATACTTTCATGAAATTACCTTATCACCATAGATGTTTTTTTCCCGATATGCAAGGCCCCTGACACCGGCCAACCAGGACAGCCGCATTATAAAATAAGGCTGTTCCAATTCACCTGCTGATCGCCTTTACTCAGCGGGCGACAGGGGGTATCCGGCCCGGGGGAGCGGCTGCCGCTGCCAGCAACGCTCGACTGTTGCGGGACATCACCAGCGTGCCTGATATATCGACTCGGGGCGCCAGCCCCAGGTAATTGCTCACCTGCCCCGCATGCTCAAACCGGTTCCCGTCTCCCACATAGGCCGCGTATGCCTCGAACAGCCGGCAGTTTCAGTCTAGAACAGCCTGCAGTTCCAGTCTAGGACAGCCGGCAGTTCCAGTCTAGGACAGCCCACTGTTCCAGTCTAGGACAGCCCGCTGTTCCAGTCTGGGACAGCCCATGTACCAGGTTAATCAGCTGCACCCGCAGCTTCACCGCCCGTTTGTGGCTTAGAATGAGTTTCCGCCGCCGCATCTCCCGCTCACTCGGCAGCGGCGCCACCGGCAGCTGCTCCTCCCGAAACTGCTCCACTATCCGCGCTCATTGCAGCGCGTCCGCTTTGTCCGTCTTTTTATATGAGCCCCGCAAGGGGCTGACATCTCCGGCCCGTCAGACCAGAGTACCACCTCTTCCGATTGATACTATTAAACAAGAGAGGCTGTTCCAAAACTTCAGTTTTTGGAACAGCTTCCTGTAAAAACCGCAAGAGCTTGTTCCATCGAACCGAAGGTTCGCACCATGCGCTTTAGCGCATAGTCAATTAGTTTTGGAACAGGCTCAAGATTCTTGATAATCCCGCTTTTATAAACGTCTATATTTGAAGTATAATGAAGCATCTTGCAAGAAAGAGACCGGTGTACTTGGGGGGCAGGATGGCCAAAACAGTAGAATTTATTCCGAATTTCAGCGAAGGCCGTCGGGAGGAAGTTATCGGCGACATGGTACGGGAAGCCCAAAGTGTTCCCGGCGCCGCCCTGCTTGATCATTCGGCGGACCGCAGCCACAATCGCAGTGTATTCACCCTGGCCGGCTCTCCCGAGGGTATCGCGGAGGCGGCATTCCGGCTCTGCAAGCTGGCAAGTGAAAAAATTGATATGCGGGAACACAAAGGTGAACATCCCCGGATGGGCGCCTGCGATGTGTTTCCCTTTGTGCCGATCAAAGAAGTCACCGTTGATGAATGTGTCGAACTGTCAAAACAGGTGGCTGGACGTATCTGGAAGGAGCTTCATATACCGAGCTTCCTCTACGAATATTCCGCCACCAGGCCGGAGCGGGTAAACCTTGAGGCGGTACGTAAAGGCGAATTCGAGGGTATGCCTGAAAAACTCCTGCGGGAAGAATGGGCGCCTGATTATGGTGAGCGGAAGATTCACCCAAGCGCCGGTATCATGGCAATTGGGGCGAGGCTTCCCCTTATCGCCTATAACATCAACCTGGACACTTCGGACATTAAAATCGCCAACGCTATTGCCAAAACCGTCCGGGGTTCCAGCGGCGGTTATCGGTACTGTAAGGCCATTGGGGTAATGCTTGAGGGGCGGAACCTTGCCCAGGTCTCGATCAATTTTGTAAACTTTAATGGTACCCCCATTTACCGGGTTTTTGAGGCGGTCCGTGCCGAAGCCAGACGCTGGGGTGTTACCATCGCGGGAAGCGAGCTTATCGGCCTTGCTCCGGCAAAGGCCTTGATTGACTGCGCCGAATACTACCTTCAAATTGAAAATTTTGATTATAAAAAACAAGTCCTTGAAAACCACTTTTTATAGAAGTACCATGAAACCGTGTTTTATGTTCAATTTGATGAATGCGGCCGAATTGATGAATGCGGCCGAATCCTGTGTTCTGGCCATGGAACTGGCCGTCAAAGCCCTCAACTACGGAAACACCAACACCGCAAGCGGCGTCACGGCGGCGGGGCGCGTGGCCGGCGCCTGGGATACCATGTACCATGCGGGTATCAACCTTGCCTCAATAAAAACAGAAGAGGACTTTAACTCGGCTCTGCGGAGCAGAGTCAAGGCAGCTCTTGGCAGGGCCGAGGGCTTCCTTCCTGCGTTGACGGTGTTGGCCGGCAAAAAGATGCTGCTCTCATGAACAACTATTACGATCTGCTTGATGTCCGGAGCGAGGCTTCAACCGATGAAATAAAAAAAGCGTTCCGCGAAAAAGCGAAGCGGCTTCATCCGGACATAGCGGGCAAGGGCGCTGAAGAGGCGATGCGGAAACTCCTCACCGCCTATGAGGTACTTTCCAGCCCTGATCGCCGTTACGAATATGACCGGGCCTATACCCGTTTCGTGCGGAATACCGGCTTTGATTATAGGACATGGCTCCGTGAGCGGAGTAACGATCTCACAAGCCAGGCAAAGCTCATATTTTTTGAGCTACTTCACCTTGAGGAGGACGAGGCTATTAATATCTGGCGGAAAAACGGCGGCGTTAATTTCCGAATGGAACAATATCTTGACCGGGAAGACTGGATGGACTGTCTCTTCCTCCTCGCCGAAGAATTGGACAAACGGCAGTACGGCTACGAGGCGTTCAGGCTGCTGGTAATACTGGTACGGGAAGAACGGCGCTTGCCCTATTTCCGGCATTTTATGGAAGAGGTTGAAAACTACCTCAAGGCCCTGATCCGGCTCCGGCTCAAACCCCAGGTAGATGCGGAAACCTGGATCGGGTGCATGGAAACAATGCTTAGCCTGGGCTTTCAGGCCCACGACGAAGCCCGTTGGATGCGTTCTATGGCGGAGACCCTTCTTGATTTGGGGGATAAAGATGCTGCGAGGTATATTATTCAGGGGGCGTTGAAACGAGACCCCGCTCTTCCCTATACAAAACGACTCCGTCACGGACTAAAGGTGTAGGTTAGACGCGATGATCCGCTTGAAAAATGAAAAACAGATCAATGGAATCAGAAAATCCTGTAAGCTGCTTTCAGCCATGTATCGGGAACTTATTCCCCTGATAAAGCCCGACGTCCAGACCATCGAGATTGACCGCTGGGTGAGGGTCTGGATAAAACAGGCCGGCGGGAAACCGGCGTTTCTGGGTTACGGCCCCGCAAGGAATCCCTATCCCGCGGCTCTCTGCATTTCCATCAACAACGAGGTAATCCATGGCATCCCCTCCAAACGAAAAATCCGTGAAGGGGACCTGGTTTCCCTGGACGGCGGCATAGAACTGGATGGCTTTGTAAGCGATCAGGCCCTGAGCATAGAAGTGGGGAAAGTAAGCAAGGCGGTGCATGATCTTAACGTGACCACCAGAGAGTGCCTGTACCGGGGCATCGCAGCGGTAAAAGCCGGAGACCGGCTCCTCCAGATCGCCAGAGCGGTGCAGGGCCACGCTGAGGCCAGGGGTTACGGAGTGGTACACGAGTTTTGCGGCCATGGAGTAGGGCTGGCCTTGCACGAAGATCCCCAGGTACCCAATTATCCCCATGGCCCCAATCCCCGGATGAGCAACGGCATGGTCATAGCCATTGAGCCTATGATCAACCTGGGGACCGGCGACATACGGATTCTGGAAGATGACTGGACCGTGGTCACCGCAGATGACAAGGTCTCTGCCCATTGGGAACATACAGTGGCGATTTTTCATGACAAAGTTGAGATTCTTACCGATCCTCTGGAAGAAGTGATGTAACTTTTCAAAGGATATATGCATTTAATTTATGTGATAATGGTTAAGGAGTTGAATTTTATCCAATAATGAGAGAAAATTTTTAACGATAATCATGGATGGATATCCACGGTAAAAGTTTCCGCCGCTTTATGGTAAAGTATATAATCGCCTTAGGGCGAATGAACAATTAAAAAGGCTTTTCAAAATTTATGGGTATGAAAATGCCTCAATCAAGGAGTTGTCTATGAACATCGTAAAAAAACTCTCTTCAAAAAAAGTACTCTTCTTCAATCTGGTTTTTATCGGAACCATTTTCGGTTTTTCTCTGGCTTTTTTGTCTTTTTCCTGTTCGACCCCCAAAGCGCGAAACACCGCCCAAGCCCAGGAGAATCAGGTGATTATCCCGGAAAACGCCCTGGTGATGGCCGAGGGTTTGCAGACCGCTTTTCGTTCCGTTTCGGACAAAGTGCTGCCCGCAGTGGTTGAGCTGAAAACTGTTTCGGTCAGGAGGCAGCAGGTTCCTAACTTTAACGGAATTCCCTGGGAATTCTTCTTCGGCCCCCGGGAACGGGGTTCGGATGAGGGCGGCGGGCAGGAACGGGAATATCGTTCCCAGGGCCTGGGATCGGGGATTATCGTTCGTAACACCGGCGGGACCTATTACGCCCTCACCAATAACCACGTGGTGGACGGTGCTAACGAGATCAGGGTAGCCACCAAAGACGGCAAGGAATACCCGGCGGAACTGGTGGGAACAGATCTGCGCAAAGACCTGGCCATGATCTCGTTTAAGACTGACGATTCTTATCCCTTGGCGGTGCTTGGCGACTCGGACTCGGTGAGGGTAGGAGACTGGGCCATCGCGATGGGTAACCCCCTGGGTGAGCAGTTCTCTTTTTCGGTGACCATGGGAATCGTGAGCGCTGTGGGGCGTACCGGCGGGCCGGGCGGTAATATCAACGATTTTATCCAGACCGACGCTCCCATTAACCAGGGAAATTCCGGCGGCCCGCTGATCAACATCCGTGGGGAAGTGATCGGTATCAACACCTGGATTGCGAGTAATACTACGGGGGGCGGCAGCGTCGGCTTGGGCTTCGCCATCCCTATCAACAACGCCAAGCGTTCAATAGACGAGTTTATTACTTCTGGATCTATCAGCTACGGCTGGCTTGGCGTATCCCTGAATGAACCCGGCAGGGAAACTATGGAGGCTCTGGGCATTGAAGGCAAGCGGGGCGCTTTGGCTTCCCAGGTCTTCCTCGGTTCCCCCGCCGAGAAGGGCGGCATTCGCCCCGGTGATTTTATTACCCATGTGGATGGTAGAGAGGCTAGGGGAGTGAACCAGCTTACCATGATAGTGGGGGATCTCAAGCCTGGCGATCAGGCCGTTTTCACCCTGATAAGGGACGGTGTCCAGCGGGAACTCAAGGTCCGTATTGAGGCCCGTACCGATCAGGTAGCCTCGGATAACAAGAAGCTTTGGCCCGGCGTATATGTGGTTCCTCTCAGTGATGAACTGCGGCAAAACCTCAGTCTGGACAGGGACGCCAAGGGGATCTATGTCGCCCAGGTCATCGCCAACAGTCCGGCGGATATTATCGGCCTCAGGCAGGGTGACCGGATAACAGCAGTCAATGGAGAGGATCTGAGAGACTTCGCCTCCTATTTCAAGTTGCTGCGTGAAAAGACAGACAAAGAGCTCTGGTTCGGCGTTATTCGAGGCGGTTCTACATTGGAGACGCTGAAGTTTAAGAAGTGAGCCTGTTCCAAAATCCGGCTTTTTTTGAGTAGTCTCAGGCAGCAAACGCGGGCTGACCACTTGTAAAGTAAGTGGTCAGGTGATTTTTATCATTTTATGCACAAAACCCGGTAAACTCCTAGACAAGCACCCTATTTCTTTGGTATAATTCCGTTCATATGGGTGGTCTTGCCCTGTTAAGCTGCCTATTGATGTCGGGGGATTTTTCCCAAGGGCCGATGAGGAGGTCAGTTGTCGGATAAGGATTTACGGATTAATGAACAGATTCGGGTGCGGGAGGTTCGTCTCATCAGGGATGAGGGAGAACGACAGGGGGTTATACCAACCCTGGAAGCGCTCGAAATTGCCAGGGAACTGGGTTTGGATCTGGTGGAGGTGGCTCCCCAGGCGGTTCCCCCTGTGGTGAAGATCCTGGATTACGGTAAGTTCAAATTCGAAAATGAAAAAAAGGTTCGGGATTCTAAGAAGAAGCAGAAGCTCCTGAAATTGAAAGAGATCCGGATGCAGCCCAAGATCGATGAACATGATCTGGATTTCAAGTCCAAGCATGTGAAGGAGTTTCTTGCCGATGGTAACAAAGTAAAAGTGACGGTCCGTTTCCGGGGCCGGGAGCTTGCCCATACCGAGCTCGGACTGGACGTCCTCAAGGATGTTCTTGTACGAATTGAAGGGGAATACGTGATGGATAAGCCGCCGGCTATGGAAGGCCGGTTTATGTCTATGGTCTTAAGCCCCAAGTCCAAGAAATAGTTTAAAGAAGAGGTTGAACATGCCTAAGATGAAAACCAAAAAGAGCGCCGCCAAGCGCTTTACCTTTACCGGTAGCGGTAAGGTCAAATACAAGAAGCAGAATCTGCGCCATATTCTGACCAAGAAGTCAACCAAGCGAAAACGTAATCTGCGTCATGTGGGGATTCTGTCCAGCGATAACACGCCGGTAATCAAGAAACAGATGCTGCCCTACGGCTGAGAAGGGCTAAGAGAGGAAAACTATGTCAAGAGCGGTAGATGGTTCCAAACGAAAGAACCATCGTAAAAAAATACTGAAACAGGCTAAGGGCTTTTGGGGGCGTAGGCACTCGAACTATAAGACCGCCAAGGACGCGGTCACCAAAGCTTTGTCCTACGCCTACCGGGACCGCCGGGACCGGAAAGCTGATTTTCGCCGGCTGTGGATCATCAGGATTAACGCCGCCTGCCGGGAAGAGGGACTTTCCTATTCACGGTTTGTGGCCGGGCTGGGAAAGGCGGGGATTATCATCGACCGTAAAGCCCTGGCAAGCCTGGCGGTGCTGGACATGCCGGCCTTCAAAGTTATAGTCGCCAAGGCCAAAATAGCGCTCGGAGCTTAGCATGATCAGCCTCGAGCAAGTCAACCTGCTGGAAACCAAGGTCGCCAAGGCGATTGAGTACGTTGAACACTTGACCGAAAAAAACGCCGACTTGCGGGCAAAACTGGAATCCAGTCGAAAACGGAATGACGAGCTTGAGAGCCTGGTTCTGCACTTTAAAGAAGAGCAGAGCCGTATTGAAGGCGGGATCCTTTCTGCTCTGGAACTGCTCAACCGGTTTGAGGATGCCATAGAGAAAAGCCTGGACGGAAAGCAGGGTCTCAAACCCCGACCGGCCCCTGTCGTACAGCCGGATGTCAAGGTCCCGCCGAAAACGACCCCCGCGGCGGCGGATTCGCGTCCTTCTCCCGCAAACGGCGAGATCTTCTTTGAAATACCCGAAGCGGACTCCGCTGAGGATGATGCTGTAGACCCTTTGGAAGAACTTTCATTGGATGAAGACAATAAGCCGCCGGCGAACGGGGAATTGGATATTTATTAAGGGATCCCATGGCCGAGAACGATTTCCGTCTGGAAATGTTGGGAACTTCCTTTTCTATTACCGTTGACGAAGATATTACCTATCTGGAAGAAATCTTAAATCAATACCGGACTGCGGTGGAGAATACTCAAAGTATCTCCAGGATGAAAGATCCGCTTAAGATCGCGATTCTCACCGGTTTTCTGTTATGCGACGAAATCAATAAAACCCGGATACAGACCGGGGAGGATCGGGAAAGGACCCGGGCCCAGCGGGAAGGTGAGGATCGGGAACTGGCGCAGCGTACCCTGAATCTTATTACCCGGCTTGATCAGGCTTTGGGTGATAAAGGCCTTGCCGATGACTGAATTGTTCAGACTGCGTAATCAGGTCAAATACTATGAATGGGGTTCTCCTGAATGGATTCCCCGTTTCCTGGGAGTGTCGAATAAGGAGGGCCGCCCCTGGGCGGAACTGTGGATGGGAAGCCATCCCGGCGCGCCTTCACAGGTTATCCTGAGCGGAAGAGAGAAGAGCCTTGGGGAATTTATTACGGAAAACCCGGCTTATTACCTGGGGAAAGAGGGGGCGGAACAATACGGCGCGCTCCCTTTTCTCTTTAAGCTGCTTGCTGCGGATAAACCCCTTTCCATCCAGGCCCACCCGAATCCGGTACAGGCCCGGGAAGGTTTTGAGCGTGAGAATCGAGCAGGCCTGGCCATGGACGCCCCTAACCGAAACTACAAGGATGCGAACCATAAGCCCGAAATTATCTGCGCTCTCACGCCCTTCACCGGCATGTGCGGTTTTCGCTCTCCCGCCGAAATCCGGCGCCTGCTGGAGGATTTCCTTTCTTCCGCGCCGGTTTCATTGAGGGAAGGCTTTGTCCCCCTGCTGGCCACTTTAAATACGGACAGCGTCTCCTCCGCGCTGCGGAATTTTCTCGCGGCACTTTTTGGCCTTTCCGCCGCCGTGAGGAAGGAGCTTGCTCAGTTTATTCTTTCGCGGAGACTTGAAGCCGCAGAGAAAACGGACAAGGCCGGGGGGGGTACGCCAGCTTCCACCGCGGCGGCTGCCCGAAAAGCGTCCGTCGAGCGGCAGGAATATATGCGCCTTTTCGCGAAACTCTATCCAGGGGATCCGGCGCTTATCGCTCCCCTCTATCTCAACCTGTTCAGCCTTGAACCGGGGGAGGCGGTTTTTCTCCGCGCCGGAATACTGCACGCTTACATACACGGCTTTGGAATAGAGCTGATGGCCAATTCCGACAATGTGCTCCGGGGCGGGCTTACTTCAAAACATGTGGATCTTCCCGAATTGATGAAGGTCCTTGATTTCAGTCCTCTGGAACCTGAGATACTCAGGCCCAGCCCGGAAAACGTATGTGATATGCGGAACGCTTCTCCTGGCTGTTTCAGGTATCCCTCCGCCTGCGAAGAATTCTCCCTTTCGGTAATGCGCGGGACGGGAAAGGAAACGGTCTTTTGCGGAACAGGTCCCGCGATCTGTGTTGTCACCGGGGGGGAGCTTATGGTTACCGGGAAAGATGGTGAAATGATCTTTAAACAAGGGGAATCGTTCTTTATTCCCGCCGGGGACACAAAACGGCCGAGCTTCAGGGGAAATTATACCCTCTATGCGGCGTCCCTTCCCGTATTATGAAAATCCTCGTAGATGCGGACTCTTGCCCCAGGGACGCCAGGGAACTGGCGCTTCGTACTTCGGCCAGGCTGAGAGTGCCGGCGGTATTCGCCGCGAACCGCCCTATCCCGGAAATAACCGGGGAGCACGTAATAATGGAGATTTGTCCGCCGGGGGTAGATTCAGCGGATAACCGGATCGTAGAGCTGGCGGAACCCGGTGACCTGGCGATATGCCGGGATATACCGCTGGCAAAGCGGCTGGTCGGGAAAGGCATCGCGGTTATTGACGACCGGGGCCGGGTTTTTAACCAGGAAAACATCGGAGAAGTGCTCTCACTGCGAAACTTTATGGTTGGTCTCGCGGAAAACGGCCTTGGGACCGAACGGTCCGCAAACTACGGGAAAAAGGAACTCAAAGCCTTCGCCGACAGCCTTGACCGGATTCTCACGAAGCTGCTAAAAAGATGAGCCTCGGCGCAGCAAACTGCGGAGTAGTTAGTAAACCAGACTTTCGAATGAAAGATGTTTCCCGGGAACGGTAAAGTCCGGTGACGTCAAATAGGAACCAGGCTTTACAAGGCTCATTTTTCCGGATACAAGTTCTGCATCTGTTTGATACTGGGCAGAATCTCGAAGAAAATATCCACCAATTCGGGATCGAATTTTGTCCCCGCAAGCTTCCGCATTTCCACCAATACCTGTTCTTCACCCCAGGGGTCCTTGTACACCCTCTTTGAGCAGAGAGCGTCAAACACATCTGCAAGGGCGACAATCCGGCCTCCCAACGGTATTTCTTCCCCCTTCCTGCCCAGGGGCTTTCCTTCTGTATTGACCTTGATGGGCGTCCTGGTAACCGGATCGATCCAGCCGGGATAGCCGGTACCGTCCCAGTTCTCGTGATGGGTCAGGGCGATATCCCTGGCGATAAGATCAACCGGTGATTGCGGATCATCAAACAGGCCGCCGCCGTAGAGGGTATGATGTTGCATAATGGAATATTCCTCGGGGGTAAAACGAGCCGGCTTTTTTAGAATAATGTCGGAGATCGCCACCTTTCCCACGTCGTGTAACATTGATGCAATCTTAAGCGTATCCCGAAATTGCCCTCTCTCCGTATCGGACACACCATGATGATAAGCCCAGCGATCATAGATCTCTACCGCGTAACTTGCGACCCGGTTTACATGAGTTCCCGTTTCCTTGGGGTCCCTGAGTTCAGCCATCTTGATCATTCTGAGAATCATCGCTCTGGTCATATAGGCGCGCTGTAGGGCTATAGTAGCGTTAGCCGCAAAGTGGGTAATCAGGAATTCGTCTTCCGCGGAAAATGGAATGATATTTTCCTTCTCGTCCCTGGAATTTATGACCTGGATAACGCCCAGAAGCCGGTCATCGGCGGTAACCAGGGGGATGGTCAGGGTAGAAGTGGTTTTATATCCTGACAGTTTGTCAAAGGCTGAGTTAAAGGAATAGGGAGCATCCACCGGGATATTGTACATATCCGGAATATTGATCAGTTTTTGGGTGAGGGCACAATAACCCGCAATGGACTTTTCATCAATCGGCAGTGAAAAGACTGAATAGATTAATTTCTGTCCCGGAGGAAGTGTTTTCTGGCTGGTATCATTTTGGGCATATTTAATTGAAAGATAACCTTCTGTTTTCCCTTTCTCTTCATTTACTATTTTGACATAAATTGAACCTGCGTCAGCATGGACCACCTTCCTAGCCTCAAGGAGAATTCGTTCTAAAAGAAGATCCAAATCCTGGATTTGATTTAATTCTGAATCCAAGTGGATGATGTATCTGAAATCTCTGCTTTCCCCTTCCATATAAATCCTGTTAGATAGTGTCTGCTCATAATACAGGCGCACGGTAAACCCGGCGCCGTGACTTTTTTATTCATGCTGAGGGGTTTAATACCCCGCCCTTCAGGGCGGTTAAAAAAGGTATTAAACCCCGAATGCATTACCTCGGGAGAACAACATACCTCGTCCTTCAGGGCGAGGTTGTTGATTCGATATACACAAATCGCAACAACCTTTGGATAAGACCGTCAGTCACGACGACCGGTACACTTGATAATATGATATCCGAATTGGGTCTGCACCACATCACCAACGGAACCGGGGGACAGTCGTTTTACCGCGGATTCAAAGGCCGCCACCATCTTCCCCGATCCGAACCAGCCAAGGTCTCCCCCTGAGGATTTTGAGGGACAGGTTGAGAATTCCCGCGCCAAGGACTCAAACTGAGTGCCCTGTTTGACCCGTTTAAGCACATCCTCCGCCAAACTCCGGTCTTTTACTAAAATATGACTAGCCCGCCATTCCATGTAAAACCTCTTACGGTATTTTACATCAAAAGGCCCTCGTTAACAATACACCGAATTGCGCCACGTTAAACCTAACCATAGCAGAACGTTTGCACCATGTAAAAATCTAACCGTGGGAACACACTCTATCCAGACTACGTCTGGAGGAACAAGTGGGGTTTACCATGACAGAGAAAAAAAGATTGCGGTCGAGTTCGCTCCCCGTTACCGTACGGCCAGAAAAAGTGAAAAATCACGGATCCTGGACGAGTACCTCGCCCTCTCAGGCGGTAAAAGCCGGAAATACACTATCTGCAAACTTAACCGCATTGTATCTATTCTTGACAAAACCGTATAAATTACTATGATAAAAGACAGTGGTTGATTCATCAAAAAAGGAGACAATATGAAAAAATTTATGCGTGCCACGGTAATGCTGACCATCGCTCTGCTCATCTCAGGCTGCGGCAATAAAGAACAGGTATCACAGCTGACCATCTATACCTGGAGTGAGATGTTTCCCCAGGATATTCTTGATAACTTTGAAAAGGAAACAGGCGTCAGGATCAACTATGTCAATTTTGATACCGATGAAACTATGCTCGCCAGGCTCCAGGCCGCCGGGGGCAGCGGCTACGATCTGGTGATTGCCGACGATTATATTATTGAAACCGCCGTTGCGGAGGGGCTGGTTCAAAAGCTGGATAAATCGAAACTCTCCAACTATCGTAACATCAACCCCATTTACCAGCGGCAGTTTTACGATCCCGCCGATGAATATACCGTGCCCTATGGCGCGGGAGTACAGACCATCGTCTATGATCCGGAACAAGTCGGAATTGACATTACCGGTTACGCGGACCTCTGGGACCCTTCACTCGCGAACAGCCTGGGTATTATTGAAAATTTCAGGGTAATTAACGGTATGGCCCTCAAGGTGATCGGCCAGAGCTACAATACCAACGATCTGGAGATAATCCGTGTGGCTGGGGATAAGCTGCGGGATTTGGCGCCCAATATCCGTCTTATCAGGGACGATCACCTTGAAGACGAACTGCTTTCCAAAGAAATTACCGCCGCCGTAATGTACACCTCCCAGGTTACTATGGCGATGATGGAAAACCCGGGGCTTAAGGTGGTGTTCCCCTCCGAGGGAATCGGCTTCGGTATTATGGCGGCGTTTATTCCCGCCAAGGCCCCGAACAACGCCGCCGCCTACGCCTTTCTTGACTATATTCTTGACGCAGAGCGGGGCGCCCGCTGTTTTGAATACCTGGGCTACTACAGTACCTATTCCGCTTCGGATCCCCTCATCGGGAGCGAATATCGGGACTTCCTCACCCTCCCCGAAGGCTTTAATAGCAACATGGAAATGATCCAGAATGTCAGCCCCGAGGCGGAGGAGGCCCATAATCTGGTGTGGACCGCCTTTAAATCGGCGGCGGGAAATTAATCCTTTGGCGCTTTGAAAAATTGTCCGTTCAGGTGCTCGGTTTTAATGACGTTGATGAAGGCGCCTGAGTCGATCTTCCTTATGGCGTTTATCAGTTTTGTGACTTCGTTGGAATAGACCACTGAGTAGAGCAGGGTCCGTTTCTCCATGTTGTATAGGCCTGTTCCGGTAAACAAAGTCGCGCCGTGATGAGTCATCCTGTTTATCAGGCCGAATACCTCTTTAGAATTGTCGGTGATGATGAACAGGGTCTTCTGCTGATAGGCCTGGTACAGATAACCCAGGGCCATTGTGGTGGTGAACTGGAAAATGATCGAATAGAGGGCCTTATCTAAGGTAAAGAGCCAGCCCGCTATGCCGAGTATGATGCAGTTCCCGGCAAAAATATAGTTCCAGGCGTCTTTCCGATATTTTTCAGAGATGAAAATGGCGATAAAATCGGTCCCGCCGCTGGTAGCGCCGACATGGAGACACAGGGCAACGGAAACCGCGTTCAAAAGGCCTCCGAAAACCGCCGACAACAGAGTATCGTGTAACTGGATATAGTTGATGAACATGGCCGGCATCCAATCCGTGAGAATGCCGCTGATCACAATCATTAAACAGGAATAGAGAGCGAATTTTTTGCCAATAAACTTAAAGCAGATGATCGCCGGTGCGATGTTGAGCGCGTAGAGTACCACGCTGAAAGGGATATGAAAACCGCCATAACGGAGGCAGATTTCCTGGATCAGCAAGGTTAGGCCGGTAAAACCGCCGGGTACCAGGCCTCCGGCATGGACAAAGGTATTGATGTTGAAGGCCATTAGGACCGCGCCCAGGGTGATGAACAGCAGGCGCTTGAGACTATAGAAGGTGGACGATTGTCTATCTGTCATACGATTCCTTAAAATCCCGCAATCGGCGCCAGTTCCTCCCATTTTGAGGGTTCCAGTACATCCCTGTCTATGCGGATGAATATCTGCGGCTCATAGTCTATCTGGGGATAGAGTGTATTCCGGGCATTGAGGTATGGAAGCGGTATGCTCCCGGAACGGATCATGGTGCGGGGGTCACGGGTGCGTGCGTCCCAGGCGCGGTTCGCCTCGGCATAGAGAGTCTGGGCGCGGGTACGATAACGGCGGTCACCGGTCTGTTCGGCCAGGGCCTCATACGCCACGCCGGCGTTGTTCCGGGCCATCATGAGCCGTTCGGCCAGTTCCAGGTACTCGGGCCGGTCATTGGGCAGCAGTACCGGCAGGCGGGCGCGCTGCATCTCAAGTATATCCAACAGGCGGTTGTAGTAGCCCTGGGCGGCAAAGTTATCGTTCCGCTTGAGGGCGGCGTTCCCCAGGGCAAAGAGGAGCCGGCGGTTAAGGGGCAGATCGGCGGAAGCGGTAAAGAAATATTCCAGGGCGTTTCTCCAGTCCTCAAGCTGGTAATAGGCCGCACCCATGCGGTATTGCATCTCGGGCGGCGCCCAGCCATTCTGTACCGAGCGGTGATAATAGTTGAGGGCCATCTCCATGTCCCCGGTTTTAGTGAAATATTCAAGGTCGCCAAGGCCGGCGTAGAGCCTGCCGTACTCAGGCGACCGGGTCATGAGCCGCCGCCCAAGGGCGTCCTCATACAGATTGATCCCTTTGATCAACTGTTCTTCGGCTGAGGTGAATTCCCTGCTGTTGATGAGCACATCTGCGTAACGCCGGTGGGCGTCGATCCGGTACGTGAGGCGGCGGACGGATTCTTCCTTCGCGTTATCAAAGGCCTGGATCGCCATTTCCAGCGTTACCCGCTCTTCATGGGTACTGCCGAGACTGTTATAATAGCGGGCAAGATGGTAGTGAGCCTCCGGCAGAAGGGGATCAGCGCTTACCGAGTCCAGCAACAGATTCCGAATGCCGTCGATTTGCTCAATATACTCATTAGGGACTCCCCGGACCGCTTCAAGCCGTTTGTCAAGCAGATAGCCCCCTAACTCGGCAAGCGTATCCGCTGAGAGTTTCCATTTTTTGTTGTCCGTAAACCACGCCTGGAGGGGGAGGACTTCCTTGAGATTATCGGTGCGGATAAAATACTTCAGCATCCGTTCCACCACCGGGCCGGTCCAGCCGTATAGATCCAGCAGGCGGGCATAAGCGAAACGAGCGTCCTCATACTTGGAAGGATCCACTTCTCCCCAGGCAAGGTTATTGTCACCCAGGGCGAGGAGTCCGGCCCGATCATCAGGCGCATAGTCCAACAATTCCCGCCGCAGCAGATCGTTGGCTTTTTGGTAGTTGAAAAGATAATAGGTTTCTAAAGCGGCATAATCCAGTACGCCCTTGTTATCTCTTGGATAATAGCGCAGAAGCTCGTCGTATTTTTCTTCCGCCCTGTAGTACTGCCGCTCGTCCCGAAAAGCTTCGGCATAACGGTAGAACCAGTCCTTCTTACGCTTAATGTTGAAGGCTTCGCTGAAACGTTCATTCGCCCGCTCGTATTCGCCGGCGAAAATCCGTTCATAGCCGATCTTGTAAATCGATTCGGCCTTAAAGGGGATGTAGACAAATTGATAGATGAGATAGCCGAGAGAGGCCGCTACCACGGCGATCATGGCGAAGAGCCGTAGTACCGGAAGGAAGTTGTGTACAAATATATAGGCGAAAGTCGCCTGTTCCGCTTCCAGGGCCTCACCGGTGTTTTTCTCAAACGCTTTGGGTATTTCAATGGTTCTGCCCAGGATCTGCCCTGCCAGGGCGGCGGTCTCTTTGGCGGGAGCGCCGTTGACGAGGAGTTGTACCAATTCGGACATCTGGTCCGGGGCAACCGCCTGTTCGACGATCAGTTCCTCACAGGCAATACGCAGTTTAAGGGGATAAGTGGAAAGGGTTTTTCGCAGGCGCTTCAGTTCCTCATCGTTGAGACTGATCTCTTCAACCGCTTTTGGGGCTTCTTTACCTTTAGCCCCGGCTTTAGCCTTGCCCCTGGCTTTAGAACCCGCCGGTGAAGACTTCGTTTCCGCCTTTGAATCCGTAAGGAGATCGTCAATACCGGGCAGGGAAAAGTCCACGTCGCCAAGGTCATCGTCCGAAGTACCGGCTTCAGCTTCAAGCCCTGCTTCCGGCTGAACGTCTCCTTCGAGGCTGAAAGCGTCGAAAGCGTCGCCCGCCGGGACATCCTCCGTCTCCGCTCCGTCCATATCAAAGACATCGCCGCCCAGTTCGAGGTCTTCTCTACCGGAAACAGGATCCCCGCTGTCCTCCTCGGTCTCAAAAGAACCGGTACCAAAATCCGGACTTTCTTCACCGCCAAGGTCCAGATCCTCAGCACCCAGGTCCAAGCCTTCATCCGGCGCACCCTCGGCGGGTTCAGCGGATTCGCCGGGAATCTCAAAATCAGAAAGATCACCGCTCAGGTCCAGGCTCTCACCGCCCAAGTCCAGTTCCTCGCCGCCCAGATCCAAGCCTTCATCCGGCGCGCCCTCGGCGGGTTCAGCTGATTCGCCGGGAATCTCAAAATCAGACAGATCACCGCTCAGGTCCAGGCTCTCATCGCCCAAGTCCAGATCCTCGCCGCCCAGATCCAAGCCTTCATCCGGCGCGCCTTCGGCGGGTTCAGCTGATTCGTCGGGAATCTCAAAATCAGAAAGATCACCGCTCAGGTCCAGGCTCTCATCGCCCAAGTCCAGTTCCTCGCCGCCCAGGTCCAGTTCTTCGCCGCTCAGATCACCGGTCTCCGGGGCCAGCGTTTCAAGCTGCGGGGTATCGGCGGAGGGTGTATCCAAATCGGCAAAGGCATCATCGGCGGGAGGGGTAAGATCGGCCGGTATTGAGCCAAGCAGATCGCTGAAATCAAAATCCCCGCCGACGGCGAATTCATCATCGGGGTTTTCAACTGCCTGGGCGGGAGTCGCTTCGGTATCCGGGGCGGATGGGCCTGAACCGGTAATATCCCCCGCCTGGGAGGCGGGTTCGGGCGTACCTGATGCGCCGGTTTCAGGGCTGCCGCCAAGAATCTCGGCAACAGCCGGATCAATAGAGGGGGGAAGGGATTTATCGGCCACCACCATCGGCTCGGCTTCGGTATCGGGGAGTTCCAGATCGTCAAAGGAGATATTCCTCTCCGTCAGAAGGGCCTTTTCATTGCCGATATCGTTAAAAGAGGCTTTAAATTCCCTAAGCGCGCTTAATGAGGGCATATTAAGATATTAAAAGTATCGGCCGATAACTGTAAAGGATGTATGAAAACGATTATTGCCGTGACGCTTTTGGCGTTTTTTACCGGTTCCGCGCTGGCAGCGGATTTTGAATCCTATGAATTTATTGACCGTCTTCTGAGTTTCTCCGGTCCCGGCGCACCGGAAATTTTTGAAGACGCGGTCATTTTCACCGCTCCTTCAAGCCTCCGCAGAGTGGGGGTGGCTTTTGCCTACGAAGACTTCGCCAAAATATACTGGTTCAGGCAGCTTATGATTCCCCAGGATCAGATAGACGCGCCAATCCCGCCGGGCAAAAAAGTCCCCGATCCTTTCAAAGATTCCGGCATTCTCTTTTACGCGCATCAGGCGCCCGAAGGCGTCACCGAACTTGAATACCGGCTGATTGTCAACGGCTTGTGGACCATCGACACCAGCAATCCCCGGACCCGCAGGAACGGCGCTACCGGCCTTGCCTATTCGGTAATTTCCCTGCCTCCCCCCAGCCCCAGCCCCAGCCCGCTCAAAGGTCCTCCGGGCAGCCTCAGCTTCTCCTTTAAGGGGCTGCCGGGGGAAACGGTTACCGTAGCGGGCAGCTTCAACGGTTGGGATCCTTTCATGTACGAACTGACGGAAGGCCCCTCCGGTGTTTATACCTTTAACCTGCCCCTGCCCCCCGGTACTTACCAGTACGCGTTCTTTCACCGGGGGGAACGCTTTCCGGACCCCTATAACTCCCGGCGGATCTACGCCAAAGACGGCAGGGCCGTGTCGGAAATAGATCTCCATTGAGTGGAATGGCGGAGTCCATAGCCCGAGCTTTGCCTCTCGAACGAGCCTCCGTTCAAGCAACGGCAACGTTAAAGATACCGTGGAGCTCTGCTCCGCGGAGGCTCATGTGTGCCCTGGACTTTATCCCGTTCGGTAGACACGATTAAGGGACCCACCTTGAATTAAACATAGTCGGCGCCATATAGTCAAGCGCCGAATGCAAGCGAACACGGTTATAATAGGTCTCAAGGTACAGGAACACTGATTGTCTGACCTCCGCCGCGGCATGTTTGCCGTCCAAGGTTTCCAGTTCCCGTTTCAGCGTTTTGAAAAAAGATTCCGCGCACGCATTGTCCCAACAGTTCCCCTTCCGGCTCATGTTCTGGCGGACCGTGGGACAGTAGGCACTCAAAGCATCACGAAAACTTTTGAGCAATACTGCGACCCCCGGTCGGAATGGAACAGCAGGCCCTTCCGTGCCCTGCGGCGCTGAAAGGCCATCCGCAGGGCGGGAAGGGTCGTATGGACCGTCTCCAGGTCGGCGCTGAAGGCCCAGCCAAGCACCTTCCGATCATACAAGTCCAGCACGGTCGTCAGGTAGAGCCACCCGCCCAGGACCCGCAGATACATACATACCGTCGTTCTCCGCTTTTCATTGTTCCGCTCCTTAGGATAAAATAAGGACCAGGAGCTCGTATCGGGCGTGGTGCACCGTACTCCTATGCGCGGTCTGCCGGCGTGGCTGGCAGCCGCATCTTGTTTTACGGCGGCCGGTTTGAATTAAACTTTGCGCCGAGGTTCCTCCGGGGATTCCCGGATTTCCTCACGTCGAAGAACAACCTGCCATCGGCTCTCTGGCCCCGTCAGACCAGAGTACCACTTGCTCCCGATAATTCAAATCATAGCATCTTTGTGGTTAAATATTCTTCTTCCTCTGCTCCCACGGGACCGCACCATAAAAAAGCCCCGCGGGACTGTTCCCGCAGGGCGTCAAAACAGCGCCTTACCGGATCTGGTTAAATCCCCGTATTGTTCGTGCTGTTGATATTGTCCGCCGGCCCCGCGGTGTTGTTGCGCTTTCTGTTGCCCGTGGTCTTAAACACCGCGTCGCCACTGACTCCGGCGGTGTTGGAATCACCGCCCGCATCATTGCCGTAGAGGGTCCCCCCGGTCTTGATAAAGACCCCGCTCCCGCTGTAGATATGTACCCCGCCGCCGTGGTTGCTGCTGTAGTTTTTGCGGATAACCCCGCCGTTCATGTAGAAGGCCCCGGCCGAGACACCCACGCCGCCGGCGTTTTGGCCGTGGTTGCTATTACCGCTGATTTCCCCGTCTTCCATGGTAAAGGTCGCGCTGCCTTCGATAAACACCCCGCCCGCATAGCCGCCGGTAGCGGCATTACCGCTGATGGTCCCGCTCCGCATAATGAATTGCGCGCCGGTGCCGACGTATACCACAGCGGCGTTGTTGCCGCTTTTCCCCCCAGGCTCAGGTCCCGCAGGATAAAGGTCTGGTTTGCGCCCACACGGATAAGATAGCCGTTGGAGCCGAGGGCAAGGGAATAACCCGCGCCCCGAAGGGAAACTTTGACGCCTGAAACGCCGCCGAAGCTCCCCGGATTAAGCCCGGTAACGGCGGCGGTCACGTTGACGACATAGTTCACGTCATTGCCGCCGCCTGTAATCCCGGCGAGGGCGGCCTCCCAGGTGGGCTTGTCATATACGGTGAAGACATCATATGCGTTTACTTAGTTGGCGAGGTGGTGTGAAAATCAACGAAGAACGCCCAAAAAGCTTGAAAACACAGGGAAAAATTCGCCTTTTCCACGTTGGATTAGGTTCAAAGATCCTTAAGTATACGCACATGGGTGAAGACATCCTTAAACAGCGGGTCAAGGCCGAAGTCATCGTCGTCTTCAGTGGAACGCGGACGGGGGCTGACCGGGCCGATAGTTACCGGGGCGCTCCGGTTGCCGGCAAGATCGATCGCTTTGACGGTAAAGGTATACGCCGTGCCGTTGGTCAGGTTGTTCCAGGTGTAGGTTCCGTTTCCCTTGCCTGTCTGCTGCGCCGCCATACCGTAGTCGATTTGGATATAATCCAGATCGGCGTCGCCGGGGTCCGTCCAGGTAAGGACGACGCGCTCGTCGCCAAAAAGCCGCCCAAGGCTCGTCACCGGCCCGGGAGGCGTCGTGTCCAGGGGCGTCCCGGAGACGCTCACGCCCGGACTCTTGTTCCCGCTGTGATCCACGGCGGTGACGGTAAAGGTATAGGTCACCCCGCCGGCCAGCCCGGTCCAGGTGTAGGTTCCGCTGCTTCCGGCCGACACGTTTACCATCTGCGCCGGCCCGCTCAGGGGATCGCAGGTGATCTCCACATACTGCAAGTCGGTGTCGCCGGGGTTGGTCCAGTTGAGCTCAACCGAACCGAAGCCGCCGTCGATAGCGCCCAGGCCCGACACGGCCCCCGGAGGCGTCGCGTCCTGGGTGAGTGACATCGAGACCTGTCTACCCCCGCTCGAGCCGCCGTCGACGGCTTTGACCGTAAAGGTATACGTCGTGTTGGAAAGGCTGTTCCACGCGGATTGTTCCGTTCCCTTGGGCGCGACGGCCGAGCCGCTATAGTTATCCGTAATATCCGCCTGGTAAAAAAGGGAGCTGACCGGATCCGTCCAGGAGAGCTTGACCGAATTGGCGCCGGTGATCATGCCCACAAGGTTCGTAACGTCCGCCTCAATCACCACGAGTTTAACCATATAATTGACGGCGGCGCTCCGGTTCCCGGCCTTATCGACGGCTATAAAGTGATAGAAGAGGTCCGTGCCCACCGTGCCGGTCCCCATGAAGGTTTGCTTCCCCCTGCTTATCGACCCGACAACCGTACCGCTCAAGGCGCTGGTCCCGGCCCATATTTCGATATAGTCAAGATCATCGTCCGCGGGGTCCAGCCAGGTGAAGGCCACCGTACCGCTCCCGGTGAGGGCCGCCAGGTGCGTAATGACCCCCGGAGGCGTCGTATCCATCAAGAGGGGCGTCGCCCCACCCCCGCCGCTGCCGTAGGGCCAGTTGGGGCTGCTGTACGGCGTGTCGCATCCGGCGAATAGCGCCATTGCCAGCACAACTATCGCCGCCCGCAAAACCGCCAGCGTGGAAAGCGCCGCCGGAAGCGTCTGTGTTACCGTTCTTTTCCGTATCATATTCTCTGCTCCTTTCATTGCCCGTCGGCCTCCCTTTCCGGCAGGGCTTTATTTGCATTACTCTCCGCCGACGGCGGAAATTAATCTCTTCTGCCGGCGGAAACCACCATCTTCGGTTGACAGAAATCACCGTCTTTCGTTGACGGAAACCCCCGTCTTCCGTACCCGGAACCAAGCCTCTTCCGTACCCGGAACTAAGCCTCTTCCGTCTACGGAACTAAGCCTCTTCCGCCCACAGAACTAAGCCTCTTCCGTACCCGGAAACCCCCATCTTCGGTTGACGGAAACCCCCGTCTTCCGTCGACGGAAACAGACCTCTTCCGCCGGCGGAAACCCCCATCTTCGGTCGACGGAAATCCCCGTCTTCCGATGGTCGCCACCTCGTCACTGTGCTCTATCTTCCCGTCCACCGCCTCGGCGATGAGGCCGGCGGCGGCGAGGTAGTAGCTGAGTTCGCGGGCGGCGAGGAAGCCCTCCTCGATAACCGTGGGGCTGGTCGTGCCCCTTGGGCACGTAAAAGAGGAAGTAAACGGTAAGAGGGAAGCTATATTATATATGAAATACGTGTAGGGGGGGGGTGACAATATGGACTATGGTCTGACCGTAAAATTGCATGATCCGCTGAACCTCCTTTGGGAAAAGAATATACTTGCTTCTATAAAGTAAAGAACTAAATTTCGAATTTGTCAATTATTTTACGAAAATTAAATTACGAGCGAAATAGTAGCCAAGGCTCCGTAAAACTACACAAAACTATTGACAGGCTCGAATACCCTCTGTAAAATAACGTTCAGGAAAGCCGGAGGCCCGGCGGACCAATTTCCTGAAGACCCATCGGGTATCTCCAGGAGCCTGTTGCGCTTGTGGGTTTTGCGTCACAAAGTGCCGCAAAAACCCTGATTAACGGACTCCTTAGTACTGTCTAATGTAAGGAGGGATACTGTTGAAATTATACAAAAAAATAGTCAATGCGATATGTACGGTGTTTGAAGTCATCGCGGCCGTCAGTCTGGCCGCCATGCTGGCGGTCGTTACCATCCAGGTGGTGATGCGGTATTTCTTTAGCAATACCCCGGGCTGGACCGAAGAAATGGCCCGTCAGTTTATGATCCTTTTCTGTTTTATCGCCATGGCGCTGGGAGTGCGGGATAAGATACATATAGCCCTTACCATTATTGTGGACCGGGGCCTGAAAAAGCTCACGCTGCCGCTGGAGATAATCGGTAAAATCCTGATACTCATCATGGGAATTATGATGAGTATCAATATGGGGCCTTACTTTACCAAGCTCAAGTACAACCGCCTGCCGGGGACCGGAATCCCCGTGGGCTGGGAGTATCTTTTCCCTACCGCCGTCGGCGTTCTTATCGCTCTTATCGCGGTCTATCAGATCTACGATCACTGTAAATACGGGACCGACGAGCGGCAGAGTCAGGCGGGTGATTTTACTAAAAAGGACGCGACCTTATGACCGTTGACCCCGTTGCGATCACGTTATTAATCGGGCTGTTTGCGATACTGGTTATTATTAAATTTCCGATAGCCTTTTCTCTCGCTTTTTCGGCCTTTGCCGCCGCCGCCTATAAGGGGATTTCCCTGGGGGCTATTACGCAAAAAATGGTAAGCGGCGTGGATTCCTTTTCCCTGCTGGCGATTCCGTTCTTTATATTGGCCGGGGAGATTATGAGCGCCGGGGGTATTTCCGACCGGATTGTTAAACTGGCGGATGTATTTGTCGGGCGTATGCGGGGCGGTTTGGCTATGGTCAATATCCTTGACAGCATGTTCTTCGGCGGCATATCAGGTTCGGCGGTGGCCGACACGTCTTCTTTGGGGG
This sequence comes from Treponema sp., assembly GCA_031266095.1. The sequence continues at coordinate 36,714 of JAISBR010000085.1, read as the reverse complement.
CCATTGTTATTCCCATGATGAAGAAGCAGGGGTATGACGCCGACTATTCGGTATGCGTTACCATTGCCAGCGCCTGTCAGGGGGTATTGATTCCGCCGAGCCATAACATGATCATCTACGCCGCGGCCATAGGCGGGCTTTCCGTCGGCAAGCTCTTTATGGCGGGCCTTGTACCGGGCATTCTCCTGGGTATCGCCCTGGGGATAACCACCTATATTATAGCGGTGAAGCGGAACTATCCCAAAGGCGGGAAATACACTTTCAAAGAAGCGATCAAGATTATCATTGACAGCGGTTTGGGTATGTTCACCGCGGTATTGATTATCGGCGGCGTATTTACCGGCATCGTTACCGCCAACGAATCGGCGGTGCTGGCCTGTATCTGGGGTCTTATTGTGGCGATTTTCTTTTACCGGCAAATCACGGTGAAAGATATATGGCCCATCCTGAAACGCACGCTGCATACCCTGGCCATGGTTATGACCCTGATCGCGGCCTCATCGGCGTTCGGCTATATGATGACGATTCTGCGTATTCCGTCGCTGATAACCCAGGGACTTTTGAGCATAAGCCACAACCGGATCGTGCTGCTGCTGCTCATCAACTTTGCCCTGCTGGTTCTGGGCTGTGTGATGGATATGGCGCCCCTCATTCTTATCGCCGCGCCTATTCTGGTTCCGGTGGTGACTTCCCCGGCCATAGGCATGGACCCGGTACAATTCGGTATTGTAATGATGCTGAACCTTTCCATCGGGCTGTTGACCCCGCCGGTGGGAACCGTGTTGTTTGTCGGCAGTTCCATCGGGGGGATAAAAATTGAGGAAACGGCGAAGGCGATGCTCCCGTTTTATGCGACGATGGTTGTGGTACTGCTGCTCCTGACCTTTGTGCCCGCGTTTTCTATGACTATCCCGAATATGATGTTTGGAAAATGAGCCTGTTCCAAGACCCGGTTGGTGCGCAAACAGAGTTTGCGATGGAACAGCCTTAAATGAAAGCGGCTTTATAAACCGGTCCTGGACCGGTCATAATTTATTGCTTTATTATTGAGGAGGAATTGTGATGAAAAAAGCGATTATTGCACTGTCGGTGTTCCTGGTACTGGCTGTGGCGGCGGCTCCGCTCTTTGCCGCCGGCGGCCGTCAGCAGGCCGGCGGGGGGACCAGGGTGTACCGTCTTGCCGATAATCAGCCGGACGGCTATCCCACCGTTTTAGGCGATTTGGCAATGGCAAAGTATGTTGAGGAAAAGACAAACGGCGCAATCAAAATCGAAGTGTACAACAACTCTGTGCTGGGGGACGAAAAAACGACTATTGAACAGACCCAGACCGGGGATATTCACTTTATCCGTGTAGGGTTGAATCCTCTTTCTTCAATCAATCCTGTTATGAACGCCCTTGCGATGCCCTTCCTGTTCCGTGACCGGGATCACATGTTCAAAGTACTTGACGGTCCCATCGGGCAGGAACTGCTTGAGTCCCTGCAGCAGCAGAATCTCTTGGGGCTCTGTTGGCTGGACGCGGGTTTCCGTAATTTCTACAACTCTAAAAAGGCGGTGGGCAGCCCCGCGGACATGGCGGGTCTTAAGATTCGCGTGCAGGAAAGCGCCCTGATGATGGATATGATCCGTTTCCTTGGCGCGTCTCCCACACCCATGGCTTACGCGGAGGTATACCCCGGCATTCAGAACGGCATTATTGACGGCGCCGAAAACAACTGGCCTTCTTATATCACCGCGGCTCATTTTGAGGTTGCAAAGTATTTCACCGTAGACGGCCACATGGCTTCTCCCGAAATGATCCTGATTAACACCGGGGTATGGAACAGCCTTTCCGCCGCGGAAAAGCAGATTATCAAGGAAGGCGCTCTGGAAGGCGCAAGGGTAGAACGCGCCGCGTGGCTTGAAGCGGAACAAAGATACGAAAGGCAGGCGCGGGAAGCGGGTTCGACCATCACCGAATTGACCGCCGCACAGCATAAACTGTTTGAAGACGCCCTTGCCCCCCTGTATCAACAGCCTGCCTATACCGCTTATGCGGACATTATCAGCCGTGTAAGGAACACGCAGTAGTTTCGCTTAAAAACGTATTGGGTACTATCTGCGGGCCAAGTTCAGGCCCGCAGTAAGGCTGGTTGAGGATATGGCAAAGAATCACAGAGACCAAACATGGGTTTTTTATGAAGATATAGCGTCCGAAAATCCGGCGCCGGGGCTGAGTAAAAAGGTTCTTGCGTACTGTGAGGAGATGATGTGTGTGGAGAATTGCTTTGAGGAGGGCGCGGTGGGCGCTGTACACAGCCATCCTCACACACAGATCACCTATGTGGCCGGGGGAAGGTTCCGCTTTACCATCGGTGATGAGGTTCGGGAAGTGACAAAGGGAGATACGCTCTTAAAGCGGAATGGGGTCAGCCACGGCTGTGTCTGCCTGGAAAAAGGCGTTCTGGTTGACTTTTTCAGCCCCATGCGGGAAGATTTTGTGTAACAACATCCGGACTTATATACTATATACTATATACACCCCCAAAACGTTTTCTCCAATCATAATCCATTGTTCACAGCTCCTTCTGTTCAGCTCTTGTCCGTCCTGTAAAAGTCTTGAACTCGAATTTCGGCTGTTAAAAAAATAAGATGCAAATATCCGGAAAACAGCGTATCATTCAATAGGAGACTTGAAAATGCAGATAAACCGGGTTGGCTATAAAATATTCCTGGGCTTTCTGGCCCTTAGCAGCATGATCCTTGTTATCATGTCCTTAGTGGTGAGGACTTCCTATGCCAGTTCTCTTAAGCGTAACGAGATCAATTCTCATACGCAGGCATCTACACGGACCAAAGAGCAATTTGACTTCATTATGGGCATTATAGACGATACCGCCAGGGTTATAGGGTCAAGACCGGAAGTTCTTGCGGCTCTTACCTCAACCGAGCAGTTGCCTCCCGGCCAGAGCGATTTCTCTATGAATGTCTATCTTCAGTCCTTAAAGGAGATACAGCCCTTTTTGGGAAATATAAGTATCGTCGGGGCCGGGGGACAGTTCTGTTCAAACCATCTCCTGCTTAAACGCGTTCATTTTGAGGAACTCTACCAGCGTTATGAGCGGTATTTCAATTCCGGCATGTACAAGGACTATTTTGTCAATACGTATAATTCTGATTTCTTCCCTCCGTATGCTCCCCGGGACATTTTGACCGGTGTCTGGCCGATTTACGACATTAAGGCCGAAAAACTCCTGGGACAGATATATATGGGCCTGAATTATTCACTGTTTCAGGATATGTTTATACTTTCACCTACTATTAACAATGAAAAAATTCTCCTCATTGATCCTGCGGGAAATATCATCTACCATTATCCGGCGTTCATATCCTTTGATTCGGTCCTTGTTGATTATCCCCAGCTTATCACCGAGCACGAGACCATCATTGAGGGGAAGGTTTTCAGTACTGACAGTTTCATTGTTTCGGAGACCTCCCGTGTCGTGGGCTGGCGCTTCATCAGGATCATCGACACCAAATATATAACCGGTGATACCATGAAAACCCAGCGTTTTTTTACCATTGTTTTTATTATTTCAATTATTATAAGCCTCATATTCAGTGTCTTTATGTCCCGAATGTTGACCAAACCGATACAAATCCTTTTTGACGCCTGTAAGCGTATAGAAAGCGGCGACCTGTCATCAAGGGTTGCCGTCCGTTCCAACGACGAGATGGGGCAGCTTGGTCATACCTTTAATCTGGTTATGGATCAGATTAATGCCAATTTGGAACGCGAATTAGTTGAGCAAAAACGGCAGAACGAACTGAAACTTGAGATCCTTCGCTCTCAGATAAACCCGCATTTTTTGTACAATACCCTTGATTCCATCAGATTCCTCGCGAATCTACAGGAAATACACAATATCGCGTCCATGTGCTCTTCCCTGATTAACCTGCTGAAGTACAACCTCTCTTCCAGTACTCTGGCGACATTGGGCGAGGAAGTGGAAAGCGTCAGTAACTATGTGGGCATACAGAAATACCGTTATGGCGATATCTTTGAATTCAAAACGGAAATAGCGAAAGATACCGAACGATGTATTATATCGCGTTTTGTCCTTCAGCCGCTTGTGGAAAATTGCCTTATCCATGGTTTTGATGATATCGAAAATGGCGGTGAGATAACCATTCGTTCCGCCATTCGCGGCGAAGTCCTCTGCCTGGACGTAATCAACAACGGAAACAACATAGACTGGGAGACTCTGGACAAGATAAATCGGGGTATAGAGCAGTATAAGTCCCACGATAATATCGGGATCAATAATATTCGGGAACGAATACACCTTCAATTTGGGGATAAAGCCACCTTAATGTATGCCAGCGAGAATAATGTGAAAACAGTGGCGGCTCTGCGCTTTCCGGTAATGCGGAATCCGCAAAACAATGAGCCGCCCCGTATAACGGCGTAAACCCCCGCCACGAATGAGCCTGGGGCTGTCCAAAAAGTAAGGACGGCCCTGAAAAATTGAAGTTTTGGGAAATCCTCAATCAACAAAGTTTTTTTTCAACAGGGGCAGATCCAGTTCGGGGTATACCGGAAAGCGGTTTAGTAATTTTTTCACCCGGTCCACGGCTTCTGCTTTTACCGCCGGATCAATCAGATATTTGGATCTGCTTTTTTTCACCAGTCCCCCGTCCTGCTTTGAAACCGGCGCCCGGCTGGTTCCTTTGAGCGCCAGGGCGATAATCGAACCGAGTTCCTCCATCTCCGCGACTCCCATCCCCAGGGTGGTAACCGCGGCGGTTCCGATCCGCAGCCCGGCGGTATACCAGGGGCCGTTGGGATCAAAGGGAAGACTGTTTCGGTTGAGGGTGATATTACATTCGTGGAGGGCGCTTTCAGCCTGCCGGCCGGTAAGGCCAATATGATGGACATTGACCAGGAAGAGATGATTATCGGTACCGCCGGTAAGCACCTCAAGTCCATTCTTCATGCAGGCGGCCGCCAAGGCCTGGCAGTTATCGACTATTCGTTGCGCATAACGACGGAATTCGGGGGCGGCTGCTTCCCTGAAGGCTACCGCTTTGGCGGCGATCACATGAGGCAGAGGGCCGCCCATAGTGAGGGGACAACCCCGGTCCAGGGCTTCGGCGAATTCAGGTGTCGAGAGCACCATCCCGGCGCGGGGGCCTCTCAGGGTCTTGTGGGTGGTAGTGGTAACCACATGAGCCCAGGGAACCGGATCGTATTCACCGGTAAAAACCTTACCTGCCACCAGGCCGGCGAAATGGGCCATATCAACCATAAAAACCGCGCCGGCCTTATCGGCGATTTCCCGCATCCGCTTAAAGTTGACTTTCCGGGGATATGCCGAATAGCCCGCCAGTAAAATCAGCGGCTTTATCTCAAGAGCCTGTTTCTCGATCTGATCGTAATCAAGGAGCCCGGTCTCTTTGGAAACCGAATAACTATAAGTATCAAACAGGCGGCCGGAGAGGTTGTAACGGTAGCCGTGGGTCAGATGCCCGCCCGAGTAATAGTCCAGACCCAGGAGCCGCTGATTACCGAGGCTGATCTTGAGTTCTTTCCATTGGGCGTCGCTGAGTTTATAGAGATTTGTCTCGGCGTATTTGTCCAGCGCGGGCTTTTCAATTCTGGTAGAGAGGATCGCCCAGTAGGCCAACACATTGGCATCCGCCCCGCAATGGGGCTGTACATTGGCGTAACTCGCACCGAAAAGTTTGCAAGCCTCTTCCGCTGCCAGGGACTCAACGGCGTCCACGTTTTCATTTCCCGCATAAAAACGATGAGCGGGCATTCCCTCGGCGTACTTATCGGTAAGAAGATTACCCATGGCTAACTGTACCGCCATGGAGCAGTAATTTTCACTGGCGATGAGTTTTACCCGCTTCCGCTGGTTTTCCAGCTCTTTGACAATGGAAGCGGCAATTTCCGGGGCGGACCTGGCGGTCTCGGTCAGATTACAGAGATAGGCCAGGAAACTGATTTCCACCTTTTCCGGCGGGATAGAGGCAAGATAGGCGGCAACTGGGTTTGTGTTCATAGTCCACAGAATAACCCGGCCGCCGCCCTTTATGCAAGTTCTTTTGCTCCTACCTCAGGGCAACAGCATTTACTCCCGTAAATTACCGCTAGAGATTGTGTCCCGAATATGCTTAACTAAAATATATGCATGCGATCAGCCGGGTATCCGTCCTTTTGATTCGTGGCGAGGGTTTAATACCTCACCCTTCAGGGCAAGGTTTTTCATTTTGGTGCTACTGGGATTTCACGGCCCGCTGTTGGAGCCTGCGATTATACTGACCGTCATGCCTGCCGGATCCGCAATTTCGATCATGGCATCGGTTTACAGCGCGGTTCCGGAGGAGGGCAGCGCCGTGGTGTTCCTTTTCACCCTGTTCAGCAGGCGGCTATCCCTGTGGCCGTGTTCATCATCGGCGCGCTGCCGGTGTAATCTTATAGTAACAATCAGTATAGGAAGGTTGAAATGAAAATATATCTGTTTAGTTTGCTGCTGCTTTCGCCGCTTCTCTTTGCCGGCTGTTCCGCAAAGGGCGGTCCGGATGCGCTGTCCAGCGGAGGCCGTTCCGCGGCTTATAGCGTGGCACAATCCGACGCCGCCTTTTCCACACGGTTTGAGGCGGAAGACATAGAGGCGCAATACCAGGAAAGCGCGGAACAAGACATTGTTAGTCAAAACCCCGGCGCGCAAAGCGCTGTGGAGCGGCGCAAACTGGTCAAGAGGGCAAACCTCAGAGTCAGGGTGGAGAACCTCGGGACAGCGGACGCTGCCATACAAGCATTAATGGGACAGTACAATGCGTATGCCGCCTCAACGGAAATCGACGAGAATTCCCGCCGCTACATTATCCGGGTCCCCTCGGCGGCTTACGACAGCTTTCTCGCCGCCTTGAACGGTATGGGCCGTATGCTGCGCCGCTCAGAAAGCGCCGAGGACGTGACCCTTCGTTACTATGATCTTGAAGGCAGGCTTGCCACCAAACAGGAACTGCTTACAACTTTTCAATCCTATCTGGGAAAAGCAAATAACATTGAGGAGATCCTTTCGGTGGAAACCCGGATTGCAGATCTCCAGGACGAAATTGACGGAACCGGAAAGGAACTGCGCCGGCTCGCGAACCAGGTGGACTACGCCACTATTGCGCTTGACTTGTACGGCCCGGTAGCCTCAATACCCTATAGCGGCCCCACGCTGAGGGAACGGATAACCGAACTCTTCGGCGGTTTTAGTGATTTTGTTTCCATCGTATTGGTGATCCTGCTGGGTATCGTGATCTACGGTATCCCCGTCATAGTGCTTCTCACCCTGTTGTTCTGGATTCTTTTCGGCAGGATAGGGCTGGTAAAAAAATTCTGGCGTCTTGCCGCGGGCAGACACATTGGAGGCAAGAACACGGTGGAGAAAGAAACAGGACCGGAGAAAACCGGGCGGTGAGCTTCCTCTACGAAACCCACCTGCATACCGTTCATTCCAGTGCCTGTGCCGGCTCACGGGGCTCTGAGTACATCCGTCTGTATAAAGAACGGGGCTACGCCGGGATCATAGTCACCGATCACTTTTACAACGGGAATACCGCTATCCCCCGGAATCTTCCCTGGAAGGAATGGGTGAACCGTTTTTGTCAGGGCTACGAGGAGGCCAGGGAAGAGGGAGAGCGCCAGGGCCTGGACGTGTTCTTTGGCTGGGAAGAAACCTTTGACGACTGTGACGATTACCTGGTATACGGCCTGGACAAGGCGTGGCTGCTGGAACACCCGGAGGCCCGAAGCTGGACCAGGCATGAACAGTACCTTACCTTGCGGGCCTCCGGCGGCTGTGTGGTCCAGGCCCACCCTTTCAGGCAGCACCACTATATCCGCCGGGTTATTCTCTCTGCCGGCTGCGTGGACGCGGTAGAGGCCGCCAACGGAGGAAACCACGAATGTTCCTATGACGCGCTGGCCATGCGTTACGCCCGCCGTCTCGGCCTGCCGGTAACCGCCGGTTCCGATATCCACGAGACCCGGCAGTTTCAAAAGGGGGATATTTTCGGGGTATACCTTGATAAAAAGATGCGTTGCATCGGCGACTATGCGGCCGCTGTCCGCGATTCAGGGATCACCGGTCTTGCCGTCAGCCCTGGCCGCTGTGATTACCATGGTGACGAGAAAGTCTCCCTGCCCGTGGAGATTAGGGGCCGGAATGACCGGAACACCGGCAAAAGCTGGAAAGAGCTGCTGGGAGTTTGTTGAGCATATATCGGCGTCCAGCGTGGGGAACTCTATTACAAAACCCGTATAAACCGTATCTGAAGCACTGCTGGTATATACCTACGAAACCGGACGGGGCGTTTGTAACGGCGATGGAAGATGTCCTTGAAGTGTATCATCGGCCCTATACTGAGCGGCAGCCGGCGCAACTGCCGGGGAGAAGCGGGAACCGGAATCAAAAGACAATGCAACGACAGTTACCCTGATGAACCTCCGCAGCCACGAGTAAAATGAAGAACCCAGGAGCAAGCTCCTGGGTATCTTCGTTGGAGAGGAAATTTATACTACTGGCGAGGTCCATACCCCGATCCGAAAATCGAGTTATACCATTTTCAGGAGTGGTAAATTTTCCGGAGCAAGCTCCGGGGTATGGACCTCGCCTTCCAATCAATACACGGCTTTTTATTGTCCGCTTTTCAGGACGCGGGTATAATTTATCCCAAACACCCGTAAAGTATTCGTGTTTACTATCCTCAGCGTCATTCTGTAGGTTTTAGAGCTCTCTTGAAACGCCAGCTCAATTGAATTGCCTTTGACGGTATAGGTTCCCCTGAGGCCTGCTGTCCATGCTTCTTCATCACCGTCGCTGCCTGCCCTTTGCTCTTCATGCATGGCTTTTTCCAGCGCTTCGCCATAGGCTGCCATGACGACCGTGCCATCGACGCTGAATATGAATCTTTGCTGCTCTCTGTCATTCTGCCAGGTTCCGACAATGTCTGTACCGCCGGAATTCTGGGCGGACAGCGCCACGCAAAGCGCCGTGAACAAGGCCGCAAAAACAAGTTTTTTCATACAAAACTCCTGTAGAATAAGTTGTACCGGCGGGAGGATCATATTGAATATCCGCTGGCAATTGCAGGTTTCATGAACCTGATATGCTTAAATTAACAGGAAGAAATAAATCTGAGGAGAATAATGTATAAACTTTCAGGAAACTTTTTACATTGGCTGATGAATGACGGAATATTTTATTAGGTATCTTCGTATTCAATCCTCTACGAGACTTCCCCAGCGCCTGTTTCCCGGTTTTTTTAACGCCCCGGCAGCGTCAGGATGGACTTTTACATTTCCCCGTTGGGTGGGGAACAGACGGATAATGGTGTCTCGCTGCTCTCGGGTTAATTCATATGCCGGGTATATCATATTTTCTTAGCGTGAACAGGCCCTGGGAATCTCTAAAGCGCCAACCAACGCCATACGGAGATTTATCTTCAAACTGTAAGAGCCTCGGCATCGAGCCGGTGGTTCGTACTAACCGAGTTTTGCAAGAGGCTCTGGTTTCTGTATTTACTTTCCATTTTTTGCCTGAAGCACGGAAGGGCCTATCCGGACGTATTGCTATAAACCTGAAAAACAGGTATTATAAATGTACAGTAAATAGTGTTGTAATTAAGGAGTAATTTAAGATGAAAAGATGCCTTATTGTCGGTCTGTTATTTGGTATTTTTATAATATCTCTTACGGCCCAACAGCGGGAGGAGGGGGTGGCAATCCGTTATAATGCGGAAGGGGATGATGATTTGTATGCTGCCCATAAAACCCATCCATTCGGAACAAAACTTATTGTCATTAATCCAGTAAACGGATCCCGGGCTACCGTCCAGGTTGGCGGGCGTCCGAATCCCTCGCTTAATGCTGTAATCGAAATTTCCCAGGCTACGGCCGACAAATTGGGAATATATCAGGATATTCCTACCTGGGTATGGCTTGAAGTGGAACGTCCGGCAGCAACGGCGGCCAAGCATGTCAGCCGGCCCCGGGTTGGGGTGTTTAGACAGGCAGGGAATGTCACCGTACAGGCTTCGGGTAATGACTTAACCGCTTCCCATTCATCTTTGCCCATGGGAATCAAGGTTAGAGTGAGCAATCCTACTAACAAGAGAGATATAACCGTTATTATAAATAACCGTATCCGGCCTTCCAGGGAGCGAATTCTTGATTTATCACAGGCCGCCGCCCAGGCTCTCGGTATACGGGTTCCTACCAAGGTAGAGATTGAATCAACGAATTAACCAATCTCGAGCCGTAAAGTCGGCTGCTTTGTGGACAGACTCCGCTTTTCGCGTGTCTTGGGCTGTGGAAAGGCGGGTTTAGGTCGCCTGCTCCCAGTGACGGACAGGCGCCAATTAAATGAGGAGGGATAATATGAACAAGAAGATATGGTTAGCGGCGATAGTAATCGCTTTAAGCGTGATTACGGCGCTCCAGGCCCAGAATAAAGAACTAGTTATCTACACATGGGAGGAAATGTTTCCTCAGGAAATTCTCGATGGTTTTGAACGGGAAAATCCCGGCCTGAAAATCGTGTATGAAACGTTTGACTATAATGAGAATATGCTTTTGATGTTGCAAAGTACCGAAGCCAGTAATTGCGATTTGGTCATAGCCGATGACTATATTATTGAGCTGGTTATTGAAAACGGCCTGGCGAGAAAACTTGACAAGAGAAGCATTAGCAATCTGCCCAACGTTAATCCCTTTTATCAGCATCAATTTTATGATCCCAACGATGAGTACACCGTGCCCTACGGCGCGGGGGTACAGACCATTGTGTATGATCCTGCAAAAATAAGTCAGGATATTAAGGGGTATTCGGATCTGTGGAATAATTCTCTCGGGAACAGTGTAGGTATTATCGGGAACTACCGGGTTATGAATGGGATGGCCCTTAAGACGCTTGGCAAGAGCTACAATACCGAAGAACTTGCCGATATCAGGGCTGCGGGAGTGAAGCTTAAGGCTTTGGCGCCGAATATCCAGGCGATTGAGGATACGAGTCTTGATGAGTATCTGATCAGCGGCAAGCTGTCCGCGGCGGTAATGTATACCGATCAGGTGATGAGGGCGAGGCGGCAAAAGCCCAATCTGAAAGTGGTATTCCCCAAGGAAGGCATAGGATTCGGTGTCATGGCCGCTTTTATTCCGGCCAATGCCCCTAACGCTGACGCTGCTCACCGGTTCCTGAACTATATCCTTGATGCCAGGCGGGGCGCCCGGTGTTTTGAGGAGCTTGGTTACTATTGCACCTACACGGCGTCGGAACAGTATATAAAACCGGAACTGCGGGAATTCCTTATCCTGCCCCGATTTAACAATTTTGAGATGATCCAGAATTTTGTAAGTCAGGAGGCGGAAGATGAGCATCAGCGGATATGGAGCGAATTCATGTCGGCGGTAGGCAATAAATAAAAACGCTGTCTCGATTTATGGGAGAGGCAAAATACATAACCCGCGATTATATACGGGATTTTTTCCAGCTGACCGGTGCGCATGATAGAGCCTTGTTGGATTTTATCATGCGCAGCCTGGTGCTGAAAGAGTATGCGCATAACAGCTATATCTGCCGTGCCGGGGATGACGCGGACGCCATGTACTTTATTGAATCGGGAACCGTTGCCGTGAGGGGCTGGGACAATGAAGTGATCAATGAGCTGCGGCCCGGCCGGTATTTTGGGGAATATGCCGCCCTTACCGGCGATAAACGCATGGCCGATATCCAGTCAAGGGGAACGGTCCAGGTGTATGTCCTTGATAAAAAAATACTGCTTTCCCTGGCCCGGAACCATTCGGGGATCTACAGTCTCTTCCTCAGAAATGTCTATGGGCAGCAGTCGGAACGGTACCGGAAACTTGTCAGGCTGCTCAATTCCAAGCGCGGCTTAGGCTATTCGGGTTTCAAGAAGAGGCTGACCCTGCCCTCGCTTTTTTTTAATTATTATGCTGTGTGTTTGATTTTTTTCATCGTTCTGCTGTTTGCCCCTGATCCCGCCGCAGGGCGGATGCACCCGCTTTGGCTTTCTTCTCCCCTTGTGTTCATGGTGGCCTATATGATCATCACCAAACGCGCCCTGGAGACTCTGGTGCTTTCGGTACTGTACGTCATGATACTCCTCGCGAAACTAAATTTCGCGGGGGCCTTTTATACCCATATATTAACAACGATCACCGATGCGGCTGATATTATTCTGATGGTCGTGCTGATGGGGGCCCTGACCAGACTTTTTTCCACATCGGGGAGTATCAACGCCTTAAAGCATATCGCCGAGCAAAAAATAAAGAGCGCCCAGGGGACGCTGCTGGCCGCGTTTGTATCAATGATCCTCATCGCCATTGATGAGTATTTGTCTATCCTCATAAACGGCGCGTGCTTTACGCCTGTGGCGGACGAAAAAAAAATTCCCCGGGAGAAATCCGCTATGGTTATGGGAATGTCGCCGGGTGCGTTATGCATTTTAAGTCCCATATCCCTCACCGGCATTTACCTTACCGGTCTTATCGTTATATCCAGCGGAGATAGGGGACTTTTTTTCGAAGCTGCCCGTTATAATTTTGCCGCGATTGTCACGGTTATAATGATCATACTCCTTGCCCTTGAAAAGCTGCCTCTTGTCGGCGCTCTGAAAAAAGCGGTAAACAGGGTACGGAAAGGAGGAGATCTGTGGCCTGAAGGTACGGATAATCCCGATGCGGAAGATGATCCGGCCTATCGGGGACAGGTACTAAACCTGTTACTGCCGGTGCTGGTTCTTATTGTCGCGTCGATCGTTACCGGGACTCTTGAGGCGGGCGAGTTTCAGGTAAATGTGCTGTACGGGATGATTATCACCTTGTTCTGTACCTTTTTTCTGTACTGTTTTCAGCAGTACATGTCCCCCGATCAGTTTTTCAAAAATATTATTCATGGCGTTGAGAGCATGATCGCCCCTATTGTTATGTTTCTTATAGGGAAATGTTTCGCCAACGGCATGGAGGAGCTTGGTTTTTCCACCTGGCTTAATGAGCTTGTGCGGGATGTTATCCGGGGACAATCTTGGCTGATGCCCGTTATTATCTTCGGCGTTTGTACTTTTGTGGGCGCCCTGTTTGATAACCCCTGGGCCATGTACGCTATCGGCATGCCCATCGCGGTGAGTTTTGCCGTCTCCCTGGAGGGAAATGCCGCGCTCTATGTTGGCGCGGTCTGCGCCGCCGGTTTGCTGGGGAACGAAATCGCCATGGGAGATATCTTTTTTATCGGTTCAATGCTGGGCGTAAATCCAATAAGCTATTATCAGGCCAAGCTGCCCTACGTGATCGCTGTTACGGTCCTGACTTTTCTCTGTTACGCCGTGGCGGGCTACTGGGGTTTGTAAGGTTCAAATCACGGTCTAGGTCACGTTCCCACACATCAAGCGCTTTATCCTTAAAAAAGTATTTTCCGCCTTTTTCTTCAATCCCACGAATAACCCGGCATGGAACACCAATGGCGATCACATTTGGGGGAATACTATTCGTAACAACGCTTCCCGCTCCTATTACCGCATTATCACCTATCGTTACACCCGGAAGTATCTGGACACCGGAACTGATCCAAATGTTTTTACCTATACGTACGGGGAAAGTAAATACGCAATTGTCTTCTCTCGATGTGGGGAATAGGGGATGATCCACCGTGGAGACAACTACATTTGGCGCAAGTACGCAATTATCACCGATGTAGATATCCATATCATCCAGAAGGGTTATATTGAAGCTGCAATAGATACCGTTTCCAAAATGTACATGATGACAGCCCCAGTTCGCGTGGAGTGGTGTTTCTATATGACAATTATCACCGATTTCGGCAAACATTCCTTTTAGAAGCCGCCGTCTCTTATCTTGTTCCAATGGTCTGGTAGCATTGTAATCGTACAGTTTCTCCATATATTTAAGCCGTTCCCCTGTTATTCCAGGGTCGCCATAATGGTATATCAATCCCTTCCTCCTTACAGCCCGCAGCAAAGGTCCTCTCACTTGAATTCTTAATGTTCGGTATCCCTTGCCGGATCATAATTATTATGATATGCTATTCCGGATGTTGCTATCGTTTTTTTCTCTAAAACTATAACTATAGTATTTTGTAGAGTAAAACTGTGTTTCAGATAACAGTACGGGAAAATCTTTCAGAGATTATTCAATACAGTTCGCCGGATATTCCGGTTTCGTCGCTGGCCTTCTGGCTGGATCAGTTTATAAATTATGCCGCCGACTGCCATTGGCATGAGGATCTGGAATTCACGATTGTCACCGAAGGAACCATGTCTTATTTTGTCAACGATGTTACCTATCAGCTTTCAAAGGGGATGGGGATATTTGTGAATTCCAACCGGCTCCATTTCGGCGCCCCCGGTACGGAAAGCGCCCACAATTGCCGCTTCACCTGTCTTTTACTGCATCCGTCCCTGCTTCGGAGCAATATCCATATTGAGAGCCGCTTTATTGATCCTTTCCTCTATGACCCCGGAAGGGATGCCCTCGTCTTGTCCCCCGAATCCGGCTGGCAGCGCCGGGCTCTATCCTGTTTAACGGCCCTCACCCGGGTTGTCCGGGAACGGCCCGATGGGTATGAATTACATCTTCAAAGTCAATTCTATTTTCTCATGCGTCTCTTTTATAAAAACGTCCCGGCTGAAACGGGAATCCCGCCGGGAAGGCCGGAATTGATAAAGGGTCTCAAAAACATGATAGGGTTTATCCATGCTCATTACACAGAAAAAATAACCCTGGATGATATTGCCGCCTCCGGTATAATGTGCCGTAGTAAGTGCTGTAACCTTTTTAAACAAACCCTGCGTCAAACAGCTTTTGAGTATCTGCTGCATTACCGGATAAAGAAAAGTCTCAATCTTCTTGCCGGTACCGATATCAGTATTACCGAAATTGCGGGAAACTGTGGATTCAACAACGCGAGTTACTACACGGAGGTGTTTAACAAAATCATGGGAATAACCCCCCGTGATTACCGCAAGAAAAACCGGGACAAGGCCGCTTGTTCGTGCCGAGGGATTTAATAGCCCGCCCTTCAGGGCTATTCTTGACCCACCGCAATTTTTAACCACAAAGTCGCCGAAGTCGAAAAAGTTCAGAAAGTAGAGCTTGTTCCAAAACTAATTGACTATGCGCTAAAGCGCATGGTGCGAACCTTCGGTTCGATGGAACAAGCTCTTGCGGTTTTTCGGCCTATAGCCTACAAAACCGCGGTTTTTAAAGGAAGCTGTTCCAAAAACTGAAGTTTTGGAACAGCCTCAGTAAAGATACAGAAAAACTTTTTCGACTTCGGCGACGTGGCGGTAAGTTCTTTACTGCTGATTGCTGCCTGTCGGAAAAAGGCGGCAGTTATGCCCGCAGGAATTGCCCCGCGGGGCTTTTTTGTGGGCCGGCCTGGTTACAGCGCCATCCATGGCGCCGCCCTGATGATTACCCGATAGTAAGCGAAAGGAGGGGCCTGTCTCCCGGTATGAACAGAGGGACACACCTAGCCTAAGTGGAGGGACACACATAGTCTATGTGCAGGACACACATAGTCTATGTGCGAGACACACATAGTCTATGTGCGGGAAAGTAGGGAGACCGGGTTAGGGATGGGGTTCCGGCACGGTGAGGACAAGGGAACTTTCGATGACGCGGGGTTCTTTGAGGGAAAAGCTGCCGGGACTGTACTGGGTAAGGATTTCCGGCTTCCACTCGCCGGGCGTAAGAGCGGGGATGGCGCCGATGACGCGGCCGACCGCGTTCTCCGCCAAATGCCCGGCCGCTTTGACCCGCTGCACGGGATCGGCGGCGGACACGAAGTACACGCCCACCTCCGGTTTGTCCCCGTCCACCCTGATCCGGTGGCCCGATATGCTGAACTGGCCGCCGGGGGTCAGGGTTTCGTTGACGGCTCCGGTGCTTATGTCGATGAACTCGCCGATGTAACCGGAGGAGTCCGCGAGGCCCTCCACTTCCACGACGATGTGCTCCGCCAGGGCGCGCAGGGGCGCGCGGGCGCGGAAGCGGAAGGTTATCGGGTGCTTGTCCGTGTCGCGGCCTTCGGTTATTTTGTCGAAGGTGCCGCCCACGTTGGGGTGCACGGAGAAATAGCCCGTGTTGACCGCGAAGCCGTCGCAGAGCTGGTAGGCGGCCTCGTCGAAGAACTGGCGGACGTGTTCCACGAGGTCGTCGTAGTTCCCGGTAAAGCCGCCCCGGTTCTTGAGCGCGGCGCAGACTTCCTCGACCGTAAGGGAGGCCTCGTTGTCCATGCGGGCGATGTACGCGCCCTCCACTTTGGGCAGGTAGTTTGGGTAGAGTTTTACCCGGACACGGTGTAAAACCTCGTTTTCATTGTTGATGACTGCCATGCTAATCACTCCTATTACTATCTATCGGAGGCGTCTGCGTTGTATTCGGGGTACTCACGGGTACTTTTTTTTGAAACCGGTAACACGGGCCGACGGGGTAACGCTTAAGGGAGAGTGTTCGCCCCGGACAAGGTAGTGATAAGCGATTCCGGCTACCATAGCGCCGTTGTCGCCGCAGAGTTCCGGCGGTGGAAACACGCAGTGGAGATCTTTCCGCTCCGCGAGGCGGGCGCGGAGGTACGAGTTGGCGGCAACACCGCCGCCGGCTACGATGACTGAAAGGCCGGTGTCCCGGGCGGCGTTGAACAGCGCCCGCAGCAGAATGTCCACTGCGGTTTTCTGAAAAGACGCGGCAATGTCGTGAGCGGTGGTCCAGGGGGGAACGGCGGAATCGGAGGAAGTCTCTCCTTCCCCAGTGCGCCGTTTACACGCAAACAATTCCAACTGATTTATCACCGCGGTTTTCAGTCCCGAATAGGAAACATCATGACGGTGCTCCCCTTTGTGGAGACTCGGCAGGGGAAAGCGAAAGGCTTCGCTGTCGCCGGATTGGGCCATCTGGTCGATTACCGGGCCGCCGGGGTAACCGAACCGGTAATACTTTGCCACTTTGTCAAAGGCCTCTCCCACCGCGTCGTCAATGGTAGTTCCCAATACGGTGATGTTATCAAAATTATCCGCCCGGCAAATGATAGTATGCCCGCCCGAGACCAGGAGTCCCAGGAACGGATACTCAGGGGGATAGTCAGCCGTGAGGCGTGGGGCATACAGATGGGCCAGCATGTGGTCGACGGCGATAAGGGGGATGCTCCGCGCCCAGGCAAAAGCCTTGGCAAAGGAGAGGCCCACGAGGAGGGACCCAAGAAGCCCCGGGCGGTTTGTTACCGCTACGGCGTCAATGTCCCCTGGTTCAAGGCCGGCCGTGTCCAGGGCTTCCTTCACTACCGTGTAAATCCATTCGGTGTGTTTGCGGCTGGCGATTTCAGGAACTACCCCATTGTAAGCCGCGTGAAAGGGTATCTGAGTGGCCACTACATTGGAGAGTACCTTCCTGCCGTCCTCCACCACTGCGGCGGCGCATTCATCGCAGGATGATTCTATGCCGAGTACCCGCATATTACACGCTCACTTGGCCCGGCCCGCTATCAGGGTGGAGGCGGTACTCAGAGAATAGCCTTGTTTGATGAGTTCCGCATAAAGTTCCGTGAGAAGCGGCCCTAGTTCCGGCGACCAGGTATGACCTATCATTACCACGCTGCCCCGCTGTTCCGCCCGGTTAATGCCCTCCCTGATATAGCGGATCATTGAGGATTTTTCCTGTTCGTTGTCGATAAACACGTCCCGTTCCCCGATCTTCATGCCCAGCCGTTCCGCCGCAGCGGGCGCCGCTGTTTCGGCAATGGTTCTGGAATCAAGAAAATATATCCCCTGTTCACGGCAAAAGGCAAGTACGGTTTCCATCGCCTCCCGGTCCATGGTGATCTTTGACCCCTGGTGGTTATTCATTCCCGCGATAGGCCCAATTTCCGACATGTTCCGTCTGAGTATCGCCCGTATCTCGTCCGCGTTCATCCCCGAATAGATCGCGCCGGGGCCCGGCGCCTGTCCCCCAACGGCTTCCATAGGCTGATGGAGGAACACCTCCTTACCCGCCGCCCTGATACGCCGGGCGGCCTCCGCCGAATGGGGCAGGCCCGGCAAAACGGCGATGGTCAGAGAGCCGGGAAAACGGAGAAAGGGTTCCAGTTCCCGCAGATTATTACCCGCGTCGTCTATGACAAAAACCAGAGTCCCCCGGTGTTCCGGCTTTGGCTGTTCAGGCGGACGGGGATGTTCGGCGGGGGCCGCCGGCCTTGCCGCGGCAGGAGAGCTTAGCGGCGTGGACCTGGCCGGCGGCGGGGCGGCCGGTTTTGCGGTATGTTCCACCGGCCTTGCCGGATCAGCCGGACCGGGCCTTGCCGTCGATATTGAGGGGGATGAGCTTTCAAGCGGTTTCGCGGGAGCAGCGGCCGGAACGGAACGTTCAAGCGGTTTTTCAGGGACAGCCTTTTCCGGAACGGGCTGCTCGATCACCGGGATAAGGGCTGTTCCCCCGGACGCCGTCCGGTTCATGGTAGAATGGACAACAATAACGGCCGTTGAGATAAAACCCGCGGCCGCGATTAAAACAGCCGCCAGTATAGCCGCCCTAAAGGCGTCGGAAACCCCCGGCTTTTTTCGCCTTTTGGCGCGTGGTCTTTTCGCCCTGGTCCTGGAGGGCTTCTTCGATAATTCCGGTTTTCCGGAAGATTTTCCCGTGTTTTTCATGCAAATAAGGCTCTGTCTGTCCGGTTTTAGAAACCTGCTATATTTATCGGCAGACTGTGGTCCATAAAAAAGCGCCAGCCATATAAAATGGCTGGCGCCTCGATTTTCAATCCGCCGTCAAAGCGGCTTTAAACTTAGAATGAAGAATCCGGATTGTAATACTGGGCAACGTTACTCTTGTCAATCAGCGCTGAGGGAATTACTACGGTGATGGGCTGGCTGGCGGAAGCGAAGTCGGCGCTCTTTTTACCGGTGGCTACATCAACCGCATACTGAATACCATCGGCTATCATTGAGGGATGGTAGAGGGAAGTGGCCCGTACCAGCGGATCGTTATTCATGATCATCTGATACACGGCTTTGGAGCCGGCGCCGCCCATGGCGATCTTCACGTCACTTCTGCCGGATTCTTTGATGGCCTGGATTACACCGGTCAGCACATCGTCATCCTGGCAGAATACCGCGTCGATTTTGGGGTACTGCTGCAAGAAGGTTTCCATCAGCCGCAGGCCGTCCTGGGTTGACCAGTTGGCGAATTCATATCTGTCTTTGCCCAAAAGGTTGACCAGAGAGGATTCCTTATCCATTTCGCCGAAGAACGCGTCCATCCGTTCCGTGTCGATAACTACCGGCATACCGCCCATGGTTACGTAGTTGGTGAGGCCTTCGGCCTTCATGGTCTTGGCAAGCCATTGTCCGGATACGCGGCCCAGGCCGGGATTATCGCCGGCGAGGTTGACATAACCGAAAGTGGTGTCGGTAAGACCACGGTCAACTACGATACACCGTAGTCCCCTTGCCGCAAGCTGTTTTACCGGCTGGGTAAGAGGAGCGGACTCATGGGGAAGAATTACCAGATAGTTCATGCCCCATGCGGCCAAATTTTCCACATCGTTTACCTGCTGGGTAGCGTTGGCGGAGTGGACGACATTGAACTGAATATCGGGATACTGCCTCTTCAGTTCCTCAACCTTGAAATCCGCCCACCAGCCGATACCACCGGTCCAGCCATGATCAGCTGTCGGGACCGCGACACCGATCTTGGTCACTCCACTCTGTCTTGCACCACTTGCAAATACCGGGAGCACGGACAGAAGCATAACTAGAAGAATGAGCACAATTTTTCTCATTTTTTTCCTCCTGAGAATTATTTGTTGCTATTGTATTGCAGCAATACTGCCACAATTATAACCAAACCACGGGCAGCCTGCTGTAGGAAGGATGAAACACCGCCCAGTACGAGCATGTTGTTGATCATCCCCAGCATGATTGCCCCTAATACGGTACCAATAATCGTTCCCCTGCCTCCGTTCATAGAGGTCCCCCCAATCACTACCGCGGCGATGGCGTCAAGCTCATATCCCGCGCCAACCTGGCTGGGCTGTATACCGTTGATTCGTGAACCCCAGAGCATGGAAGAAACCGCTACTGTAAAACCGGTAATGGCGTAGGGAATTAGTTTTATTAACTGTACATTAATTGCCGAATAGCGGGCAACTTGTTCGTTGGCCCCCACGGCACAGACGTAACGGCCAAACCGGGTATTGTTAAGCAACAGGTGTATAAGCGCCGCCAGTATAAAAAATATCCACACCGGCAGGGAAATACCCAGGATCTGGGCAGGCCCGAATTTGATAAACTCCGTGTTAGTTGATTCAATATTCGCGGCTTTTGAGAAATACAGAATTAACGAGCGGAAAATCGCCATGGTACCTAAGGTCGCGATGAAGGGAGCGATACGCCCTTTGGTTACCATAAAACCGTTTACAAAGCCACAGAAGGCGCCGAAGACCAAGGCAAAGAGCAGGGCGATGAATACTCCTGAGAGGGAATTACCCGGAAATTTCTTAAGCAGAAAAACCGCGATACCCCCCACAAAGGCCATCATGGAACCTACCGAAAGATCTATACCTCCGGAGATGATGATCAAGGTCATACCCAGGGCGATGATTCCCGTATATGATACCTGTCTGAGCACCATCAAGAAGTTTGCGGGAGTAACAAAAATGGGTACTCCCTGAAACCTCTGGGCAAGAGCGGAAACAAAAACGCCCAGCACAAAAAGCAGAATAAAGCCTAACCCGGTAGAATGTTCACTCCATTTGAAGTTAGCCGCATATACGGTAAGAGCGTTTTTTTTGCTTGATAATGCACTCATCAAATATTCCCCTTAATGCCTGTGGCATGAAACATAATTTCTTCCTCGTTGATATGCCCGCCTTCCAGACAGCCGGCCACCGAGCCTTCCCTCATAACATAGACCCTGCTGCAGAGGCCGATGATTTCCTCCAGTTCAGAGGAAATCACCCAGCAGGATATGCCCTGAGAGGCCAACTGGTGAATGAACTCGTAAATTTCGTGTTTGGCGCTGACATCAATACCCCTGGTGGGCTCATCGAGAATGAGTATTGAAGGGTTGGTATCCAGCCAGCGGGAAAGATACACCTTTTGCTGATTGCCCCCCGAAAGGTAGCGCAGAGCCATTTTCTGCGAAGCCGCCGCGATGTGAAAGGTTTTTACGTACATTTCGGTTTTTTTCGCCTCTGCCTTTTTGTCGATAAACGGCCCCTGACAGTACTCTTTGAGCGAAATAAGGGTGATATTCTGGGGCAGGTTGAAGCCTTGTACAATACCCTTGCCCTGCCGATCTTCGCTGAGATACCCCAGCCCCAGTTCTACCGCGGCGGCGGGTGTTTTCATCTGCACGCCGCCCCTGCCCTCCAGGCTGATGGTCCCGAAGCTGATCGGCCGGAGGCCCATTACCGCCTCGGCAAGCTCGGTCCGGCCCGAACCCACCAGGCCGGCGAAGCCAAGTACTTCCCCCTTCCGTAGCGAGAAGGAGACGTTTTTCAACAGGCCCTTAATCGAAAGGCCTTTGACCTCCAGTACCGTCGTATCCGCCGCCCGGTCTATCTTGGATGGAAAGATCTGACTAAAGTCCGTGCGGCCAATCATCTTGCGGGCAATATCCTCCTCGTTCACTGAGGAGACTTCATCCACGCTGATCAGTTTTCCGTCCCGAAGCACCGTCACCCGGTCACAGATCGCCTTGATCTCGCCCAGCTTGTGGGAAACAAAAATGATGGTAACCCCCTGGGACTTTAGGTCCCGCATCAGGGCAAAAAGGGTCTCTACCTCGTGTCCGGTAAGGGTGGTACTCGGCTCATCCATGATGAGCATTTTGGAATGGAGCATCAGGGCCTTGGAAATTTCCACCATTTGTTTTTCCGCCACCGAGAGCCTGCTTACCAGTTGATTCACGCCGATGGGCATCTTGAGTTCCTCAAGCTGTTTTGCCGCGAGTTCCCGCATCCTGGGCTTGTCCAGCAGGCCCGATTTGAGGCGGAATTCGTTCCCCAGGAAAATATTCTCGTATACCGCAAGGGTAGTTATAAGGTTGAATTCCTGGGGAACCGTGGATATACCCAATTTCTTGGCGGTGATGTAATCGGGGATATGCACCAAGCTGCCGTTGAGCGTCAGCGAACCGGCGTCCGGCGCGTAGATACCTGTAATGATTTTGATCAGCGTTGATTTACCGGCACCATTCTCCCCGATAAGCCCCATAATCTCTCCGCGCCTGAGATCAAAAGAGACATTGTCCAGAACTTTCACACCGTCAAATTCTTTGGTGATGCCCTGAATGGAGAGAATAATATCACCGTCTTCGAATTTCTTATCTGTCATCCGTTATGCGTTATTTTCAAACAATTGACTTGTCCACAAACTTCAGTTTCCGAACACATTCCGTAAAAAAACCACCATTTCACAGCCCGCGAACCGAAGATTCGCCGGCGAGAGATTGCGGGACTTGTATCGGACCTTAGTCCGCGGCAACCAGCCGGGTTGTCGAACAAATCTAATATCAGTCCGATTTCAGCGCCTTGTCAAAGGCAACATTGGAGGGCGAGAAATCCACTTTCCTGACAAATTCGCAGGCTTCCTTCGCGCCGTACTCCCGTTCCATACCGGAGTCTTCCCATTCCACCGAAAGGGGCCCCTTGTAGTTCATTGCGTTGAGTTCCCGAATGATATTCTCAAAGTCTACATCGCCGTGACCCAGGGAACGGAAGTTCCATCCCCGCCTGGTATCGCCGAAAGTGATATGGGAACCGAGAATTCCCGCCTTGCCGTCCAGAGTGACCGCCGCGTCCTTCATGTGCACATGGTAGATCTTGGCGGCAAAATCCCGCAGGAAGATATGCGGCGTAACGCCCTGCCAAATCAGGTGAGAAGGATCAAAGTTGAATCCCAGAGTTTTGCGGGATTTGAATTCCTTGAGCAGCCTTTCGGCGGTATAATAGTCAAAGGCGATCTCGGTCGGATGCACTTCCAGGGCAAATTTGATTCCGCATTTGTCGAACTCGTCAAAAATGGGAGTCCAAAGCGTGACGATCTGTTTGAATGCGTCATCGATCATCTTGTCGGGTGTCTGGGGGAAGGAGTACCAGTAAGCCCAAATGGGGCTGCCCATAAAACCGGTAACGACTTTGACGCCCATGTTCTTGGCCGCGGCGGGGGCATACTTCATCTCCTGGATAGCCCATTTCCGAATCTCATCGGGTTTTCCCGCCAGCGATGAGGGGGCAAAGCCGTCCAGGCGGGGATCCCAATTATCACCCACGCACTGTCCTACCAGGTGAGTCCCGATAGCCCAGGTTTTAAGGCCGTATTTTTTGAGGATCTCCTTGCGATCTTCAACATACTTGGGGTCGGTAGCCGCGCTTTTCAGATCGAGGTGATCCCCCCAGCAGGCGATCTCAATGCCGTCATAGCCACATGATTTAACTTTCTCGCAGAACTTTTCAAAGGGCAGATCCGCCCACTGTCCTGAAAAAATTGTAACCGGTCTTGCCATATTATCCTCCTGATTGTTTTTATGTGTTTAGCGGGCTTCTTTTGAAATCCAGCCGGTTTCTCAAGAAGCCCTAAACCCTGGTCCGGTACATTTAGCCGGTTTTGCCACAATGGCGCGAGAACCCGTATGTCCCGCAATGGCCGCTAATAATTTACCCAAACCGCCCCCTTGCCGGAGCTTTCAACACATTTCCCGATAAAACGGACTCCCGCAAGTCCATCTTCGGCATTGGGAAAGTCCAGATCCTCGGCGGTTAGGGCTTTCCCTTCCTTTTGCTTGATCAGGGCTTTAATGTAGGTTTTATAGATATTCGCCATTGCCTCAAAGTAGCCTTCAGGATGCCCCGAGGGGATTCGCGAGTAGCTCTGGGCATGAGGAACGAAAGGATCACGGCCGCGTGAAAGAAGAGTTCCCGGTTTTCCAAAAATAGAAACCTTCAAGTAGTTGCTCTCCTCTTCCCTGAATTCGATGGAACCCTTGGTTCCGAAGATCCGAACCCTTAAACCATTGTCGTAACCTGCGGCCACCTGGCTGGTCCAGTACACGCCCTTTGCGCCGCCTTCGTATTCCAGCATGATAGTGGCGTTGTCGTCCAGGACCCGGTTGCCGGGGCCAATCTTATCCAGCCTGGCGCACAGGGATTTGATTTTCAGTCCGGTTATATACGAAACTATATTTTCAATATGGGTACCAATATCGCCTACGCTATTCGATTTACCCGCCAATTTGGGGTCTGTCCGCCACTCGGCCTGCTTACTGCCCTGCTTCTCCGCCGGCGCTAAAAGCCATTCCTGAGGGTACTCGCTATTCACATAGATAATATCCCCGATTTCGCCTTTACGAACCAGTTCCCGGGCGTGCTTAACCGTCGCGTTCCCGGTATAGGTATAGGTAACGCAGAACAAAAGATCCTTTTTCTTTGCCAAGTCGATCAATTCCCGGGCCTCGGACTCCTCAAAACAGAGGGGTTTATCGCAGACTACGGGAATTCCCCGGCTTAAAAAGGCCCTTGCTGCGGGATAATGGGCGTAATTGGGGGTAACAATCACTACGAAGTCAATTTTATCCGGCCGTTTCGCCTCGGCTTCGGCCATTTCCTCAAAGGTTTTGTAGAGCCGCTCATTCGACAGACCCAAAGCGGCGCCGGTCGCCAGGGTATTTTCCGCGGAACGTGAAAAACAACCCGCCGCAATCTCGGCCATACCGTCCAAAGCAATTGATTTTCGATGCACATCGCCGATAAAAGAACCTTGCCCGCCACCGATCATACCATAACGGAGCTTTACACCGGCCTGCACATCGGCGCTTTGTTCTATCATAAGAATACCTCCTTGTTCTGTCCAAAATAAGGATATAGTATTATAAAATGCTTGTGTCGAAAAGGCAAGCCCCTATAATTCGAAAATTCTATAAAAAATTCATGAAATTTCATAAATTACCAATAGAGGCTGTTCCAAAACTCCGGTTTTGAAAGAGGCTCATCTTTGTATGTTTTTTCCAGCCTTATAGTTATGCTGTGTTTAAAGCTATTGACAAAACTGTTAGTTGGTATTAATTTTTAGTTAGAATTTACTAACTTGCGGGTTCAGTCCCGGGCTTTTGGGGGATAAGGGCGAAAATGATGCCACTGACAATGGCGAGAGCGGGAGAATCGGCATTCATAAAAAAGATAAGCGGAAAAGCAAAAACACGGCAGTTTCTTGAAAATCTCGGCTTTGTACCGGGGAGCCATGTTACGGTTATCACCGAAATCAGCGGAAATATGATTGTGAACATCAAAGAATCACGGATCGCGATCAGCCGGGAGATGGCAAGCAAAATCATGGTATGATATACTATGATTAGAGGAGAGGCCAAAAAATGGAAAAGCGGACACTGCGGGCCGCAAACGTCGGTGAAACCGTAAAGGTTATGAAAATTACAGGTGAAGGTCCTGTCAAGCGCCGCATTATGGATATGGGTATTACCAGGGGAGTGGAAATTTTTGTCCGAAAAGTGGCGCCCCTGGGAGACCCCGTTGAGGTAACGGTCCGAGGCTATGAACTTTCCCTGCGGAAGGCCGACGCCGAAATAATTGAATTGGAATAAGCGATGCAAGCGGCTATAAAAATTGCCCTCGCGGGTAATCCGAACAGCGGAAAGACAACATTATTCAACGCCCTTACCGGCTCGAATCAGTTTGTGGGAAACTGGCCGGGAGTAACGGTGGAAAAAAAAGAAGGCAGATTAAAAAATCAGAAAGACGTGGTGATTGTTGATCTCCCCGGTATCTATTCGCTCTCGCCTTATAGCCTTGAGGAAGTGGTTGCCCGGAATTTTTTGATTGATGAGTGTCCCGACGTGATTCTCAACATCGTAGACGGCTCCAACCTTGAGCGGAACCTGTACCTTACCACTCAGCTCACCGAACTTGGTATTCCGGTGCTGGTAGCTGTTAATATGATGGACGTGGTGAGGAAAAACGGCGACAAGATCAATATTGAGACCCTTGCCGCGAAACTGGGCTGCGGCGTTATCGGTATTTCAGCTTTAACGGGAATGGGGATAATGGACGCCGCCGCTCGTGCGGTGAGTATGGCTGCGGGCCGCAGGACCATTCCTCAGCACAGTTTTTCCGGTATTGTGGAGCATACCCTGGCGCATATCGAGGAAGCGGTGCTGCACGACCTGGCCGACGAACAGCAGCGCTGGTATTCGATAAAACTTTTTGAGCGCGATGAAAAAATTATCCGGAAACTGAAACTAACGCCGGAGGTATTGGCCCATATTGAGAAGGATATCAAAAACTGTGAGGAAGTGCTTGACGATGACAGCGAAAGTATTATCACCGCCGAGCGTTATACCTATATCGATTCCATCATCCATAAGTGTTACATAACCGGTAACAAGGGTAAGCTGAGCGTATCCGACAAGATCGATAAAGTGGTTACCAATCGTTTTCTGGCGCTGCCGATTTTCGCCGTGGTCATGTTTATCGTATACTTTGTGTCGGTTACCACTGTGGGTACCCTGGTCACCGACTGGGCCAACGAGGGCATATTCGGTGAGGGCTGGCGGCTGTTCGGCATCGGAACTTCCGCCTACGAGGAAGCCGCCGCGTTAGGTGAGGCGGACCCCGCCGCTTACGGCGTCTGGATTCCCGGCGTTCCCGTATTGTTGGGCAATTTTCTCGAATTTATCAACTGCGCCGACTGGCTTCAGGGACTTATCCTCGACGGCATTGTGGCCGGAGTGGGGGCGGTACTCGGCTTTGTACCCCAGATGTTCATTCTTTTCTCCTTCCTGGCCTTTCTGGAAGCCTGCGGCTATATGGCACGTATAGCCTTCATCATGGACAGAATCTTTCGCCGTTTCGGCCTTTCGGGTAAATCTTTTATCCCGATTCTCATCGGTACCGGCTGCGGGGTACCGGGCATCATGGCGTCCCGTACCATTGAAAGTGACCGTGACCGGAAAATGACGATTATGACCACTACCTTTATCCCTTGCAGCGCCAAGCTGCCGATCATAGCCCTGTTTTCCGGCGCGCTCTTCGGCGGCGCGTGGTGGGTGGCGCCCAGCGCATATTTCATAGGTATTACCGCTATCATCTGTTCCGGCATAATCCTTAAAAAGACCATGCTCTTTGCCGGCGATGTGGCGCCTTTTGTGATGGAGCTTCCCGCCTACCACTGGCCCACGCTTGTCAACATTCTGCGGAGTATGTGGGAGCGGGGCTGGTCCTTTATCAAAAAGGCGGGAACCGTCATCCTGCTCGCCACGATTTTTGTTTGGTTCACCTCAAGTTTCGGCTGGGAGCGGGGTTCCTTCGGCATGGTAGACATGGGAGAAAGCGTCCTCGCCGTCCTGGGTTCCGCCATCGCCTGGCTTTTCGCGCCTTTGGGCTGGGGGAACTGGCAGTCAGCAGTAGCGGCTATTACCGGACTTATCGCCAAGGAAAATGTGGTGGGAACCTTCGGTATCCTGTTCGGTTTTGCCGAGATCGCCGAGGACGGCGTGGAATTGTGGGACACCCTCGCGGTCAGTTTTACGGCGCTCTCGGCCTATTCTTTTCTGGTATTTAACCTGCTCTGTGCGCCCTGCTTCGCCGCGATGGGCGCCATCAAGCGGGAGATGAACAATATCAAGTGGTTCTGGATCGCCATCGGTTACCAGTGCGGCTTTGCCTATATCGTGTCGCTGTGCATTTATCAGCTTGGCATGCTCTTCAGTGCCGGCGTGTTTGGTGCCGGGACTATCGCCGGTTTTATTCTTGTGGTGGCTTTTCTTTTCCTGTTGTTCAGGCACAAAAAGGAGTTGGAACATGATTGAGTTTATTCGTGGGGCGACCTCTTCCCTGGAATCCCTTACGCCGGAGAGGCTTGAGGCGGGGAGCGGCGCGAACCTCGGCACGATTGTGATAGGCCTGGTCGTACTTGGCGTTGTGGCGGCGATTGTTATAAAACTGATAAGGGACAAACGAAAAGGCTCCGGCTGTTCATGCGGCTGCGGCGCGTGCCGTGAGGTGAAAACGGAGTAACAGCCGGACGGATACGACGAAATTTTCTCGCGGGATTTAGGCCGGGCTTTTACTTCATCAAGACGCGGGGGTTTACCGTAACGCCGTTTTTATACACTGTAAAGTGCAGATGGGGCCCGGTACTGAGACCGGTACTGCCTACATCGCCGACGCGCTCGCCGCTTCCCACATAGGCCCCGTACTTGACCCTGAGTACGCTCATGTGGCCATACAGGGTCCGGTAGCCTGAATGGTGGGTTAGTACCACGTAATTGCCCAGAATATCGTCCCAGCCTGCGGCGCTGACCCTGCCCGACATAGCGGCCCTGACAGGGGTCCCCTTGGGCGAGCCGATGTCAAGGCCCGAATGAAATTGGCGGACCCCGGTAAAGGGGCTTCTTCGGTATCCGTAGGGAGAGGTGATGTAGCCCCGTATAGGCCAGCTAAAGAGATCACCGTTGATTTCCTGAAGGTTTATCCAGTCAAGACGGCCGCCGGGGATAAAGAGGGCCGCGCCGGTGTTTACGGCATTCGAAAAGAGTTCATTGACTATTTGGATAGCCTGGGTATTTGTACTGTATTTTTCGGCAACGCTTTCCAGTGTGTCGTCTTTTTTGACGGTATAAAAAATTCCGTCTTGGTTCGGGACTTTCAGCACCTGCCCAATCTGAAGAAGTCTGGTATTTTTGATGTCATTCACCGAAATGAGGGTATCCGGGTTGAGGCCGAAAGCGGCGGCCAGATCGCCGATAGTGTCCCCTTTCTGTACGGCATAGATGTCATAGAGCAATAAGCGGGGCTTGGAGAAAGATTCCGGTTCAAGCACGCCGGCCTCAAGGTTTACCGCCTCTTCGATAAGGGCAACGCTGACGTCGCTTTCGGAAATTACCGCGTCCAGCAGACTGCCGCCGCCCACGCCGCCCTGGACCGCCGGGTCTTCTTCCTGCCGCCCAAACGCCGGAATGAGCCGGCCGAGCGCGCCCAAAGCGGCCTCAGCCTTCAGCCCGGACTTTCCCTCCAGAAAAGGAATGACAAAAGATGATAAGAATTGAAACAGGCACAACACCAGCGCCAGTTTGGGGAGAATCTTGCTGTTTTTCCGAAAAAAATCCTGCACTGGTGTCTGGACTCCGAAATTGAGATTGCTCTATCATATATCGGTATTTTTACTTTGGCAACTAGTTTTTTTTGTTATTTTTGTAGCCGTATTCAGATTTCTCTGCCTTCCTGTCCCTTGTCCAGCAGGTTCAGCATATCCCGAATCTTCGCGGCCCGCTCATATTCCTCCGCAGCCACCGCCTGGTTGAGTTGGTCCAGCAGTTTCCGGTAGTTTCCCATTTCATGGGAAAACTCCTCCGGGGACGGGCTTTCGCCGACTTCCGGCCCGGCGGGGATATTCCTTTCGGTTTCTTCCAGTTCATCCAGAAAACAATCGAGGGGAATTCCGGCCTGTTCAACCACCGTGGAAGCGATAAGAATGGGACACCTTCTACGGACCGCCAGAGCAAAGGCATCGGATGGCCGGCTGTCCATAATCAGAGGTTCTTCTTCACTGAACCGCCCGCCACTTATGATAAGCCGCGCATGAAAGGTGTTATCCTTCAGCTCATGAACTTCTACCCGCTCAAGGCTTAGGCCCAGATGATGGAGCATATTGAGGAAGAGATCGTGTGTCAGAGGCCGGGGCAGGCTTATCCCCTCCCTGCCGATCAATATGGACTGCATTTCAAGCTGGCCGATGAAAATCGGCACCGCGATTCCCAAGTCCCTGGGCCGCAGCAGCACCGCGTTACCCTGATTATTCTGGCCAATGGACCATATTTCGGCGCTCAGCATTTCCCTCATTCTGTCCTCCGAATCAACTGATAAGATCGGCGAGGTCTGCCAGCAGGGAGATCCCTTCCCCGTGTAGGGGAAAGGGCACGGCGGGCGGAGCGGCAAAAATCCGCCGGGCCTCCGCGATAAGGTTCTTGCCCTTTTCCTCCGCCTCGGCAAGAACCCCGGCGGCTTCAAGGACCCGGATCAACTCTTCCACTTCAGGCGCCGTTGTACCGCCGGAATGGGCTGCCGTAAAACAACGGGCGGCCAGTTCCCGCCTTTCAGGGTAACGGCGCAGGTAGAGGAGCACCGGCAGGCTCTTCTTCCCCTCGACTACATCGTCTCCCCGTTTTTTCCCGGGAATGCCGGTGGTAAGGTTTTTAACATCATCGAGTATCTGAAAACCAATGCCCAGTTTTTCCGCCGCTTCGCCAAACCGCTCCGCAAGGGCCGCGTATACCCCGCCCTTGCCTTTAGCCGCCGCCTCAGCCGCACAGACCCCCAGCACGGCGGCAAAGCGGGCAAGACAGCCGGTCTTTAATCCGCACATCGTATAATATTCTTCCTCGGCGGGGATGAGGGAAAAGTTCCGGTGCCAGCTAATGTCCATTGCCTGCCCCAGGTGAAGTTTCCGTATATACCCGGCCCAGAGGGCATACATCCGGCTTTTATATTCCCCGGCATCAAACTCCGCCGCCCAAGAGTCGATACAGCTCAAGGAAAGAAAGTAAAGAAAACAGCCGCCGTTGATCGCTGCGTCAACGCCGTGGACAAGGTGTGCTGCGGGTTTACCCCGGCGCTCGTCGGAATCATCCTCAATATCATCGTGAATGAGACTTGCATTATGGCAGAATTCAACCAGAGGAACAAGCGGCAGGGCGGCGTTGGCGCCGCCGAGAGTTTCGCAGACCAGGGTCATCAGCAAAGGCCGCCAGCGTTTCCCACCCCGTGAGAGCAGGTCCCGGCCGGGCGCGGTCAGGGCTTGCCAGGATTCGGCATTCAGCGTTTTCCCCAAACCGGGAAATATTCCTTCTGTTAAAACCGGGCCGGGATTTTCCGTCAGCCAGTGTTCAAGCGCCGCTTCAATTTTTTCAAGCCGCCGGGTATACTGTTGATCCATACATAATTATACAGGATACAAATGGCGGATTACAAGAAACCGGATTACTGGCAGCTCAAGGCGCGGAAAGAGGGCTATCCCGCCCGTTCAGTTTATAAGCTCAAAGAAATAGACGAAAAATTCGGCCTGCTCAAAACCGGAGCGTCCAGTACGGGCCGCGGCTTAGCGTCTAACAGCGCCGGGGAACCGGGCCGCCGGGTTCTGGATTTGGGGGCCGCCCCGGGAAGCTGGAGTCTCTATGTACTGCGAAAAATAGCGGGTAATGGTCTCCTCGTTTCGGCGGATATTTTTCCCCTTTCCCGCCGGTATGACCGGGGCCTCTTTGACGGAGACAATTTTTTCTTTGTACAGGGCGACATTACCGATCCCGCAGTCCAAGGCCTCATCCTTTCCAGGGGACCTTACTCACTGATAATCAGCGACGCCGCGCCGGCTACCAGCGGGAATCATTCGGTAGACGCCGCCCGTTCCCAGGGACTCGCCGGGACGGTTCTTGATTATGCCGAAAAGGCCCTGGCGAAAGGCGGTCATCTGGTGATTAAGGTTTTTCAGGGCGGGGATACTGCGGAACTACTCAAACGGATAAAAACATTTTTTGCTACCGCGAAAAGTTTCAAACCCCAAGCCTGCCGGGGTGAATCATTTGAGACATATTATATCGGAATGGGAAGGATACAAAATCAGCCGGTAAGCGAGACTATCTGAACCATAAAGCCCACGATCATGGGCATCGCGAGGTTGTCGTAATCTCCCAGGGGGAGGGCTTCTACCGCCGTGGCGGTGAAGGCCGCTATCAGGACAACACGGGTATCCGGTGAAACCAGGGAAGCGGTGATTAAGACCGCCGCAAAACAAGCCAGAGAACCCTCAACGCTTTTGCCCCGGAGGAAGTCCGGCCGCAGCCTGCCGAAGAATTTGCCCACAAGACTGGCGAACCCATCGCCAAAAGCCAGGGCATAGATGGCTATCGAGGCCGCCGGAGAGGGGTAGAGCAACAGGACAAGCAGGGCGCCCAGGCCTAAAGTCACCGGCCCCATCACAAAATAGCCGATATCCCGTGAACGGGAAGCCATACAGGTAAGCGAAGAAATCAGGGGCACCTTAATACCGGAAAGCCGCAGGATCTCCATACAGGTATAAGCCAATGTACCAATCATAAGGAAGATCACGATAAAAGATCGGCTCACCGCAGCCATAGAGGGGCTTAAGGCAATAAGAAAATGTATTGCCTTTCTGAGAATTTCAGTTTTTAGGTCAAAAAAATCCAGCGACGGGTAGGTCAGACCGGCGGTGATACGAAAACCCATCCCGGTCTTTTGCATTATTGCCTTATTCACGCTCACAATACTATAACAAATTCTGTGCCAAGTCGTCCCCATCATTTAGATCCCTGCAAGTCCGCCTTATGCTTTTCCCTATTGTACCTATTTAATGAAAAAAGGTCAAGACTTTTTTTTCGTGCTGCTGTAATGCTTCCCGCTCGAATTGGACGCCGGGCAGCGGTTCTCCCGGCTTACCGGTGACTGATGAGGCAGCGCGCCTACTTGCCCATCGTTCACCCCTCATTTTATAATGTCCCATGGCCCGGCTGGTAACTAAAACAGCGGAAAAGACCGATGAAAAGCTCAAGGAACCGGAGGTATACCGGGTGATTCTTTTGAACGATCACTATACCACCATGGATTTTGTGGTGGAAGTATTGATGGTGATCTTTCATAAAACCCTTGCGGACGCGAACCGGATCATGCTGGACGTACACCGAAAGGGCAGGGGAGTGGTGGGGATCTACACCTGGGATATTGCGGCCACCAAGGCGGAGCAGGTCCACGCGGCGGCGCGGGAGCATGAATTTCCCCTCCGCTGTATTGTAGAACCGGCATGATTGAGGGATAATGAAAGTGAGGGGATTAGCATGAACATGAAATGTTCCGGCCATGTACAGGCCATAATCAACGCCGCTTATAACGAGGCTAAGGTACGGAACCACGAGTATCTGACGCCTGAGCATATTCTGTACGCGGCCCTGGCCTTCGACGAAGTTCAGGACGTGCTCAGCTCCTGTGGGGCGAACCTGGATCAGCTCAAGAACGGCATGGAAAATTACTTTGAGCAGAAAGTCCCGGTTATCAGCGACATGGCGGAACCTACCCAGACCGTGGGTTTCCAGAGTGTGATTGAGCGGGCGGTGCTGCAAAGCCGGTCCTCCCAGAAAGAGATGATCGACGTGGCGGATATTCTGGTGTCCCTGTTTGACGAAGAACGGAACTACAGCGCCTATTACCTGCGGAAGGTGGGCGTCAAACGGCTGGAACTGCTGGAAAACCTTTCCCATGACTTTGACGGAAGTATTTTCGGGGACAAAAAGCACCGGAGCCGGGAAGACCTGCTGAACGAGGCCGAGAAATTCGCGGGCGTTTCCGAGGACGGCGAGGCGGGCGAGGCCGGGCAGAAAACCAGGACCGGCAAAAGGAGCGCCCTGGAACGCTACGCCACCGAGCTTACCGCCCTGGCAAAGGACCACAAGCTGGAACCCCTTATCGGCAGGGAGGAAGAACTTGGCCGCACGATACAGGTACTCTGCCGCCGATTGAAAAACAACCCGATCCACGTGGGGGATTCCGGGGTTGGTAAAACCGCCATTACCGAGGGGCTTGCCCAGCGGATTGTGGCGGGCAAAGTGCCCCCGACGCTCAGGGGCTTCAGCATTTATTCACTGGACATGGGCGCGCTGGTGGCGGGTACCAAGTATCGGGGCGATTTTGAGGAACGGATCAAACGGGTAGTCGAGGAAATGCTCAGAAAAGAAAAAGCCATTCTCTTTATCGACGAGATCCACACCCTGGTAGGCGCCGGTTCGGTTTCAGGCGGCGCGCTGGACGCTTCCAACCTGCTGAAACCCGCCCTCACTTCGGGCAGGCTCCGTTGTATCGGCTCCACCACCCACGAGGAGTACGGCAAATTCTTTGACAAGGACCGGGCTTTGTCCCGGCGTTTCCAGAAAATAGACATCAATGAACCGTCCGAGGCGGACGCTCTCGCCATTCTCAAGGGTCTTAAGTCCAAGTATGAGGATTTTCACCAGGTGCGCTACAGTGACGAGGCGCTGGAAGGGGCCGTGCGCCTTTCCGCCCAATTCATCACCGAGCGCCGCCTGCCGGATAAAGCGATTGACGTTATTGACGAAGCCGGCGCGTTCGCGCGGATCGAGGCATACAAACGGAGTGAGGCGGCTGAACCCCCGGCGGCGGAGGCCGCCGATGAGACCACGGCCCGTGAAGGGACAACGACCCTGAATGGGACAACGGCCCATGAGGGGACCACGGCCCGTGACGGGACGACGGACCCCGCCGCGGTACCGGACGGCCCGGTGGAGCTTATCGACATCGGGATGCCGGTCATTGAGACCGTGGTTTCCAAAATCGCCCGTATACCGGAGCGCTCGGTAGGTGAAACCGAAAAGGACCGGCTCCGGGATCTGGAAGAAAAGCTCCGCCTGCGGATCTTTGGCCAGGACGAGGCCGTGGCCGCGGTGGTTAAGGCGGTCAAACGTTCCAGGGCCGGTTTCAGGACGGAGAACAAGCCGGTGGCCAATTTCCTCTTTGCCGGCCCCACCGGGGTGGGCAAGACGGAACTGGCCCGGCAGCTGGCGGATATTCTCGGCGTTACGATGTTCCGCTTTGACATGAGCGAATACCAGGAAAAGTACACCGTGTCCCGGCTCATCGGTTCATCGCCGGGCTATGTCGGCTACGAAGACGGCGGCCAGCTTACCGACGCGGTGCGTAAGCAGCCCCACGCCGTGGTGCTGCTGGATGAGATCGAAAAAGCCCACCCGGACATCTACAACATACTGCTGCAGATAATGGATTACGCCACCCTTACCGACAATCAGGGCCGCAAGGCGGACTTCAGGAACGTGATCCTCATCATGACCAGTAACGCGGGGGCCAGGGAAATCGGCAAGGGGCTTATCGGTTTTGGTGAGCGGGTGATGAACGAAAGCGCGGTAGACGACGCGGTGGAAAAGACCTTCACGCCCGAGTTCCGTAACCGCCTCGACGCGGTAGTCCGTTTCGGCCACCTCTCGCGGGAAATCATGGCGTCTATTGTCCGCAAGGAGCTTGACGCCTTTGCCGTACAGCTCGTGGAAAAGAACGTGCGCCTCACCGTTACCGACGCCTGCGTGGACAAGCTCGCCGAAGAAGGCTACAGCCGGGAATTCGGCGCGCGCAATGTGTGCCGCCTTATCGAAGACCAGATCAAAAGCCTCTTTGTGGACGAAGTGCTCTTCGGCCGCCTGAGTTCCGGCGGCGCTGCCGTGATGGACTGGCGCGACGGCGAGTACCGGATGGAAGTGCGGAATGAGCCCGGTTCCCCGGAGGCGCTGATTTAGGTGGCGGGCTTCCGCCCCGGACCCGACCCGGACTTTCCCTATCTGAACGAAAACGAGCGCTACGCCTTTCCCGATCCCCGCGGCGGGGGCGATATTGTCGCCGTCGGCGGGAACCTTTCGCCGGGGATGCTCCTCTCCGCGTACGAGCAGGGTATCTTCCCCTGGTACAACGCCGGCGATCCCGTCATCTGGCAGTCCCCGGACCCCCGGTTTATCCTCTATCCGGAAAAGCTCCATGTCTCGGCCTCCATGCGGAAGCTCCTGCGGCGCGGCGAATTCGAAGTCGCCTTTGACCGGGACTTTGCCGGTGTTATCAGGAACTGCGCGGAGACAGAGCGGCCCGCCCAGGGGGGAACCTGGATCACCGGCGACATCATTGACGCCTACACGGAACTCTACCGCCTGGGCTGGGCCCATTCGGCGGAGGCCTACCGCGGCGGGGAACTGGCCGGCGGCTGCTACGGTATCCGCATCGGCAGAATCTTCTTCGGGGAATCCATGTTCGCCGCAGAGCCCAACGCCTCCAAGACCGCCTTCCTCAGCCTGGCGCGCCTGCTCTTTGCCGACAACGTAGCCTTCATCGACTGCCAGGTCCCCTCAAGGCACCTCGGCAGCCTCGGCGGGGAGGAACTCAGCCGCGCCGCGTATCTGGAACTGCTTGCGCAAACGCTCGCCCCCTGAGCCGCCGCGCGGCAGGGTATCGGCGTTTATTTTTTTAGTAACACCATTCTCCTAAAAGCATCTTGCTTTAAAGAAAAAATGCACCACAAGGTCGTCTATGATAAAAGTCAAGCACTTTTTTTCAAAAATGTTTGACTTTCAAGAAATTTTTTGTAGGCGGCCATCTTTGTCCCGTGTTTCACCGCGTCCCGCCCGTAGTGATACTCCCCCTTCTTCAGCATCTGATAGATCTCCGCCAATATACGCCTCCTTACGCCCGTCCGTACCAGCCCGGCCTTTTTATATTCGCTTAACCTCATATACCAGTCCCTCAGTTTCACGCTCGCCTTAAGCACATGATTCAGCGATTGCGTTAGCAGCGTCGAGCTCAGCTTCCTCCCCTGCTTGTTCGTCCCCCGTACACTGCAGGAGGTATTCGAGGCCGCTACCTTCGGCGCCGAGCGCAGATACGAAGTAAACGCCTTCGAGTTCTTGAACCGGCTCACCTCGATAATGTCCGCAATGATCGCTATGGCTATAAAGACGCCTACCCCCTTCATGCTGGTCAGCAGGTCTATCTCCTTCATGAACGGGCTGCCCGCCGCCAGTATCCGCTCTTTGAGGATTTCCTCATCCCCCTCCTC
>JAISBR010000210.1 GCA_031266095.1 Treponema sp. | reverse complement strand
CTTTCGCTTTTGCTTCCCAGCCTTCGGGCAGCAATTTCAGTATTTGTTCAAACTCATAGTTCCCTGTTCCCATACTGAAGTTTTACCATACTTTCTCTCTTAAGTTAACGCCTATGGTGACAGTCACCATGCGGACTGGCAAAACCTGTATGCTATTCTTGACCCACAGCAATTTTTAACCGCAAGGTCGTCTATGAGAAAAGTCAAGCGATTTTTGCAAGATTTTTCTCTTTTTTGTTTTCTCTAGGGTGATACACCGGAAAACAGGAGGGGTATTAAGGAAAGTACCCAAAACGTCCTTGAACGGTTCTTCCCGAAACTGAAAGAAGCAACCCGCATGAGCCAACAGGCATTCTGAACCCTGCTCGCATTGCCATTTTTTGGGATTATCGGTATATTTACTAGTAGGAGTAAACAATGCTGGAAGAACAGGTGAAAACTGCTTTAGATAATGTGCGGCCTTCTTTGCAGGCCGATGGCGGGGATGTGGAATTTGTTTCCATTTCCGAAGACGGGACCGTTTTGGTAAAGCTGACCGGCGCGTGCGGCGGCTGTCCAATGGCCCAGATGACCCTTAAAATGGGAATCGAAAATTATCTCAAAAAGGAAGTGCCCCAGGTTACTGCCGTTGTTGGCGTGTAAAGCGGACGATTTTCTTCCCATCTCCCTTCCTGCCGCTAAACAGGCCGGATGTCGTGATATGAACAGGCGGGGATGGGAAGTCTGTGATTTTGTTTTGTTTCCGGTGACGCTTATGTCGATCATCCCTCATTCGCGGCATGGCGCTCCCTTGGGGGCGGTTATACGGGTATGAAACCAGAGTCCAATACCTTACGAGAACAACCATACCCCGTCGAACCTTCGGTTCGCGTTCCACCTTTCCCGCATAAACGGGTTTTTGGCTTGGTTGACTGCGGTATTCTGATTGCGGCTTTTTGCGCGGCTGCGGCATCTTTTATTTTCGCGTATTCCGGTACGGGGACTCAGTACACGATAAAGGTAAAAGGTGAAAGCGGCGGATGGATATTCCCCCGGGACGCGGCTGAAACCGTAACGGTGGCGGGTCCCCTGGGAGAAACCATAGTCGAAATTAAAAACGGTACGGCGCGGATCCTTTCGTCTCCCTGCACGAACCAGACCTGTGTTGCCGCAGGGATCATCCATTCGCCGGGTCAGTGGACGGCCTGCCTCCCTAACAGGGTGATGGCCTTTATCGACGAAGAGACCCCCGCGCCGGACCGGGGCGCCGCCGGTAATGATAATGGAACCGATGTTGACGCCGCGGCCTGGTAGGGCGGAGCGCCGTACCCGGGCACTGCTGGGGAGTCTTTGTCTTTTTTTATCGGCTGTTGAATACCTGATCCCCAAGCCGCTCCCCTTTATGCGGATAGGCCTGGCAAATCTGCCCCTGCTGCTGGCGCTAGACATTTTCGGTCCGGGGGATTTTTTCCTCTTGGCGCTGCTCAAGGTCATCGGCCAGGGAATTATCTCCGCTTCCCTTTTTTCGTATGTTTTCTTGTTTTCACTCGCGGGGACCTTTGCGTCCGCCGCGCTCATGTATGGTATGCGCCGTATTATGGGAACAAAACACGTGGGCTTTACCGGTATCGGCTGCGCCGGGGCCATGCTTTCCAACGGCGTGCAGCTCCTTTTGGCGCGATATTTTGTGTTCGGCACGGGCCTGCGTTTTCTGGTTCCCCCTTTTCTCGTTTCAGGCTTTATCAGCGGCGCCGGACTGGGCCTCTTCTGCGAGGCCTTCTGCCGCCGTTCCCAATGGTATGCCCAACATACCGGGAGCAGGCAAGCAGGGGACAGCGGGGCCGCGCTTGCCGGCGCGTCCAAAGCCGGCGGCGTGTCCACGGAAAGGCCCGCTGTAGTCCCAGCGCCCCAGGCCGGGCCGAAAACCGCCGAGGCGCGCCGTTTCCTCCGGCGGCAGCGGTGGAATGATCGGTTCAACAGCGACGAACTTTGTATTGCCGGCCTCCTGATGGCGATGTTTTTTCTATTTAGTCCATCAACGCTGCTCCGTATTCCCCAGTTCGTTTTTTTCTGTTTTCTTGCCTGGCTTTCCGGCAAGAAATACAATCCCCTTATAAGCGCGCTGATTATGGCGGGAATCGTATTTTGCAACCTGCTCGCGCCTTACGGGAAAATTCTGGCCGCGTGGGGGCCGCTGCGCATAACACAGGGAAGCTTGATCGGGGGACTGGGAAGAGCCGTCACCCTGGAAGGGCTGGTAATGCTTTCCGGGGCCTGCGTCAAGCCCGATATACGGCTTCCCGGCGGACTGGGCAACCTGCTGGGTGAATCGTTCCGTATACTGGAACAAATGCGGGAACGGCGGGCCTCGTTCCGCCGGGGGCATATAATTGAGGGGATTGATCGGCTGCTGCTGGAACTGGAGGCCGCGCCTGAGGGACCAGGGGTCCCGCCGGAGAGACCAGAACGAAACGCGAAAAGCCTATTGCTGCTTGCGGGGATGACGGCTCTGACAGCGGTCCTCGGGCCGGCGGCTATCGGAATACTGCCCAAGTCGTTTATACTATCCCCATGAAATACCTGCTGCGGGCGGGAATTGTCTGTTTCGGTATACTTGCGCTCATTACCTTTTTGCGCTCTCTTTCCATAGCCCGCTCATTGTATATTCAGCAGCCCTCCGACGGTTCACTGAACTACCATTTTTCCATTTATTTACCGGATAACCGCAACTCGTTTTTTACCGAGATCATTGCCGGAGCGGAGCAGGCGGCGGCAGAGTTTAACGCCGCTATCTCGGTACATTCCATAGACCCGGCGAAAAACGAACTGGAAATGGCGCTGTACACCGGCATTGACGGGGCCGTGGTTTGTCCCTACCTGGACGATAATACCGCCCGCCGGCAGTTGGATCGACTCGGCGCCATGCAAATCCCAACGGTGATCATCAACCACAATGTGCCTAATGATCAGCCCTGGCCCTTTATCGGCAACAACAACTTTGACGTGGGCAGGCGGCTGGGGCTTGCCGCGGGTGGCATCAACGAGGGGCCTATCCGGCTGGCGGTAGTGTACAGCGATAAATCGCCGGGCATGTACGGTGAACGGGAACTGGTGGAAATGGGGATCACCGCCGTCCTGGGTGGCCGGCTTGCCGCCCCCATTATGGGTTTCAAAACCAAACTCAACCCCCTGGACGCGGAAGACCTGCTGTCCCGGCTCTTCCGCGCCGAGCACTCCGTTGATTTCAATACTATCATTTTTACCGATCCCAACGATACCATTGCCGCCGCCCAGACCCTGATCGATCTGAATATAGTGGGCCGGGTACAAGTCATCGGTTTCGGCAGGGATCCGGGGGTACTGGAGAATATCCGCAAAGGGGTAATCGCGTGCAGTCTGGCGATCAACCCCGAACGGATCGGCTATGAGGCGGTCCGTTCCCTGATAGCCCTCAGAAAGACGGGATATACCTCAACTTCAATTGACACAGGGATCGAGATCATCAACCAAGAGAACCTGCCCTGAATTCGGCGCCCGCCCTGTCAAGTTTAGTCCCGGCCTTATACTGTATACGGTAATTGACGATAATTAAAAAAGGAAAACAGCATTATATCTGCTGCGGAAAACCGGCGTTCCGGAAAAACGGTTTGGACTGAGCCGCAAAATGTTCCGGGCTACCCTCAGCGACGATTTTCTTCGTGATGTCTTGTTCGGCAAAGTTAAATGACGTTGCCCTGACATTCCGCTCTTGCTCATTGACAGTTCCGAGAAGCCCTTGTTTTAAAAGGCTTTGTTACCTGTTGGTAAGGGAAAAAGATGCCGAAACGACTTTTTCACAGTAATGTACCCATAGCTTCGGGAAGTCAGATCTATCTGGAACGGCCCCGGATAAACCGGCTGCTGGAAAAGGCGGTACAAAATCCCGTAGTCATTGTCAGCGCGGGCGCAGGGTACGGGAAAACCCACGCGGTCTATTCCTTTGTCCGCGATTATGACGCCCTGACCTGCTGGATGCAGTTGTCCGAACGTGATAATATCGGCAAGCGTTTTTGGGAAAATTTTATCACCGGGGTTTCCGTGGGCAACAAGGAGGCCGCCGCCAGGCTGGTAAATATCGATTTTCCCGAGACGGAACGGGAATGGGATCGTTATGTGACCATTCCCCGGGAAGAAACCCGGACCGATGTAAAATACATCTTTGTATACGACGATTTTCATCTTATCCACGACAAGGCGGTCCTGCGTTTTTTGGAACGTTCGATTACCGCGTCTTTCCCCAGTATCACCTCGATCCTCATATCCCGGACCGAACCGTCCATCAATTTAACAAAACTCCTCTCCAAGGGGCTTTTGGGCAGGATTACCGAAGACGACCTCCGGTTCAGTCAGGAAGAAATGCTGGAATATTTCCACATCCAGAATATTTTGCCTCCGCCTCAGACAATCTCTTCTATATATTACGATACCGAAGGATGGGCCTTCGCCATACACCTGGCGGGGCTGTCCCTGAAAAATAC
The DNA here is from genome assembly GCA_031266095.1 of Treponema sp. The sequence goes on along the minus strand of JAISBR010000210.1, from coordinate 15,865 downwards.
CCCGGGAACGCCTTATGTACCGCATGCGATGCGGGCGAATATTTTCCGCCTGATAGAAAGCGAAATTATTTCGGTCATATCTCCCGATTTACGGAAATTCCTCATCAAGCTGTCCCTGGTGGAACATCTCGCACTGGATCTGATCCGGGAGATCGCCGCCGGGGATCCGGCGGGTACCAAGTCCACGGCGGTCACCGAATCTCCAACGTCCGCCAAATCCCCCAAAGCCGGGAGGGGCGCTTCCGGCGAAGCGCTCCTTGAGGAGATGGAACAGATCGTCTCCTTTATCCGTTTTGACAGCTACCAGAACGCGTACCGGATTCATCATCTGCTTCTGGAATATTTAAACGGAAAGCAGGGGGAACTTTCCGAAGATGAAAAGCGGGGGGTCTACCAAAAGGCCGCCGCCTGGTGCGCGGCCAACAACCAAAAACTCGACGCGATCAACTATTACGAAAAGGCCGGGGATTATGAACATCTGATCGGCGTAGTCGAAACTATGTCCGCGATACTGCCGAACCGGACCGCGCGGATGCTGCTGGAAATCATGGAACGGGCGCCCGCCGAGATATACGACCGCATTGCCACGGCCCAGGTGATTCGCACGGGGCTTTACCTGACCCTTGAGATGTTCGACAGATCCAGGGAGGAACTGCTGGCGGTTATCGCCAAACTGGAAACTCAGCCGCCTTCTCCCGCCGCATACCGGACCTTGACGGGTTGTTACAATCTCCTGGGCTTTGTCGGCATGAACACCTGTTCCTATACCAGGGACTATGACTATGTCCATTATTTTGAAACGGCCCGGCAGTATTATGAATGTAACCAGTTTAAAGTCGGGCCTCCCATGTCGATAATTGCCCTCAGTTCCTATCTCTGCCGGGTAAACACCGCGGAAGCGGGGGAAATGGAAAAGTACATAGAGGCCATAAGTGCGGCGGTTCCCTATGTGTCGGTCACCTTCGGGGGCTGCGCCCTGGGGATGGACGATCTGTGCCGGGGAGAGCTGGCCTTTTTCCGGGGCGATATAGCCGGGGCGGAACAGCACGTCCTCCGGGCCCTCGAAAACGCCCGGCAGGGGAAACAGTATGAAACCGAAAACCGGGCGCTGTTTTACCTTTTGCGGATCAGCCTGACCCGGGGGAATTACGAGGCTATCGAGGGGATATTACAGCAGGCCGAAGCCCAGCTTGAGGAGCCGAATTACCCCAACCGCTTTACCGTCCACGATATTTGCGCCGGCTGGTACTATGTCCATGTAGGCCAAACGGACCGCCTTGCCCCCTGGCTGAAAAACGATTTTGAGGAAAGCGATCTTAATTCCATAGCCTTTGGCCTTGAAGTACTGGTCAAGGCGAAATACCATTTCGCGGAAAAGCGCTACCACGCGGCCCTGGCGGTTCTGGAAAGCCGGGGAAGGCGGAGCGGCCTTTGGGATTTTGTTTTGGGGAGAATCGAGAAAAAAGTCCTGGAGGCGGTATGCTGGTATCAGATCCGGGACAAGGCCGCCGCCTTCGCCGCCCTGGAAACGGCCTACGGCCTGGCCGCTCCCAACGCCCTGTATATGCCTTTTACCGAACTGGGCAAGGATATGCGGGCCCTGGCGGACGCGGCGTTAAAGGACAAAGCTGCGGCGCTTCCCAGGGACTGGCTTGAGGGAGTCCGCCGAAACGCGTCGGGCTATGCAAAAAAATGGTTTATCGTGGCGGAACACTATCGGCCCGGGGAGCCTCGAAAAAGAACCGCCGACTGGGGAGACCTTTCCCGCCGGGAAATGGAGATCCTCGCGAACATGGCCCAGGGAATGACCCAGGAAGAAATCGCCGGCCTGTCCTCTCTGTCGGTAAACACGGTCAAAAGCGTTATTCGCAGCGTTTACCGCAAACTGGGGGCGGTCAACAAGGCCGACGCGATCCGGATCGCGGTGTCCCGGGGGCTGGTGTAAAAAACGGCCGGCGGGGAAGGAAATGGGACGCGTTTTTACCGGAGGAATACGCCTCCCCGCCAGCACGCGGAGGCGGCCTTACCAACTCCTGACACTCCGCGCCCGCCGGGCATATTCAATGCTTTCTACTATATTGTAAGATAATAAATTATGAAGAATTTCGAACAAAAATTCGCGGACCTGGGCCTGATGATCCCGGAAATTATGCTGCCCCAAGGTATCGATTTGCGAAAATGGGCGGTTATTGCCTGCGATCAGTTCACCCAGGATCGGGATTACTGGGAAAACGTGAAGAATACCGCTGTCGGAGCGCCTTCAACCTTAAACCTGATATTTCCCGAGGTTTTTCTTTCCGGGGAAGACAGGCCCCGGCGGATCAAAGATATTCACGAAACCATGGAACGCTATCTGGGCGGGGGAATTCTCGCCAAAGCCCGGCGAGGCTGCATATATCTGGAACGGGATACTCCTTTTCAGCGGGGCCGCCGGGGACTGGTCGCGGCGGTGGATCTGGAACAATACCATTGGGCGACCCCGGCCCGGCCCCTGATCCGCTCCACTGAGGGCACGGTGCCGGAACGGATTCCCCCCAGGATGGACATACGCCGGAGCGCCCCTCTGGAAACGTCCCATATTCTCCTGCTCATTGACGATGATGCCGAGGGCCTTTTACCGGCCCTGGGAGAACAGGCAAAAAAAGCGCCGCCGGTTTACCAAACCGCTTTGATGATGGATTCCGGCAATGTAAGCGGCTGGTTCCTGGATAAAGAAAAAGACTGGGCTTTTCTCGCCGCAAGGCTTGAAGAACTTGTCCGGCGGTCCCTGGCCCGTTACGAGCCCGACGGCGCGGGCATTTCGGCTGACGGAAACAGAGGGGGCGCGCCCTTTCTCTTCGCTGTGGGAGACGGCAATCATTCACTGGCCGCCGCGAAAGGCGTCTGGGAAGAATACAAAAAAAACCATGGCGGCGCTTTGTCTGAACACCGCTGCCGTTACGCCATGGTGGAGATTGAGAGCATCTATGATCCGGCTATCACATTTGAACCCATACACCGGGTCATATTCGGCATGAATTTTGACGAAGTATTATCGCTGCTCACCGGACTGCCTGATTGTTCCAGCCGGGGATTGAGCGGCCGGGAGGAACTGGTCCGGCTGACCGCCGAGTCCTGTTCCGGAAACCGCTTCGGCCTCGTCTCCCGCGGCAGCGCATCGGGAAACCGTTATGCGCTGGTCGAGACCAGCGCCGGCGGTATTGCCACGGCGGACCTTCAGCCCCTGTTGGACCGTCATCTGGAGCAGGCGACCAGGTCCGGCGGCGAGTCCCTGTCCATCGACTACATCCACGGTGAGGAAGAACTGTTCCGTCTGGCATCCGCGCCTGAGCGCCGGGCAGTGGGTATTTTATTACCGCCGGTAAAAAAGGCCGGCCTTTTTGAAACTGTGGCCCGTACCGGCCCTCTGCCCCGAAAGAGTTTCTCCATGGGTGAAGCTATAGAGAAGCGTTTTTACCTTGAATGCAGAAAGTTGTTTTAAGCGGTCGTTTTAGGCAAAGGAGTCAATGTTGAAATCAATAACCAGGGAACTGTAGTTCAATACCGGTGAGATCAACGCCGACGCTCATTGGGGAATGAGCGCCGGGCCTTGCGGCAAAGACGGGTGTTGGGGTATAGTGAACTAACGTCGTTTGACGCGGCGTTCTGCCGGCGTGGTGGAATGGCAGACACGGTAGACTCAAAATCTACTGAGGGCGACCTCGTGAGAGTTCAAGTCTCTCCGCCGGCATAAAGAATCCATAAACGATGCCAGGGTACAGGCTTATTCAAATATGAAACCCCCAATACGAATGAGCCTCCCCAAAATACCGATTGCGGGCTAAAAGGGATTTACGCTATTATCAGTCATGCAGCGCGCTGCCTGGAACCGGTTTGTTAAAGCCAGGGACCATTACCGTTTCGCCCTTGAGGAGCTTCGCTGCGGCCTTCCGAAACTAGGGAGCGCGCAGCAGGAACTGGTGAACCGCCGGAGCGGGGGGAAAGCCGCCGGAGCTTCCGGTCAAGTCTACACGGTGGAGACCCCCATCGTATACAACGGCGCGCTGGACGATGTAAGCGCCGGCAGTGAAATCCGGCTGATCCTGGTGGCGGACAATCCGGGCCGGCGGGAACAGGCCGCCGTGAACCGGCGCTACCTGGTGGGGCCTTCGGGAAAAATCGCGGAAGGATTCTTCCGCGGCAATCCCTCCCTGGGTATCGACTTCCGTGAAAACACCGTTATCCTTAACAAGACCCCTATCCACACACCCCGTACCGCCGATCTGCGGGAACTCTGCCGCTTGGGCGGCCCCGGCCTCGTTAAAGCTCTGGCGGAATCCCAGCGAACCATGGCCCGCCTGCTCCTGGAGTTTCATCAGGCACTGGCGCCCGTTCCGGTTTGGATCACCGGTTATTCTGAAATGAGGCCTGACGGGATTTTTGCGGCCTACACCGAAACCCTGGGGGAATTGTACCGAGCCCCGGCAGGCAGGCAGGCCGCAGCCGGAATCACGGGCAGGTCCCCGCTTTGGGAATGGCTCTTTGTATACCGCCACTTTTCTATGAACCAGTTTACCATTGATCTGCGGCGGCAGGCCGCGCCCGGCGAAAGCCTCGAAACAAGCCTTGCCCGCATCGGCACAGCATACCGGCGGCGGATACTGGGCTGGTAGGCGGTTAAACTCTTGCAGATTTCTCTGTTTCAGGTCATAGTTATTATGATGACCCCGATGCAGGAAGACGCGCTTTACGATTTTCTCGAAAACGTAACCGAGCCTTTTACCATGGATGATGTAACCGCCTTTGTGTACATGCTGGAACCCAAACGGAACAGCAGGATGGTCATGGAAATCGCGGCGCTCATTGATTCCCGAAACATCGCCTTCCGGCTTGACAACCAGCAGTGGGTTTCCCGGCGGGGCTGTTTTGAGCCGGTACGCTTTGTAATCAACCCCTCCAGGCTGGAACTGCTCAACGGCATCCTTATCCCGGGCCACCGCTGCCTCCCCTTCGCCAATCCAATACTAATGCCCCATGAATACGAATTTTACTGGAAAGGTTCACCTGTTCCTTCCACCACCACTGAGGGCGCCCCCGAAGATTTTTACCCTTACTATTGCCTGTTTGGTGAAGAATACGCCCCCCAATATGTGGCCAGGGATAACCCTGAAAATGAATTCGCCTTTAACTGCGATCCTTACGAAGATCCGCCGGAAGTTTCCATCCATACTTTGGATATGCGCAACATTTACCGGGAGACTTCTTTTGTGCCCGGCGATCGTTTTGTGGCACATAACATGAACTGGAAAGAGGGCCGCTTTGAATTGGAAAAAATAGGAAAAGACGAATGGGCCCAGACCGATCTGTACAACTGGTTCGAGGCCGCCGAGGGAGGCTTTGAGGACAGCTTTGCCCTTCTGGGACCGGGGACTTCCACCGAGGAGCAGATCGCTTACGCCTACTGGTACGGCGGCAAGCGTATGCGGGAAGTACCCGCCTATTCTCTGGAAGATTTTCTCTACGAAAAAACCGATCGTATTGAAACCGTACCCTACGGAATCGAAACCCGGTTCTGGTTTGCGGGGAAAGAGATACCCGACAGTAAAAAGCTTGAGGGCCTCACGGTCCCGCCGGACCGGACAGTGATTGAAGATATGCTCTTCAAAAAAAATGTCCCCATATCCGAATTCGTGATTCTCTCATACGTGCGGGATGCATTGTTCCGCAACGAGAAGGATATTGACCAGGTCATTGATAGAATTGTGCCGCCGCTGATTCATCTTGAGGAAGTGGAATGGGATATGCTCGCGGATTATATTTCCGACACCATGGACGAAATGGGAGCGCATTATTCGTTGTTTTCCGACCAAAGCATGGGTCCCACTCGTCAGCGGGTAGCCGAGCTGCATACCGCGGTAATCGAGCTTGCGGCCCGGCTGCAAAAGGGTGAAATCGATTCCACATGGCTGCCTAAACATGTCTTCATTGTTCTCTCCCAGATTCAGGGACACGCCGCCAGCCTGCTTGAGGATCTTGATATTGATAAAGTGCCGCCTGAGTTGGAACTGGAAGCCATGGACAATTCTCTGGACAGCATGATCGAAACCTATAGCGACATCAAAGAGCTAATCGACAGCGCCATGGATAACTTCAGACGGAACAACCTGCTGGTTGTCCGCGGCGGCACGGGCAAAGCTATGGAGGGCGCCTGGTGGTCAATACAGATCAGTGTCAGCGGAACCGATGTCTGGCGCCGCGCCCTGATCCCCGGTGACTGCACCATGGAAGAACTGCACCTGCTGATTCAGACATGCCTGGATTGGAAGAACAGTTACCATTACCGGTTCAGCTATAAAAGCGGCGCGGAGGTGAAAGACCCGGACGAAAAAACACGGATAAGGGTACTCTGCGACGAGGGCATTACCGAGCTGCTGTATGAGTATGGAACAAACTGGAATATCAAAGCGATCATTCTTTCTTCCTATCAGCCGGGGGAACATGAGCTTATACGCTGCGCGGCCGGCGCCGGCGTTGCGCCGCCCGAAGTAATCGCCGGCCCGCTGCGGTTCAAAAAGATCCTCGGCGCCCTGGAAAACGGCAGTGATATGGAAAAACAGGCCGCCCTGCACGAGCTTGGACCGGATTTTGTTCCCGGCTTGTTTGACATGGAACGCTGCAACAAAAACCTTTGCGCGGTATATTCGGTGGAAAAATGACTGATAAAGTTGAAGCACAAAGCCTTGCCGCTTTAATTGAACGGGGCGGTGTATACTATAACGTATCCGGCTCGTATCCCGATGAAATTATCGCCGTGCTGATCGGCCTGGTGCCGGTCTTTCCCTCTCTGAAAAAAGAGGCTCTGTTACAGGCCATGCTGGAACGGGAAGCGCTGATGTCTACCGCTATCGGCAGGGGTATTGCCCTGCCCCATCCCCGCGTTCCCGTCCTGGGGGAGGGAGACGAACCCTTTGTGGCGATAGGCTTCCCCATTCAGCCCCTTGCCTGGAACGCCCCGGACGGCAGCAAGATACACACCGTTTTTCTCATTGTTTCGTCATCCGCGGAACAGCATCTCGACACATTGTCAAAAATTAATTTTCTCTGTCAGCAGGAAAAATTCTATTCCCTGGTTGAGGCCCGGCCTTCAAGAGAAGAAATCGTCGCGGCGATCAGGGAGGCGGAAGCAGCCTGGACAGGGGCATCTTGACGATAAGGAGCATTATTATGAACATCACGGCACTGGAAAAGACCGCGTTAAGCGTGCGGGCGCTGACTATAGACGCCATTCAGAAAGCCAATTCAGGGCATCCCGGCCTCCCCCTGGGAGCGGCCGAGTTAGGTGCGATTCTCTACGGCGAATTGCTGCGCCATGACCCATCGGATCCTGCCTGGGCGGACCGGGATCGTTTCATTCTGTCGGCGGGACACGGGTCCATGTTACTCTATTCCCTGCTGCACCTTGCGGGCTACAAGGATATCAGTTTGGATGACATCAAGTCCTTCAGGCAGATAGGTTCCCGTGCCGCGGGGCATCCCGAATACGGCATGGCCGCCGGTATTGAGGCCACCAGCGGCCCGCTGGGCCAGGGCCTCTCTATGGCGGTTGGCTTCGCGGCAGCGGAAACAATGCTGGCTGCCCGTTTCAACAGCGGCACGCATACAATCGTGGATCATTACACATACGTCCTCGCCGGCGACGGTTGTCTTATGGAAGGGGTTGCCGCCGAGGCCAGTTCTTTTGCCGGCCACCAGGGCCTGGGCAAGCTCATTGTGTTCTACGATTCAAACAAGATCACCATTGACGGCAGTACCGATCTCGCCTTTACCGAAGACACGGCCAGGCGTTACGAAGCCTACGGTTGGCAGATACTCCGGGGTTCCATGTACGATTTTGAGGAAATAATGAAACTTACCACCCAGGCAAAGGCGGAACCCGGCAAGCCCAGCCTTATCATTCTCACCTCGATCATCGGTAAGGGTGCGCCCAACAAGCAGAACACCGCCGGCATTCACGGCGCGCCTCTGGGCGCGGAGGAAGTCGCCGCAGCCAGGGCCAGCCTGGGAATCCCCGGTGACTTCTACATCGCCCCGGAAGCACGGGACTATTTCAAGGCAAAGCAGTTTGAATGGAAAAAAAACCGCGCCGATTGGCAGGCGCTGTTTGACGAATGGTCAAAGGAAAATCCTGAAAAGCGCAAAGAGTGGGATCAATTTCATTCCGGCAAAGCCGCGCCCGGCGCACTCCCCTCTTTTAACTGTGGGGATAGCATTGCCACCCGTTCCGCCGGTAACAAGGTACTGGCGGCGGTCGCAGCGGCCAACGCCAACCTGGTAGGCGGCGCGGCGGATCTTAAAAGCCCCAATGCGGTGGGCCTTCCCGCAGACGCCGGTACCTGGACCCGGCAGAACCGCGCGGGACGCTACATCCATTTCGGCATCCGGGAATTCGCAATGGCCGCCATCTGCAACGGCATCTCCCTGCACGGCGGTCTCCGCTCATTCTGCGCCACCTTTATGGTCTTCTCGGATTACCTTCGTCCCGCGCTCCGCCTTTCGGCGCTGATGAAACAGCCCGTGGTTTACGTCCTTACGCACGATTCGATCTTTGTGGGAGAAGACGGTCCCACCCATCAGCCCATTGAACACCTTGCCAGCCTCAGGGTCATGCCGCAGCTGCGCACGCTGCGTCCCGCCGACGCCGAGGAGACCGCCGAAGCCTGGGCTATGGCCATGGAGCGCGGCGACGGTCCCACCGCCCTCATCCTTTCCCGGCAAAACCTCACGGTCTTTCCCAAAGCGGACCCGGACTGGAGAAACACCATCCGTACCGGCGCTTATGTCACCAGGCAGGCCGAAGGCGGAACCCCGGACGCGGTGATCATCGCTACCGGTTCCGAAGTGGGTCTTGCCCTGGAAGCCGCTGAAAAATCGGGAAATAAAAAAATCCGGGTGATCTCAATGATAAGCAAGGAACTCTTTGAATCCCAGCCCGGCGCAATCCGTGACGCCCTGGTTCCTCCGGGGACAAGAGTTATCGTCTGTGAAGCCGGCGTTCACAGCGGCTGGGAACGCTGGGCCAAACCGGAGGACATTCTCTCCATCGATCGCTTTGGTGAATCCGGTCCGGCCACGAAAACCGCCGAGCATCTGGGTTTCACCGCCGGGGCCCTGCTGAAAATCATCAACCGTTGATTCGCTATGATAAGGATTGTGTCGGCAGGAACCATCTGTCTTGATATTGCTCCGATCTTCGCCGACGGAATAAAGGCTTCCGCTGAACAGTTCTTTGCCCCGGGAAAATTACTGGAGGTGGGCACGGCGGATATTAACACAGGGGGATCCGTATCAAATACCGGTTTAGCCTTGGCTTTTTTTGGCGCCGAGGTGATTTTGATGGGTAAAGTAGGGAGGGATTCTTTTGGCGATCTGGTTCTTGCTATCCTGAGCCGGCAGGAAGCCGGTGGAGATATAATAGTTTCCGATGACTGCCATACCTCATATACAATGATACTGGCCCCGCCGGGGATAGACCGTATTTTTCTACATTATTCGAAGGCGTTGGTTTAATACCCCGGAGCTCTGCTTCGGCTCAAACAACGACGAAATCTGGATCGCCGCGCTCAATCAATTGGGCTACGAGGGAAAATACGCCAACGACTATTATAATATGGGCTGTGTGGAGATCATGATCCCCGGTAAGCAGCCCAACTGGGGCGTTACCGACCCGATCGCGTTTCCCATGGTATTCGAGACGGTATTCAACCGGTTCCGCCGGGGGGATCTGGCGCTTGATTCCTTTTCGGCGTTTAGCGGGGCATACGAAAACGCCCTCCGGGAAGCCCTGCTCGCCGATTACGAGGAGGCCCGGACAAAGCAGGCCGATATTCCGGGGAAATGCTACGATCCCTTTGCCTCACTGATGATCGACGGCTGCCTTGAAAAAGGCCAGGATATGTTTCAGGGAGGAAGCGAACTTGGCACGCATTGGTCCTTTTACGCTTACGGCTTGGGAACGGCGGCCGATGCCATGGCGGCGGTAAAGAAGCTGGTTTATGATGAAAAGCGTTTATCCATACAAGCGATGAGTGAAATTCTGGAACGGAACTTCGAGGGTGACGAGATGTACCGGTTATTAATGGATGCCAAAGCTCCAAAGTACGGCAATGACGATGATGAGGCGGATACCCTGGCCCGGGACATTTTGTCCTGCTTTAGCTCCGGGGTGATGGAACTAAATAAACCGGAAGAACGGGACAAGTATGTTTCGACGCTGTTTGGTTATTTCTTTCACATCTACCATGGGGAAATTACCGGAGCGACTCCCAACGGAAGAAGGCGGGGCGAAACCTTCAGTGACAGCATGGGGCCCTCTCAGGGAAAAGACGTCAAAGGTCCGGCAAAAATGCTCAATTCCGTTTTAAAACTGGATCATAAAGAAGTTACCGGAGGGTATGCGTTGAACCTGAAACTGAACCGGGAACTGGTACATAGTGAGGCGGGAAAACGGGCTCTTAAGGGACTGCTGAAAGGGTATCTCAGAGACGGCGGTCCCCAGATACAGATTAATTTTGTGGATGCCGAAAGCCTTCGCCGGGCAATGGAAGATCCCCAGGGGTATCGCAATTTGATCGTGCGGATTGGCGGTTATTGCGAGTATTTTGTCAACCTTGATCGTGTCTTACAGGAAGAAATTATCACCCGGACCATTCACGGGATATAGAAAATATCAAGGATGAAAGTTAAAGCGGTTCGTCTATATGGCGCGGAATTTTTTTGAACTGCGAATTTTACGGTAAAAAGTTCTTCTCGGCAAAATCCGTAATTTACTTTCCAACTCCGGCATTACTTTAGATATTCCTGCTCAATGAAAAAGTACATAACAAATAATAATTGAGGCTGTTCCAAAACCATGCGCTTTAGCGCATAGTCAATTAGTTTTGGAACAAGCTCCTCTTATAGAGGTCAAACGAGGGACTTTGCTTTAGTGAATTGCAAAACGATGCGGCTTGCAATAAGATCCTTGACAAGATACTTGTACAAAACACCGTAAATAACTACACTATTTCCATGCTTTTGACCAAAGCGTGCGTACAGTCAGCCTCCCCGCAAACGACAACGCCGGACACAGCAGTGTCCGCGCCGCGGTTCAGGCTTTTCGTCGCCCCCCCCCCCCCCCCCCCCTGCTATATATAGTGTAGATTTTCCCAAAAACAGAAATCCTCACACGACAGGAAGTATCCTTTCCATAACCGGGAGAATTTTCCCCGCGGTCGGGCGGGAGCTCCCCAGGGCAGCCGCGCCCACTCCGCCGGTGGGCGGATTCATGTTCACGGCCGGCAGATTCAAGTCCACGGTTGGCAGATTCAAGTCCGTGGTCGGCAGATCCGGGTCCACGGTTGGCAGATCCATGTCCGCAGTTGGCAGATCCAAGTTCGCGGTTGGCAGATCTAAGGCTGCAGGTGGCAGATCCAACTCCGCGGGTGGCAAATCCGGGGCCGCAGGTGGCGGATCCATGTCCGCGGGTGGCGGATTCACCGATAATACGCCTCAAAAGAAACAGCATAAAGGAACACCGGGAGGAAGGAGTAAACCCGGATGTTATAGTCCCATAACCAAACAAAGGAGGGAATATGTCTAAATCAACGGATTGGCTTCCCAAAAGCAGGGAAGCCATACTGGCAAAAGTCGATGACTGGATTGAGGTATGCGGTCTTAAAAAGACGATCTGGGGCATCCCCGATCCGGCCGTCGCGGGCCTGACCACCTTCAGGGGAACCGCCGCGGGCGCCCTCGCAACCGCCAAAAACGAGACCACCCGTACCCCGGTAGCTACGGCCCAGTGTAAAGAAGCCTTTGCCACCCTGTCCGATAATATGCGGGACTTCATGCGGCGGTATTTTTTATCGCCGCCCCTGCTCGAGTCCGACTTTGTCAGCCTGGGCCTCAAGCCTCACGACACGCACCCCACCCCTTCACCCGCGCCGACCGCGCAGGTAACCATCGAGGCCTTCCTGGTGGGCCGGCATGAACTGGGGGTACGGATCGTGTACGTGACGGGCAGCCCCGACGACCCCGAAAACAAAGGCTACCGCATCTGGTACAGCGTGGTTGCGCCCGGCGAAACGCCCCCCGCGAACCCGGAGGAACTGCACAAATCCTTCTACACCCAGCGGAAAAAAGACCTGATCGAGTTCGACTTTGGGGACAGCGGGAAGACCGTGTATTTCGCGGTACAGGTTGAAAACGACGGGAAGAAAGGGCCCTGGGGACCGATGGTTTCGGCGTTGATACCGTAGTATTTTTCGCCGCCCTTGGCTGCGATAAAAGATCACGTCCGTTGGGCGTGGGGATAATCAAAAGGCGTTTCCAAAATCAAGATAGCTGTTCCAAAGACTGAAGTTTTGGAACAGCCTCACATTGGAGGATTTTATGGAAAGATTTGTTTTAAGAATAGTTTTAGGTTTACTTGTTGTTATATTTTTTTCTTGTGCAACATCTTCGCGCCAAGTTATGAAACCAGAAGACAGTATTATTGGTACTGTAGAGCTTCATAATATTTCTGCAGGTTGGAATAATCTTCCTGAAGGAATGAAAAATACAGCATATCCTTTGTTGTTAACGGAAGCAAGGAAAAATTACTCTGGAAATGTAGATGTAATAGATATCGCTATTAGAGTAACAAATTATAAAGAAGGATATGGAGTTTTTTCTGCGAGTGGGACGGTTATTCTAATTGGTGGCAATAAAGGAGGAGGCGTAGAAGGGGCATTGGCAAGGGCTGCCGAACAAACATTAAAAAATGTTCCTTTAAGATCAAGGATCGCTATCGTTTATATAACCGCCCAGGATAGAAGCACTACGGAATATATAGCCGGTGAACTTGAATTTATATGGGTTAATGCCGGTTATATTATAGCCGATAGATCTGAGTTGGACAGAATTCGACGGGAACAAAATTTTCAAATGAGCGGGGAGGTTGATGATGATACCGCCGTTTCGATTGGACAATTTATTGGAGCAAATATGGTTATAACCGGCAGAGTTGATGGAGAAGGTAATCTTAGAAGATTAAGGTTGCGTGCATTAAATACACAAACGGCACAAGTTGTTGGTGTTGCATCGGAGCGATTATAAAAACACGGAGGTACGGCACAGAACAGGTCTGTATATGCTCCGCCGCCCTTGGCTGCGATAAAAGATCGCACCCGTCGGGCGCGGGGATAATCAAAAGGCGTTATTTAACATGAATTGGAGGTTTTTATGGAAAATTTGAAACGATTTGGAAAATTTATTGTTCTCATATTGGTTGTCTTGGTGGCTTCTTGTGCCTCAACTTCAAGTTATCGGCCATTATCAAATGTGCCAAATACTGAAGTAATCGGTTCAGTACAGGCCACATTTTTTGCAACGGGTGGGAATGGGTATGTTCCGGTGACTGAATCTATAAAGCAGCAGGCCTATATAAAATTAAAGGAAGTTGCTTCTGAGAAATATCAGGGAAATATTGATGTTGTAAATATAACTGTTTCCTTGATAAAATGGCGTGGTACTTTTATTACGGCTGGAGCGGATTACTCGGCGGATGGACAAGTTGTGTTAATTGGAGATGGGGGTTCTTCCGCAAGGGCAGGCACGGGCGTAGAAGGGGCATTGGCAAGGGCTGCCGAACAAACATTAAAAAATGTTCCTTTAAGATCAAGGATCGCTATCGTTTATATAACCGCCCAGGATAGAAGTACCACGGAATATATAGCCGGTGAACTTGAATTTATATGGGTTAATGCCGGTTATATTATAACCGATAGATCTGAGTTGGACAGAATTCGACGGGAACAAAATTTCCAAATGAGCGGGGAGGTTGATGATACTACCGCCGTTTCGATTGGACAATTTATTGGAGCAAATATGGTTATAACCGGCAGAGTTGATGGAGAAGGTAATCTTCGCCGGCTAAGGCTACGGGCTTTGAATACCCAAACGGCACAAGTTGTTGGGGTCGCTTCTGAAAGGTTGTAAAAAAACGGTTTGTGCCACCGTCCCTGGCGGCGCAGGGATTGATAGTATTAATTTTGTTGCAGGTTTTAAACCCGCAACAAAATTTTCCCGAACAAAGGAGAAAGAAATGGCATATAAAAAATTCATACGTTTTGTTTTTATTTTATCGGTTGTATTTTCGCCTGTTGCTTCTTTTGGAGACAGCGCAGTCCGTGGTGAATTTAATGGTATTTGGGTGGGGTCTGTTATCCATGATGACGATGGTTATACGATGGACATTAGACTTGATATTAGCGGTAATACCGTTGTCCAATATTTTAAAAATGATGATGGAACATGGAACGCAGTTATCCCTGATGACGATTTTTTTATTTGGGACCGGAATAACTTTGTATATGCTTGGGTAAATAAAGGTGGTGTCTGGTCTGAAACACAAATATACAGCTTGTCCTTCATTAATAATAGAACATTGGATGTCATATGGCTTCGTCATGTCAATAATTACAAAGATGGGGCGAATAATGAATCATGGCATCTTACCGGTGAAGGCCGTTTAAGGAAGGAACGATAAAATCAACCGCCTTTGCCCTGACCATGGAGCAAAGGCGTACCTTTGACAACCGCCGGCGTTTCGCCGTCCCCCGGCGGATGCCATTTTTTTGCACATATTATCCAATCAAAACGCTTGACATTTCAGCCGGTTATGGGCAACCCAAATTGATCTTATTTCTTAAATCAATAATTGGCTTTATTCGTGGCGAGGGTTTAATACCCCGCGGCTCTGCCGCGGTCATAAAGGTATTAAACCCGAGACCAATACCCTATGAGAACAACATACCGAGTGGCTCTGCCGCGCGGTTGTTGATTTTTCTAATTTCTTCAACAGCATTTATAGAAAAATTTGCGTCATTATCATTTACTTCATATTTATGCGGATAACGGATGTCATTGGAAAATCTATTGAGAAAATCACATAAAGCAGCTATATTCTCAAATTCGTTATCCCTTTCCATACACAATTTACTCGAAAATAATAGATTATGCGTCTTTTCCGGTATTATATCTTGATAGGTCAAGTAAGCCTTCAAGTATTTTTCTGCTGCTTGAGCACAATGGTAACATATAATCTCATAAACTTTACGAACCGCTCCATTCAATATTTGAGCGGAATACAAATCGTCATCGGCAAGTTGTATCCATTCCGCAACATCTTCAATTTCCATAAATAATCTTGCCTTTCTGTAAAATAGTCTTTTCAAATATATTTTTCACTTTTCTCGTATTAAAAACACTTTCCCTGCCAAACAATAAATCAATAAAATATATTTCTTTGCCCCGTAAATCCCCAACGATTTTTGCGTATAATTCGGAAAAATTATGTATATTATCCGGTGTTACCACATAAATATCTATATCACTTTTTTCCGTTGGATTACCGTAGGCATAGGAACCAAAAAGATAAATGTATTTCGCCGGTACAAATTTGAGGATTGATTCCTTTATATTATTTAACGTACCCGCGAGAATTTCCATACTTTTATTATGAATTATCATGATTTTTTGTCAAGTGTGTCATTTTTACCCGGCTTCACAAGACGCCCGAACAAACATGGGGGACATTTCTATTGTGGCTTGACACCCGTGGGCGGACCTTAGGTCTGACACGCGGGGCAAGCCCCGTGGTATCGAAGATTTCTCCTTGAAATCTTTGTGTATGAGGGGGATTAAACCCCAAAAAGGCTACGCCTTAATGAGCCTCCGCGCGGCAAGCCGCGCAGTATCTTTAGCTTCGCCTGGTTCGAACGGAGGCTCGTTCGATAGGAAGTTTATAATACCCTCCCCCGCGGGAGCGGGTTCTTTGGTTTAATACCAAATTTTAAAAAGCGTTGCC
>JAISBR010000121.1 GCA_031266095.1 Treponema sp. | reverse complement strand
GATCTGGAGTGGGTACAAATCGAGTGTAATGAGATTCCCGGGCCGGCCAGGAATGTATACAAGGGAACCGGAACCTACACCTGGAACGGCCTCTCCAACGACACGGCGTATACCTTTACCGTCAAAGCCGCCGATACCAACAGTAACCGGAGCGCGGCGGTAACCATTGGTCCGGTTACCCCGCGCGATAGTGCCGAAGGGACGGTCAGCTATATGCCGGTGGAAGGCGATCCCTCACGGGTATGGGAAATCCACACCTTCACCGCGTCGGTTACGCTCACGTTTTCTACCAATGACCCTGTTACCGCCGACTATCTTATCGTGGCGGGCGGTGGTGGTGCGGGAGGCGACCAGAACAGTAACATTAACACGGACTTTGCCGGGGGCGGCGGCGCAGGCGGGCTGATGTATAAAACCGGGGCAGCGCTGTCTCCGCAAGGCGGCGTCCTGCAGATAACCGTCGGAGCGGGAGGCGCGGGAGGTCAAAAGCAGACGCAGGGCACGGACGGCGAACCGTCCGCAATCGGGACTATTGAGGTTCCCGGCGGCGGGGGCGGGGGCGGCGCGTTTACCGATATGAACGGCAGACCCGGCGGATCGGGCGGGGGCGGCGGCGCGGGAAATGTGGATGCTCATGGCAATGGAGGTGCGCGCAGCAGCGGCGATCCTGCCATACTGGGAAACAGGGGCGGTAATGGCGCGGGAGGCAAACTCAACGCAGATTCCGGCGGGGGTGGCGGCGGCGCGAGAGGCCAGGGAACTGACTCGCCAGACAGCAGCTATAACGCACTGGCGGGGGGCGCTCCCTGGGATGCCGCTGTCGAGGGCGCTTCCTGGCTCGTGGACGCCACCGGAACGGCAGCGTTTTCCCGGGGCGGCAACGGCGGCGGCAGGAACGCCCCCCAGGGCGGCAAAGCCGGCGTAAACTACGGCGACGGCGGGTCGGGCGGTAATAACCGGCAGCAGCCGGGCGGCGCGGGGCATAGCGGCATCGTGGTTATCCGCTTCCAGCGGCCCGCTACGCCATAATGATGCGGTGAACGCAAAACGCCGGGTGCTGTACCACAATCCGCCATCCATGGCGGATTGTGGTATCGGAGTTTGCGCTTCGCGCAAACTCCACCCGGCCGCCTGGCGGCCGGCTTGCTTACAGCGCCATCCGTGGCGGATTGTGGCTTTTTTATGGGGGACGGGGACCTTCTCACAGCATCAAAAACCCGCTATTCTTGTAAAGTATGGATAAACTCATCATCCGGGGCGCCCGGGAGCACAATTTAAAAAATATCGACCTGGAACTGCCGAGAGATAAGCTGATTGTCATTTCAGGCCTTTCCGGATCCGGGAAAAGTTCTCTGGCCTTTGATACGATCTTCGCCGAGGGGCAGCGGCGTTATGTGGAGAGCCTTTCCTCCTATGCCCGGCAGTTTTTGGGCCGCATGGATAAGCCCGACCTTGATTATATCGAGGGGCTTTCCCCGGCGATTTCCATAGAACAGAAGACAACCCACCGTAATCCCCGTTCCACCGTGGGGACGGTAACCGAGATTTATGATTATTACCGGCTGCTCTACGCCCGGATCGGCATTCCCCACTGCCCGGTCTGCGGCAGGGAGATTAGGGAACAGCCGGTGGATTCTATTATCGAGAGCATCATGCAAATGGGGGAAAGGACCAAAATACAGCTTCTGGCACCGGTGATCCGCGCCAAAAAAGGCGAGCACCAGAAAATTATTGAGGACGCGCGGAAGGCAGGTTTTGCGCGGGCCAGAATCGATGGGGTGCCGGTGAGCCTTGACGAAAGCATTAAACTGGATAAACAGAAGAAACATACTATAGAGATCATCGTGGATCGCCTGGTTATAGGGCCCGGAATACGTTCCCGGCTGGCGGAATCCGTAGAGACCGCTTTGGAGACTTCGGACGGGCTTATGATGGTTCTGGCCGGTCAGGATGGGAAGGACAGCGAGCATTTCTTTTCACAGAAAAACGCCTGCCCCGACTGCGGCGTCTCCATTCCCGAATTACAGCCCCGGCTCTTTTCGTTTAACAACCCTTTCGGTGCCTGCCCAAGCTGTTCGGGCCTGGGGGCTAAACTGGAATTCGATCCCGATCTAGTGATTCCCAATCGTTCCCTTTCTTTTAATGAAGGTGGGGTCGTTCCCTATAACCCGGACAGTGCCTGGCACCGTAGCCGGTTTGAAAGCCTGGCAAAGTATTACAAGTTCCGTCTGGACACGCCTCTGAAGGATCTGCCGAAAAAAATCATGGACGCAATCTTATACGGCAGCAAGGACGAGATCAAGGTCCGTTACCAAAACCGGGAAGGGACCGGCAGCTTTGAGTACCAGTCAAGATTTCCCGGAGTACTGGAAGATCTGAAACGCCGCTATCTTGAGACCCAGTCGCCGGGTATCAAAGAGTGGCTTGAAAAATTCATGAGTCAGAATCCCTGTGAGGACTGTGGCGGGAAGCGGCTTAAACCGGAAGTATTAGGTGTCACCATAGGCGGCAAAAACATCTGGGAGCTTTCAAGTCTTTCGGTAACGGACTCGCTCAAGTTTTTTGAAACCATCAAATTCAAGAAAAATGAAAAAAAGATCGCCTATCAGATTTTGAAGGAGATCAATGCGCGTCTTGGTTTTATGAAAAACGTCGGCCTTGATTACCTCAGCCTGGAACGGAAAGCGGCTACCCTCTCAGGCGGTGAGGCTCAGCGCATCAGGCTGGCGACCCAAATCGGCTCAAGCCTGGTGGGTGTGCTCTACATTCTTGACGAGCCTTCTATCGGCCTGCATCAGCGGGACAATCAGCGGCTCATTGACACGCTGCTGTATCTGCGCAACCTGGGCAATACCCTCATCGTGGTGGAACATGACGAGCAGACACTGCGTACCGCCGATTACATCGTTGATCTGGGACCGGGTGCCGGTGTACACGGCGGCCATGTGATTGCCCAGGGCACTCCCAAAGAAGTAATGATGGAGCCGGCGAGCCTTACCGGGCAGTATTTGACGGGCATCCTCACCATGGATATTCCCTTGAAACGGCGGCAGGGAAACGGCAATTTCATTAAACTGAAAGGAGTTTCGGAGCATAATCTGAAAAACATCAACGTTGAGATTCCGCTGGGAAGCTTTACCTGCATTACCGGTGTCTCCGGCTCAGGAAAATCGACACTGCTTTCGGACGTACTCTACCCGGCGCTGGCGAACAAGGTTTACGGTTCCAATCACGTCGAGGGTGCTTATAAAAAACTTGACGGCGCCGAATTTATCGACAAGGTGATTGACATCGATCAGAGTCCTATAGGGAGGACGCCGCGCTCTAACCCGATAACCTATGTAGAGGGCTTCACCGCGATCAGGGATCTCTTTTCCAAACTGCCCGAATCCAGGGTACGGGGTTACAAGCCGGGGCGGTTTTCTTTTAATGTCCGGGGCGGGCGCTGCGAAAATTGTCAGGGAGACGGTACCATCAAAATAGAGATGAACTTCCTGCCCGACGTGTATATCACCTGTGACGTATGCCAGGGTCAGCGTTTCAACCGGGAGACCTTGGAGATCCGCTACAAGGGCAAGAATATCGCCGATGTGCTGGATATGACCATTGAGGAAGCGGCGGAATTCTTCGCCTCCGTCCCGCAGATCGCCCGAAAAATGGACACTCTGCTTTCGGTGGGGCTTGGTTATGTGAAACTTGGCCAGTCGGCGCTGACCCTTTCCGGCGGTGAGGCTCAGCGGATAAAGATCGCCCTTGAGCTTTCAAAACGCTCCACCGGCAGGACCCTTTACATCCTGGACGAGCCGACTACGGGGCTTCACTTTGCCGACGTAAAGCAGCTTATAGCGGTTATCCAGCGCCTGGTGAATCAGGGAAACACGGTGATTATGATCGAACATAACCTCGACGTGCTGCTACAGGCGGATTACCTTATCGATATGGGACCTGAAGGCGGCGACCGGGGTGGCGAGGTAGTGGTTACCGGTTCCCCCGAAGAAGTGGCCCGCTGTGCCGCCTCCTATACAGGAACGTACATCCGGGAAATGCTGGACCGGAACACGCAACGAAAGGTCCGCTAAACAATAACAAGACCATACCATAACGAGTGAAAACCGGAAGACGGTTGAGCTTGTTCCAAAACTAATTGACTATGCGCTACAGCGCATGGTTTTGGAACAAGCTCTTGCGGTTTTTCGGCCGATGGCCTACAAAACCGCGGTTTTTAAAGGAAGCTGTTCCAAA
>JAISBR010000068.1 GCA_031266095.1 Treponema sp. | reverse complement strand
CCGCTGCTCTGCGGCGGTTACGGACCGCAGGTCCGTTCCTGCGCCAATGATGGCGGGGTGGCAGACCCCCAGTATAGAATGAGAAAAGTCCGCAGGACTTTTTCTTCTCGACCGAAGATACCCCGCTGCTCTGCGGCGGGGTTCTTCATATTTTTTGGGCGCATTTCCGGCTTCGCGCCGGAAACCGGGCTGTGGAACGCTCTCGCGTTCCAGTGCTCCAATTCCTCAGCCCCTTCGGGGCTTCCGGTATTTCCGCTGCAATCCCTTGCGCTGCTCAAAAATGGCATCCAGGCCATTTTTGAGCAGCGTTCCCGGGCGGGGATTTTTCTCCGGTAAGGCGGGGGCAAACAGATTGCGGATGATCCTATGCGTTTCTCCTATAGACTTGTTCAATAACTTCAGTTATTGAACAAGTCCTATGATTTAAATTTCCCCCAGAGGAATAGTAATCCTGAAACAGGCGCCGCCCTTATCCGGTTCCGCGGCGATTTCCCAGCCGTGGGAATTCACCACCCATTTTACCACGGCAAGACCAAGCCCCATACCCTGTTCCCGGCGGGAACCGGTGCCCCGGTAAAACATATCGAATATGTAGGGAAGATCGGCCTTCGTAATACCGGGGCCGTCGTCTTTTACGGTGATCTGCACAGCCGATTCCCCAAGGGCGGCGCACAGACTGATAACCGAACCGTCAGGGGTATAGCGGATCGCGTTATTCACCAGGTTTTCAAGGGCCCGGAGCACAAGACTTTCGTCCATAGGAACGGAGAGATTTTCAGGCAGAAGGATCTCGGACCGGAATTCATGGCGGAGCAGTTCAGCGTCCAGCGAAAAAACCTTTGCCCCCGCCCGCAAAAACGCGGTAATGTTTACCGGCTGTAAGCGGCCGCGCCATTCGCTTGAATCCATGTGGACAAAATCCAGGAGGTCGTTGATCATACCCTCAAGCTGATCCGCCTTGGCGCTGATAATCTCCGCGGCGCCGGTATGGGTGACAGGGTCTTCAGAGATGCCGTCATCGATTGCCTCGGCATACGCCTTGATAAGGGCCAGGGGGGTTTTCAGGTCATGGGTTACGCCCATAATAAAACGGCTCCTCCGCTGTTCTTCCTCCTTTAGGGCGTTCCGCATTTTGTTCAGATTGTTGGTAAGGGAGGTTATCTCGTTGCTGCCGTGGACATCAAGCGCCAGATCCAGTTCCCCCGCAGCGATACGCCGGGTGGCGCTCTCAAGCACCGTAACAGATTTGGTAATGGAACGGGCGATGATCAGGGACATACTTATCGCAAAGAGGATCAGCAGCAGAAAAAAACCGAGCAGTATAAACAGGGGAGGGAACAGAGGCATGAAGGGGGGATAGCCGGGGCCCTTTCGGGAGCCCCGGGCCTGCGGGGGAGGCGTTTCCCTTTGGATAAGGATGTAGACGCTGTTGTGCATCCTGCCGGGTGCCTCAAAGGTATAGGCGTAATGGCTGTCTTTGTGTTCAAACAGCCCGGTAATATGCGCCTCCGATTCATACGCGCCGGCAACGAATTCGGGGATGGTGGAATAGAGGACGAGCAGGTCTTCACGGAACACCACGATGTTTCCAAACTTGCCGGCGCGGCTGATGAAATGGGAAAAGTTTTCCCGGTCTTCAAGAGACAGACTCTCATCCAGGAGGGCGGCAAGGTCTGCGTATACGGCGGTTTCCTCCTGCTCCTGTTCCCGGATAGACCGGGTGAACACAATTTGCACGATAACCAGGAGCAGCGGGACCAGGAGAATACCGGCAATCAGCAAATAGAACTGGGTTTTGATTTTCATGATTGATCCGGCTTTATACTTCGGTCCTTTGGGCTTCGCCGTTAAAGCGGATTCCGCCGTTAAGGCGATACCCCATACCGCGCACGGTTTCGATGTAGACCGGGTTTGCCGGATCGTCCTCCAGCTTCTTCCGCAGCCGCCGCATATACACCGCCACGGCGGTAAGATCACCGTAGTTGTTTTTCCAAACCCCGGCATAGATAGTTTCCACGTCCAGGATCTTTCCCGGCTGTTTGGTCAAAAACGCCAGGCAGCCAAATTCCTTCGCGGAAAGGGAGATTTCGTATTCCCCCTTCTTAAGCGTGCGGGTGTCATAATCAAGCGTAAAAGGACCGAAACAAAAAAAGTCGGCCTCCCCTTTTTCATTAAAATTCCTCACACGGCGGAACACGGCCCTGACCCTGGCCACAAGCACCTTGGGAGAAAAGGGTTTTGCTATATATTCATCCGCCCCGGCCCCCAGGCCGCTGATCTGGTCCTCATCACTGTTCCTGGCGGAAACGATCAGCACCGGAGTGCTGCAACTGCGCCGGAACTTTTGCAGGAATTCAAAACCGTCCATACCGGGCAGGTTAATATCCAGAATGACCAATTCCGGTTTCCAGCCCTCCGCAATGGCAAACCCTTCCTCGGCGCATTCCGCGGTACGGGGATCAAAGCCGTCCTTTTGTAAATACCAGGAAATCAGATCGGCCAGTTCCCTTTCGTCCTCGATAATAAGAATTTTTCCCTGCATTTTCCAGCCTGTCTGCGTGAAAGTATATTAGGAGGGGGAGCACATTGAACGGGTATAGCAGCATGGAGAACGCCTGGAGCCATCTTTTTGGTTACTGCTCCCCCTCGCTCCATAGTCCTCATTCCGCTGCGCTCCATTCCGGTCTATTCCGCTGCCCCCACTCGTTTCCCTAACGGCGCGTAACTCCTTAACGTGCCGGTTAAGGAAAAAATATCGTAGAAAGCCCGGTCATGCAAGGAAAAACCGGAAGTATAACAAAAATTATCCGTTTTTTAATCTTCTGTTCATGGTTTTTTGGATCGATGGCCGGTATTGGACGGGACCTGGCGGTGCGGTCTTCGTGGTAACCGGCGGGCAGCAAAGACACCGGCCGATGGGGAAATTCCTCCTCTTGACATTTGATATCATATATGATACTATTATATACGGCACGTTGTGTTATACCATTTTATAATGAATTAGGAAAAAGGAATGGTAAATGAAGACAAAATAGTCAGGAAGATGAAAAATCAGCCTCATGGTATCCGGATGGACGAGGCCGATAAAGTTTTAACCGTAAATGGTTATCGCCTTGACAGACAGCACGGTTCTCACCGTCAATGAAAATGGCGATGTTATTACCGTAAAGGTATCGAGTCCTTTAAAGAAATCTTATGTGGTTTCTATACTGGAGCGCATAGGAGAGAAACGATTTATGAAGAAAGACACTGTGAAAACGGATGAATATTTGAAATTACCGTACAATATCATCATTCGGTATACCGTTGATGAAGGCGGAAGCTATTATCTTGCCAATGTTCTTGAATTTGACGGCTGCATGAGTGATGGAGCATCTTATCAGGAGGCGTTTGAGAACATTCAGGAGGCTATGGCGGGATGGATAGAAACCAAACTCGCAAACGGCTTCCCCATCCCGCCTCCGGTGGGTGATGAAAAATACAGCGGTAAATTCATTGTCCGGCTTCCCAAAA
>JAISBR010000217.1 GCA_031266095.1 Treponema sp. | reverse complement strand
TCGGGAGAACTCTTTAGAAGAATTACCGGATAATGTTACCATAAGCCATGTCCATGCTGAAAATGAGCCCCGCGGAGCGGGTCAAGGCGGTTCTTGCCGGCGGCGATTTTGACGTGTATCCCGCGATAAATCCCACATCGGTGGCGACCATCGAGGTTATGGAAATTGTCCGTTCTTTTTTCCCCTCGGCCCATACCAATGCCATGGAGATGGCCGTCCTTGCCGCGGCGGGGCATGACGTTTTTGGGTTTGATTCGGTGGCGCCCTATTTCTCCGTTCATCTTGAGGCCGCGGCCCTTGGCGCAAAGGTGGACTGGAACGATGCCGCTCACACGCCGGTGATCGTAAAAAAACCCGTCACGCGCATTGACGACTTTAACATACCCCAATCGTTTCTGCACCGTACCGAATTCCAGCGGCTCATCAAGGCCTGCGAAATTCTCAAAAAGAAATATTCCGGCAGGGTCCTGGTGATCGGCAAGGTGGTGGGCCCCTGGACTCTTGCCTACAACCTCTACGGCGTTGAAAACCTTGTCCTTGACACCGTTCTTGAGCCGGAAAAAACAAAGAAGCTCATCGGGGAACTCGCAGTAATTCCCATCGAATTTGCCAAAGCCCAGTTTGACGCCGGCGCGGATATGATCACCTGGGCGGATCATGTAACATCTGACCTGGTAAGCGCTAAAATCTACGAGGAATTTCTGCTCCCCGTCCATATAAAAGCCGCCAAGATCCTGCAAAAGGGAGGGCCGGTTATTCTTCATATCTGCGGTAATGTGACGGATCGGCTGGACTGTATTGCCCGGACCGGTTTCACCCTTTTTCACATGGATTCCCGCAACGACATCGCCGCCGCGGTTAAACAGGTTGGTTCGTCAATTACTATTACCGGCTGCGTCAACAATCCGGTCACTCTGGGCCAGGGAACCCCGGCCATGGTCCGCGAGGAAGTAGAAGCGAACCTGAGAAGCGGTGTCCGCCTCATTTCCCCCGAATGCGCCCTGCCTTCTTCCGTTCCCCGCGAAAACCTCAAGTGCCTTGTAAAGACGGCTCACAGCCGCCAAATGGGAAACCGGTAATAATTTCCCCTGTCTTGACGGCGATAGGGAAGAGTGGAAAGGCAAGCCACGGCAACGAGAGGACGGACAGCGGGGGACGGGTGGCATTGTACCGGAAGCTGGAGAATGGCGACAAGGTCGCCTGGAAGCGGGGAAGCTGGTGTTAATCTACGGGTCAATGAACCAGACTTCGAATAACTACGGGAACACTCCCCGGATCTTTTTCGCCTTGGCGAGCTTGGAAATAGCCAGCATATAGGCGGCGATGCGGAACGATACCTGATACTCCTTGACAATATCCAGGACTTGGCCGAAGCTGCGGGTCAGGATCTTTTTCAGGGTCTCGTTGATCTGCTCTTCTTCCCAGGTGAGCTCCTGGATGTTCTGTACCCACTCAAAATAGGATACGATGACGCCTCCGGCATTGGAAAGGATATCCGGCAGGATGATTACCCCTTTTTTATTCAGAATGGCGTCCGCTTCCACAGAGGTAGGGCCGTTGGCGCCTTCCACGATGTATTTAGCCTTTATAGAATCGGCAAGGGCCTCGGTAATCTGATTTTGCAGGGCGCAGGGTATCAATACATCGCAATCACAGGTCAAAAGTTCCTTATTGGAGATTTTTTTGACCCCGGCGGCGGTATACCCCTCCAGGGATTTGTTATGAGCGGTCATGTAAACCTGAATGGCGGGGATGTCCAGACCGTCCGGGTTGTAGCAGCCCCCGGATACATCACTCACCCCTACGACCATATAGCCGAGTTCGTAGAGCAGTTTTGCCGTGACCGCACCCACGTTTCCCATACCCTGTACCGCAACCCGGGTGCCTTTTATCGGTATTTTGAGGTATTTCAGCAATTCTCCGGTTACGATACTCACCCCCCGGCCCGTCGCTTCGGCCCGTCCCAGGGAACCGCCGATTTCAATGGATTTACCGGTAACTACCCCGGGAACGGCGTAGCCGTGAAGCATACTGTAGGTATCCATGATCCAGCCCATAATTTCCGCGTCGGTGTTCACATCCGGCGCGGGAATATCCTTTTCCGGGCCGATAATCGGCAGTATTGCCGTGGTAAAACGCCGGGTCAACCGTTCAAGTTCTCCCCGGGAGAGGGTTGCCGGATCAACCTTAACCGCGCCTTTGGCGCCGCCGTAGGGCAGGTTTACCACCGCGCATTTAAAGGTCATCCATGCCGCCAGGGCTTTTACTTCGTCGATATCCACTTCCTGGTGGTAACGGATACCCCCTTTACAGGGCCCCCGGCTGCTTGAGTGCTGCACCCGGTAACCTTCAAAAACTTGAATGTCTCCGTTATCCATTTTAACGGGAATAGAGACCTTCAGTTCCCGTTCAGGATATTTTATCGTCTCATAGTCGTTCCGGGTAAGGCCAAGTTTGTGGGCTGCTGTCTCCAGAACCTGCAGCATATTGTCATAGGGGTTATAACCTTCTGCCATTTTTTTCTCCTTAATTTTAGTATAAGTGATTTGCCGTGGTATTGCGAAGGCTCATCCGGCAATTTCCCCTGCGGCCCGGTAAATAGCGGCATATACCGCGTCAATACATTCATCATCAAGAGCGGAAAAAGCGACCCGTAATGTAGATTCATCTATTGCGATGGTTCCTATACCGTACTGATGCAGTAATTTTTGGCGCAGCAATTCCGCGTTACTGTTTTTGCATTTAAAGCTCATAAAATAACCGGAATTAAAGGGCATAGGCTCCAGCAGGGGATGATTTTTTTGAGCGTCGACCAGGGCCCGCACTTTTTTATAACGGGCCTCTATGAGGGTACGGTAAGCGGCCTTTTCTTTCTCCAGGGCGCCGCCGGAAGAATACATTTTTCGCAGCAGGTTTTGGACGACCGTGGGCGAACAGGAAATGGTGGATCGGATAACGGACATTACTTTTTTTATCAAGGCGTCGTAATGGCCGTCGGAGAGGTTTTTTCCCGCAAAGGTAATAAAACCGCAACGCATACCCCAGGCAAAATCTTCCTTGGTGGCGCCGTCGATTTTAACGGCAAATACATTTTCATGGATATCCGCAAGATAGGCAAACAGAGACTGGGCCTCTATGTTCTCCTCAAAACGGAGGCCAAAATACGCGTCGTCACAAATAACCAGTGTCCTGACACCCTGTTCGGCAATCTCCCGGATAAGGGCGCACATTGCCCGGGCTTCCTCCACGGTGGGGGAATAACCGGTGGGGTTATGTGGAAAATTAAAAATAATCCGGATAAAACCGGTTTTTTGCCCTTCTTGAAACAGGGCGGTCTTGAGGACGGCGAGATCGATCCCCCCTTGGTTAAACATATCCACCAGGCGCACATGGGCGTTGCGCCGGGCTTCCGCAATGAGCCCGTAGTTATCCCACGAGGGATTTGCCGCCATAAGGGTCTGACCCTCATCCAAAAAGAGATCCCCGATGATGCTTATCCCCCCGGTCAATCCCGTGGTTACCACCGGTAAAGAAATGGCGGAAGTCCCCAAGGCGGGGTTTTTACGCTGTATTTCAGCGGCCCAGAGCTCCCGAAGCGCGGGTATACCTGCCGTGGGGGCGTAGGAGACAATTTCCCCGGCCTTCATCCCGGGCAGCTGATCCCCCAGGGCCGACAAGATCAGGGGGCTTTTTTCCTTTACCGCGATTCCGAGGGTCCCGTCGGCTAAAGAGCTGAACTGTTTTGCCTCGGCGCCCTGGGCTATTATCCCTTTCGGGAAATAAAGGCGTCTGCCCATCTTGGAAAGCAGCGTTCCAGGGGTAGTACTCTCTAAGACTGCGTTTAATTCCCGGGCCAATTCATGTTCCATATTTTTTACTCCGCTAAAAAGCGGCGGTCCCGTCGCTTATGTCCAATCGAACAGTAACACATTCCGGGAGCCTGCCCCTCGTCTAAACGATTTTAAGACAAACTCCCGAAACGGGGTTAATCCCACTTAGTCATATCCAGGGTCTTCATTTTACTGGCCACCACGGTGGTGCAAACAAGGTCGCCGGTGACATTCAGGGCGGTGCGTCCCATGTCAAGCAGGGCGTCGATGCCGAGGATCATCGCGTAGGCGCCGGCTACGACACTGCCCGCCGTAACGGGCAGCCCCACCGAGTCAAGAACGAGGAGCAGCATGATGGCGCCGGCGCCGGGAACCCCGGCGGTGCCGATGCTGGCAAGGGTGGCGGTAACCACGATAATACCCATCTGGGAGAGGGAAAAACCGTGCCCCCAGACCGACAAGGCGATAAAGGTGGCGCAGACTCCCTGATAGATCGCCGTCCCGTCCATATTAATCGTGGCGCCCAGGGGAAGGGAGAAGGAGTAGATGTCCTTGGGGACGCCGAGGTTCTCCGCCGCCTCCATAGTGACCGGCAGGGTCCCGTTGGAACTGCGGGTAACAAAAGCCGTGATGAAGGGATCCTTGGCGTCACGGAAATAACGTTTAAGGGGTAGCCTGCCGTAAACTTTCAGCAGGCCTCCGTATATGACAACGACGTGCAGGGCATAACCGAGAAAACAGGCCGCCGTTACAATGCCGAGGCTTCCCACCACCCTTGGACCGTTGGTAGCGAAAACCACGGCAACGAGAGAAAGGACGCCGATGGGGGCGTATTGCATGATGCCTTTGATGATCAACATCATCACCTCGGCAACACCGTCAAAGAAATTGTACAAAACCGCGGCCACTTTCTCTTTACGCTCGTCGCCGGATATACGGAGGTAGGAAATGGAAATACCGATGAG
>JAISBR010000201.1 GCA_031266095.1 Treponema sp. | reverse complement strand
GCGCCGAAGGGGAGATCGACCAGGGGGACAAAGACGATCTTCTGCCAATCGGGGCCCATCGGCAGGGGACAGGCCGCCAAGAGGAGGCTGATAAGGGCCGCGGCGGCGAACATGCCGGTTTGGATGAGCAATACCGCGGAGGCTGTCTTGTGACGGTTTAGGGAAAGCCGCTGCCGGTTACAAAAGGTAAAATGTTCGAGGGGGGGGGGGGGGGGGGCTATATCTTTGCGTGGTTTTTGAACCCGCAAAAAATCCCTTGGACAAACGGCCGATTTCATTCGACATAATTATCACCTCCATTCGTTATTATTATAGCGTATTATATAAAAAAATAACAATTATCTGAAAGAAAATATAAAAAATTCGAGGCGCTTACCATAGCCGGATCGGGTACCGGAAAAGCGGCCCGGAGGGCCTGCTACGCCTTGACCAAGCCTCCTTTTCTCGGAATAATATTATTACATGAACAAGTTCATTTTTGTCTCAGGCGGCGTCTGTTCCAGTTTGGGGAAAGGTGTTGCCGCGTCGTCCCTGGGGGCTTTGCTGGAAGCCAGGGGACTGAATGTTCGGATGGTCAAATGCGACCCCTATATCAATGTGGACGCGGGGACCATGAGTCCTTACCAGCACGGTGAGGTCTATGTAACCGACGATGGGGCTGAAACGGACCTGGATCTGGGTAATTACGCCCGGTTTACCAGAGGACGCCTTACCAAGGCCAATTCGGTGACCACCGGCCAGGTTTACGAGGCTGTTATCCGCAAAGAGCGGGAAGGCCGTTTTCTGGGGCGCTGCGTCCAGGTGATCCCCCACATCACCGACGAGATAAAGAGTCGGATTTTGGCGGTTTCCAAAGAAGATCCGGACACCGATGTGGTAATCGTAGAAATCGGCGGTACGGTGGGGGACATCGAATCCATTCCCTTCCTGGAAGCGGCCCGGCAGATGATCCACGAGTGCGGCAGAATCGATGTTATTTCGGCGCACCTTACCCTCATCCCCGAGGTGGCCGGCGGGGAACTCAAGACCAAGCCCACGCAGCACTCGGTAAAATCTATGCAGGAAATGGGAATTCAGCCGGATGTGCTGATTTGCCGCGCTCCGGTGATGATGGACGAGGCCACCAGACGGAAAATCGCCCTCTTTACCAATGTTGATCCTGATGCGGTCTTTACTTCCTATAATATTGATACTACAATTTATGAGATCCCCCTTGTTTTCTTCGAACAAAAGCTGGATCAGGTGGTTTTGAAGAAATTGGGGGTGGAAAGCCGGCACGCGGATATCCGGGCCTGGAAATCTGTGACGGAGCGCTTCTCCGCCCGGAAGGGAAAAGTGCGGATCGGCATTGTGGGCAAATACATGGAACTGCATGACGCCTACAAATCGGTATACGAGGCCCTGTTCCATGCCGGGCTGGAGTGTGCTGTCGAGGTGGAACTGGTGAAGATCGATTCCTCCCGGCTTGAAGAGGCGGAGAACGTTAATACTATACTGGGCCCGCGGGCGGCGGATTCGCCCGCGGACGGTGGAATCGACGGCATCCTGGTCCCCGGTGGTTTTGGCCAGCGGGGGATCAACGGCATGGTGAAGGCTGCGGCCTGGGCCCGGACGAATAAAGCGCCCTATTTGGGGATCTGTCTGGGCATGCAGATAATGGTGATCGAATGGGGCCGGAATGTGCTGGGGTGGGATAACGCGGATTCCACCGAGTTTAACCAGGACTCCAGGCACCCGGTGGTGAGTCTGCTGGAAGAGCAGGTCGATGTACAGAATTACGGAGGAACCATGCGACTGGGAAAAAGCGAATCGGTAGCCGGGGAAGGCACCCACATTCTGGCCGCCTATGGGGAGAAGCATATCTGGGAGCGGCACCGGCACCGTTATGAATTCTCAAACCAGTACCGCGGGGAAATGGCCGAAAGCGGACTTAAAATCGCGGCCCTTACCCCGGACGGCAGCCTGGTGGAATGTGTCGAGTGGCCGGATCATCCCTGGGGCCTGGGGGTGCAGTTCCATCCGGAGTTTAAATCCAAGCCTACCGCGGCGGCCCCTCTGTTCAGGGATTTTATCGCTGCCGCAAAAGCGGCAAGCAGTAATTTTTGAGGTGCTCTGTAGTGCGTCCACTGTTCCTTGTTCCTTGTTCTCTGTTACTTTTTCTCACTTCCTGCACGTTTGATTACGGTCAATTGGAAGGGCAGGATAGCAACCAGCCTGATATTGTGATGGAAAATGTTGAATATGTGCGGATAAGGTCCGCGGACCCGCTGGCGCGTTTTAAGGCGGAACGGGCGGAACGGTATGAAGAACTCAGCGTTATGAAACTGCGGAATTTTTCTTTTGAGCAATTCGGAAATCACGGAGAAGATGTAAATGCCCAAGGCCGGGCGGGCAGCGCTGCGGTGGAGATCGATTCCGGCAATATCAGTCTGGACGACGGAGTGAAGATCGAGGTTGCATCCGAAGATATAACTATTGAGACACAGCGGCTTGACTGGAAGGACAAGGAACGGATTCTGTCGGGTGGAGAGACTGATGAGGTAAATATCCTCCAGCCAAGCGGAACCAGCTTCACCGGCGCCGGGTTTCGCGCGGACGCGCGCCGGCGCACATGGGAATTTACAGGCGGCGTGAGAGGTTCTTATATTTACGAAGATGACGATGCAGAAAATGAAAGCAGCGCCGATGCCGGCGGAGGGGAGTAATCGAATGGGCCTTTTTCAAAATCCCCGTGTCATCGCCATTTTCTGTCTGTTTTTTACCGGTATTTTCGCGGATGCGGACACCTTCACTTTCAAGGCGGACAAGATGTCGGGAACCAAATCCCAGGGGAGAGAGGTTACCATTCTCGCGGGGAATGCGGAAGTTCGTTCCGACAACCTGGTGCTCCGGGCCGAAAGGATAGAGATACAGGGGGATGATAATCAGTTCATTAACTGTACCGGCGGTGTATCGGGCGTTGAAGAGGCAAAGGAGATACTTTTTCAAACGGATCGGCTTCGCTATGATCGGAGCTTAAAAATCGTGCGCTTGGAGGGCAACTCAGTCCTTGAGGACCGGAAAAACGAGATCGTCGCCAGGGGCCGCTTTATCGAATATGACGAGGAATCGGAGGTGACGGTGTTTCAGATTTCGGTCCGGCTTTTCAAAGATGATATGGTCTGCCGTTCCGAATACGCCATCTACCGTCGTGATGAGAAACTGCTGGATCTTTCCGGTTTCCCGGTAGTATTCAAAAAAGATGATGAATTCCGGGCCGACCGGATTCAGGTAGATCTGGATACTGATGATGTTACCATGGAAGGTGCTGTCTCGGGTACAATAAAAAACTAACACCATGGAAGAAAAACATCCCCCACTAAGAAAAGTAGAACGCTTCCAAGAAACCTCAAAACCCGCGTCTGGCGCCAGGCCCGCCGCGTCCGCCGCGAGAGCCGCGCCTCGCCAACAGCAGCCTTTGTCTGCGGCGAAATCGGCCGGTGGTCAGCCTCAGCCACGCCCAGCGATTGGCGCCAAGCCCGCCGCGTCCGCCGCGAGAGCCGCACCCCGCCAACAAAAGCCTTTGTCTGCGGCAAAACCGGCCGGTGGTCAGCTTCAGCCACGCCCGGTGATTGGCGACAGGCCCGCCGCATCCGCCACGAGAGCTGCGCCCCGCCAACAGCAGCCTTTGCCGGCGGCGAAATCCGCCGGTGGTCAGCTTCAGCCACGCCCGGCGATTGGCGCCAGGCCCGCCGCGTCCGCTACGAGAGCCGCGCCCCGTCAGCAAAAGCCTTTACCTGGTACGAAACCGGCGATTGGCCGGCCAAAACCCGTGCCCGGCGTTCAGTCTGTTGCACCGGCTGGTGGAGCCGCGCCCCGTCAACAGCAGCCTTTGCCGGCGGCGAAATCCGCCGGTGGTCAGCTTCAGCCGCGCCCGGTGCTTGGCGACAGGCCCGCCGCGTCCGCCACGAGAGCTGCGCCCCGCCAACAGCAGCCTTTGTCTGTGGCGAAATCGGCCGGTGGTCAGCTTCAGCCAAGTCCGGCGCTTGGCGACAGGCCCGCCGCGTCCGCCACGAGAGCCGCGCCCCGTCAACAGCAGCCTTTGCCGGCGGCGAAACTGGCCGGTGGTCAGCCTCAGCCACGCCCGGCGATTGGCGCCAGGCCCGCCACGAGAGCCGCGCCCCGTCAACAGCAGCCTCTGCCGGCGGCGAAATCCGCCGGTGGTCAGCTTCAGCCACGCCCGGTGCTTGGCGCCAGGCCCGCCGCGCCCACCACGAGAGCCGCGCCCCGTCAACAAAAGCCTTTGCCTGGTACGAAACCGGCCGGTGGTCAACAAAAATCCGTGCCTGGCGCTCAGTCTGTTGCACCAGCTGGTGGAGCCGCGCCTCGTCAACAGCAGCCTTTGCCGGCGGCGAAATTGGCCGGTAGTCAGCTTCAGCCACGCCCGGTGCTTGGCGCCAGGCCCGCCGCATCCGCCACGAGAGCCGCGCCCCGCCAGCAGCAGCCTTTGCCAGCGGCGAAATCCGCCGGTGGTCAGCTTCAGCCACGCCCGGTGCTTGGCGCCAGGCCCGCCGCGTCCGCCACGAGAGCTGCGCCCCGTCAACAGCAGCCTTTGCCGACGGCGAAATCCACCGGTGGTCAGCTTCAGCCACGCCCGGTGATTGGCGACAGGCCCGCCGCGTCCGCCGCGAGAGCCGCACCCCGTCAACAAAAGCCTTTGTCTGCGGCGAAACCGGCCGGTGGTCAGCTTCAGCCACGCCTGGTGATTGGCGACAGGCCCGCCGCGTCCGCCACGAGAGCCGCGCCCCGCGAGCAAAAGCCTTTACCTGGTACGAAACCGGCGATTAGCCGGCTAAAACCCGTACCCGGCGCTCAGTCTGTTGCACCGGCTGGTGGAGCCGCGCCCCGCCAACAGCAGCCTTTGCCTGCGGCGAAATCGGCCGGTGGTCAGCTTCAGCCACGCCCGGCGATTGGCGCCAAGCCCGCCACGAGAGCCGCGCCCCGCCAACAGCAGCCTTTGTCTGCGGCGAAATCGGCCGGTGGTCAGCCTCAGCCACGCCCGGTGCTTGGCGCCAGGCCCGCCACGAGAGCCGCGCCCCGTCAGCAAAAGCCTTTACCTGGTGCGAAACCGGCGATTGGCCGGCCAAAACCCGTGCCCGGCGCTAAAGTTGCCGCCAAACCCGCTGTCAGCCAGGCCGATTCTCTTATAAAAAGGGCGGAAAGGCTGCGGGAGAGCGCAAAACTAGGGGCCGGTCAGCAGAGGGCTGTGTCCAGCGTCCAACCAGCTGGCCAGTTCGGTCCTGTAAGCTCCGGTTTCACCATACCCGGAGCTGCTGCCGTTACGGCGCCCAAGACCGTATTTTCAAGTGAGATTCACACCCTGGCGGTCTTGGATTTGCATAAGCGTTTTGGCCGCAAGGAAGTGGTCAGAGGGGTCAACTTTTCTATGCGCAATGGCGAAGTGGCCGGGCTTTTGGGACCCAACGGCGCGGGAAAGACTACGATTTTCTATATGATTGTGGGTTTCTATCGGCCCACTACCGGCCTCATTACCATGGATGATGTTGATATCACCGCAAAGCCCATGTACCGCCGGGCGCGGCAGGGCATTGCCTACCTGCCCCAGGAGGCGTCGATCTTCCGCAAACTCACCGTGGAACAGAACATCTGGGCTATTCTGGAAAGCCGCCGGGACATCAACCGGGCGGCCAAAAAGGAACGGCTGGAAAGCCTGCTGGATGAATTCGGCATTGACCGGATCAGAAAACAGAGCGGCTTTACTCTTTCAGGCGGTGAGCGGCGGCGTACCGAAATCGCGCGGGCTTTGGCTACGGAACCCAAATTCCTGCTGCTGGACGAGCCTTTCGCCGGTATCGACCCCATCGCGGTCTATGAAATCAAACAGATCATCCGCCGCCTTGCCGACAAAGGTATCGGTATTCTCATCACCGACCACAATGTCCGCGATACTCTGGAAATCACCACCGAGGCTTTTATCATTACCGACGGCACCATTGTCGCCCGAGGTGATCGGGAGGTTATCCTCGTCAATGAAATGGTGCGGGAAGTCTACCTGGGCAACGAGTTCAAAATGTAACCTGTAGTCAGTATTGGGCGCTTCCGTTAGTTATCGGATGTAATCACTTGTGTTTAATTATTTTGCATTTTTAAGCGGTCGCTCTTTCAAAACTGAAGTTTTGGGAAAGCCTCTAAATTTAAGATTTCTGGAGGTGAGGGGAATTGAACCCCTGACCTCTTGAATGCCATTCAAACGCTCTAGCCAACTGAGCTACACCCCCAGAAGAGTTTTCAATATACCTGATAAGGGGATTTGTGTCAAGGCAGTAGAACATCTTCAGCTGGGCGAGCGCATATAAATAGAGGTTATCGTTATCACTCTGCCGGCCGTCATGGCTTTTGAACTGCTCAAACAGGCTCCGGCGCTCGGCGGGGGAATGGTCATGCCGGAACAGTTCGTAAACCTCCACTCCCAAGCCGTTTGCTATGGCGGAAAGGGTATCCGATGTGGGATACTTGATACCACGCTCTATGTTGCTGAGGAACGTGATTGAAATATCCGCCTTTTCTGCAAGGACAGCCTGGGATAATTGCCGCTGTTGCCGGTAAAATCGTATCCCCTTGCCCAGAATGGCCCGCAACTCCTGCCCATTGATCACCGATTTTATATACCCCAGATCATCGGTAACAGTCACATGGAAGGAGTTCATTGTGAACAAAAAAATCTGGGTTATAGGCATAGCGTTAATAATGTTGTGCACGGCGGTGGCTGTTGTTTTTGCGGATGCAGGTGTTTCATACACTGATCATTCCGTGACAGTGTGGAACACCGGAAGAGGAAGACTGAGTAAAGTTGAATTGTGCGTCATTTATATGGACGCAGCTAATGTTCGACGAGAGACCAGCATGGACTTTTCTAATGTCACTTCAACTCGACAAACAAAATCATTTAATCTTGGAAAGGTAATTGGGGCTTATTCGACATATTGCCCTGCTCCAATTTTAGAATGAGCCTCCACGGAGCAGAGCGCGAACCTGTGGTTCGGCGGGGTATTAAACCAGACTTTCGAATAAAGAGCACATAACGCATATTCCTGATAATGAAGAAATGCCGCCGTCTCATATGCGTAGCATTCATCCGATGAGTTTGCTATACTGGTGAACTGAGGAGCTTGTATGGACAAAAACCCCGCCCGGATCCCGGGGCGCATAAAAGAACTGCGGGAAATACTGGAAATCAGCGCCATGGATATGGCCAAGGATGCAGGCGTTCCCCTTGAAACTTACGCAAAGTACGAAAGCGGTGAGTTGGATATTCCCATCAGCGCACTCTACCATATAGCAAACCGGCTGGGTACCGACGTGACGGTGCTTATCACCGGAGAAGAAGCAAAAATGTCCCACGCCGCGGTATGCCGGAAGGGAAAAGGGGTACAGGTAGAGCGTTACCCCGGCTATGAATTTTCCAGCCTGGCCTATAACTTCAAGAGCCGGACCATGGAACCGCTGCTGGTATTTCTCGATTCCTCAAAGCCCCCGGCGGCACAGGTGTCTCACTCCGGCCAGGAGTTCAACTATGTGATTGAAGGCCAGGTGAAGATCACTGTAGGGAAGGCCGGGTACATCCTTTCCCAAGGGGACTCGATCTATTTTGACGCCCGCCTGCCCCATAGCCAGAACGCGGTGAACGGTCCCGCCCAATTTATCACCATCATACAGGAATAAGCACTATGAACGAAATTTTGTCTCGTTACTGCCCCCGGCTCGAATTCGAGAGCTATGAGGACTTTTATGACAACTACCGCTGTGAGGTTCCGGACAATTTCAACTTCGCCTACGATGTGGTTGATGAATGGGCCGGGCTGCGACCGGAAAAACTTGCCCTGCTTGTGACCGACGACTCAGGCGGGATGAGATCATTCACCTTTGCCGACATCAAGCGCCTTTCAGATAAAGCGGCGAATGCGCTCCGCTCGCTGGGCATAAAAAAAGGCGATGTGGTGATGCTCATCCTGAAGCAGCGTCCCGAGGTGTGGATCCTCATGTGCGCCTTGATGAAAATCGGCGCGGTCTGCATTCCCGGCACCTATCAGCTTACCGCCAAGGACCTTGAGTATCGCTGCACTATTGCCGAGGTAAAGCTGCTGATCGCTGTCGACGACCCTGATTTACTACAGAATATCGCGGCGGCCAGGCCCAAATGCGGCAAGCTGGAAAAGATCGCCCTTGTGAGCGGCGGTACAATTCCCCCTGATTACATTGATATGCGCGCCGCCATCGAGAAAGCGGAAGAGTGCCTTCCCCGGATCGCCACCGAAACCCGTGATCCCATGCTAATTTATTTTTCTTCCGGTACTACCGGCATGCCTAAAATGGTTCTCCACAATTACAGTCTGCCGCTGGGGCACATTGTCACCGCCCGCTATTGGCACTGCGTAGAGGATGATACGGTACACCTGACTCAAACCGATTCGGGCTGGGCGAAGTTTGCCTGGGGCAAGATATACGGTCAGTGGATCTGCGGTGCGGCTGTCGGCGTGTATGACACGGAAAAGTTCAACCCCCACGGAATGCTTGCGGCCATACAGCGGCTGAGGCCAACGACTTTCTGTGCGCCGGCCACCATCTTCCGTTATCTTATCAAAGAGGATCTGTCCGGCTATGATTTCAGTTTTATCCGTCACACTTCGGTGGCCGGCGAACCATTGAGCCCGGAGGTGTACCATAAACTGAAAGAGCTTACCGGTCTTGAGATTCGGGAAGGT
Source organism: Treponema sp. (assembly GCA_031266095.1). Next base: position 5,776 of record JAISBR010000201.1, on the reverse strand, counting down.
TTCGGCCAATCAGAAACTTCGGTGATGGCCGCGGTATTCAAATGGCTGCCGGTAAGGCCCGGCTCTATGGGCAAGCCCGCGCCGCTGTTCGGCCTCAAGCTTTTAGACGAGAACGGCGATATATGTGACGACGGCATTGTGGGCAATATGAGTATCACCAGCGCCGGCAAAAATATGTATGAAGCCGCTGCGGGGAAAACCAGGACAGACGCCCCTGTGCCGGTAATTGGTCCTTCTGATTTTCCCGGCTTGTTCCGGGGCTATTGGAAAGATGTGGAGATCACCGCGAACTGCTGGAACAACGGAGTGTACCAAACCGGGGACATGGCTTGGCGTGACGACGAGGGCTATTTCTGGTTTGTGGGCCGTAACGACGATGTGATCAAATGCTCAGGCTATCGCATCGGCCCCTTCGAGGTTGAAAGCGCCCTGATGGAGCATCCCTCGGTGCTGGAATGCGCCGTTACAGCCTCGCCGGACGCGATGCGGGGCCAGGTGGTAAAAGCCACCGTCGTGCTTGCCCGGGGTTTTACGCCCTCGGAAGAATTGAAACGGGAACTGCAAAATCACGTCAAACGGGTTACCGCTCCCTACAAGTACCCCCGGATTGTGGACTTTGTGCCGGAGCTTCCCAAAACCGTCAGCGGCAAGATCCAGCGGAACTTAATACGGAAGAAGGATTTTAACACCTGACTTTTCGCTGTGTGATGCAGTCAATTAGGCCGGTGTCCCCTGCTTAGCTGACTATCGCCGGCCGGATTGCTTTCTTCCTTCGCGCCAACACCGCTGCCTGGCAGCCGGACGCATGGGGAGGTTTTATGCGCGAAGCGCAGCAAACCGCTGAGGGTATTTGCGTATTCAGAAACCGTAGTTTCTACGAAGCCCTAGTACTCCTCGAAGTCTAAAATTTCGGATATAAATGTTGAAGTTTGATCCGGGCGTCCGCCGTTGTAAACTGCCAATGAACCGTGGATTTTTCCCGGTTCCGCTGGGTAACCCAGGCTGCCGCTTCACTACTCATCCGCTCAATCGTCCCTATCCTCCGGTTCAGACATTGTCGACTGAGAATCCCGATTTCCATCTCTGCCAGGTTCAACCATGAACCATGTTTGGGCGTATAGTGGATTTCAAATCGTTCCGCCAAACTCCGCGCTTCACTTGGGGGAAAAGCCACCGGTAACACCAGCATAAATGATACACCATGAGCAGAGTAATCGAACGGTTGCAAGGCTCGTTACGACTGACAAGCGAATCGGCGTTTCAATCAAGCGGTTCCTCTTCGCAGAGCTCTACGCCGCCAACGAAAAGCAGGACCGGCGCCTTGACAACCTGGAATTACAGCATCTTAAACAGATCATCTGTGACCACCGCCTTCCTGACGGAGAGCGGCTTAACGCTGGGGATGAGTATATCAGGCGGGGTGAGAACGGGGAAATAAAGATGATCTACGAATCGATTATGGAGGCGGCCAAGAAAAAGCGTATCGAGGAGCGGAAACACATAGAAAAGAAAGAGAAGGAAAAGCGGAGGGCTATATGAAAATCATCGCCGACTTAGACGCCGGGCGCCTCATACTCCCTGAAGCTACATTCCCCATCAGTAACCGTATCCGCACCCTTCGAGAAGGAACCCGTAAAGCCTATGAAGTGATCCGCAATATTCCCGATAACCTCCCTTACGATCCATACCCGTTCCCCCAAGGAACCTGGTGTATAACCAGCCTCGACTGGCAGAAGGAAAAGGGCTTTGACCCCCGCACCTACGGACCGGTGAAAATCAGGACCGACGCCTGGCAGTGGGTGAACGTATGGGATCTGGACGGAGACGGGGATTATCTGCGGGAAACGGAACGGCAAGTGAGGGACACCTGTTACTGGCTCCACTATGCAACCTCCCACACAACCTTAGGTTGTATCCGCCTCGCAAGCCCCGAGGACGCTATCACAATCGCAAACGCTATCGCCACCGTCCTGGAGACCAAGACGGTACAATTGGAGGTACTATGAAATCAGTGATTCCCGTAAAAACAGAAAAAGAAGACAGCCGTGTTGAGGGCGGCGCGAAGAACGTATCCCTCAAGTCGATGATCATTTCCGGGGTAGTGTTGGCGGCCATTTATACCCCGGTGTATCTGTCGATTATCCTGGATAAGATCCGGGATATTAAGCTGGGAGGCAAGGCGTGAGCTATGTGGTTTTAGGGGTGATAGTACTTATCATTCTTTTGATTATTACCCTGGTGATTGCCGTGAAAGTTTCCCTGTCCAAGGGCCGGAAGGTGAAGGAACTTGAGGGAGCCCTGGAAGCCGCCCAAACCGAGCGGCGGCGGCAAGGGGAGTACCGGCAAAAGCAAGAGGAGGCTCAGCATCATGCGGACGAGAAAAAGGAAACGCTGCATACCGGCAATACTGTTACTGATTTTGATAACAGTATCGGCGTGCTCCATGGTGCAAGTAAAAACCGAGGTCATTGACCCCGGCCTTGCTTTTCCTGCTTTTCCTGCTTTCCCTGATCCCATAGGCGGAGACGGGAAAGTGATTCCGGTCCTGGACGGCGAAACCGTTAAGCTGCCGCTGTGGTACTGGATCAGGATTACGGAGTACGTCGTGGAGGTCCAGAAAGTTCAGGAGATTTATGAGGGCTGGAAGGGCGTGTACCTTCCCCCGGAGAACGAATAAGCCGCCGAAGGCGTCTTATATATATTTTGAGGAGGGATCATGAAAAAGCTGTTGTTTCTTTTTCTGGTCGTGATGATGGTGGTTGCCGGCCTTATGGCCGCACCCGTCCATCCGCCCGAGGTAGCTACCCCGGACACAGTACTATTCGGATACGAGCTTATAGCCGTTACCCCGGATACGGTCTTGACCGTGGCGCCGTTCATTAGGCAGCCCGGGCAAGTTTTGCCATTGCCGGTAATAATGACGCTCAAACCAGGCATGGCGCGGAATAATCAGATAATTGCCGTTATTGATATAGGGCGGAGGCCAAGCGTCAATCGTACCCAGCCAGTGGACTTTCCCCTGCTTTGTTAGCTATACCCAGGTAAGTTTGCCGGTATATACAATGTATGTACCGGTTATTTTTTGTCCGATTATGATATGTTAAATTCGACTACTTTGTTTTCCGGTTCCTGTGTCTGCTGTCTTGCCTCAGTGATTTTTTTCCCTATATCCCTGATGGTCTTCTCTGTGGAATGAAGGTACCGCCTGGTGGTTTTCAAATCATAATGACCAAGCATTTCCTGAATATACCGCAGGGACACGCCCCTTTCCTCCAGCAGGGAAGCCAGGGAATGGCGGGAGCTATGAGGGACAATCTTCCGGCCCCCTAATTCAATGCCGGCTCGTTTAAGCCATTGTGGAAACCGCCTTTCTATCCATGAAGCATGAAGATGGCACCCGTCCTTGAACGAAAAAACAAACTCATGCCGCCCGTTTTCCTCCCAGAGCTTCTTAATTGCCTCCTGTAGTATCGGGTCAAAGGGAGCTTCCCTGACCTTCTTGCTCTTTGTGGGCCCCAATACCCGGTTCTTTCTGTCATACCGTTGCCAGGAATATTTGAGTGTGATCTTCGGTGTGTTCCAATCAAGGCAGTCGGGCTTTAAGGCGCCGATCTCCGCACGGCGCAGCCCTGAAAGGAACATACAGGCGCAGACAGCCAGTTCCATTGTATCCTGTAATACACCAGCTTTGCGTAAAAAACGGTTTTTGCGGGCGGGGCATAGCGATCCTCCAAAAGATAAAAGCACGATAAGAACACGATGCCACGCAATTCGATTTTTATTCTTAAATGAAAAAACCGTAATTCCTTACAGGATAAGGAGTTACGTTCTGAGCCGCGAAGGGATCGAACCTTCGACCCGCAGATTAAGAGTCTGCTGCTCTACCAGCTGAGCTAGCGGCCCTGAAACCTACATAAATGTAGGTTTTAGTACATCATCCTCTGCCATTATATATAGTTATTTATATATATCCGGAAAAACAGTCGGAGTCAAGAGGTGTACTCAGGGCCAGCGCATATAAAATAAAGATGAAAGTGGTATACTTGGCATGGTTTTCTGGGAGGGGAACCATGAGACAAGAACAACCACCCCCTATTATGACCTATTGTTCTGTTATACGGGACCCCCGGATAGAGCGAAACAAAAGGTATCCCTTATATGAGGTTATCGTCGTTACCATTCTGGCAGTCATCGCTCTAGCCCAGGGCTGGGAAGCCATTGAGCGGTATGGGAAGGCGAAGGAAGCCTGGCTGAGACGATTTTTGAAACTGAAGCATGGGATACCGCACCATGATGGGTACCGGCGGGTGATAAGCCGGATACTGCCTGAGGAGATCGAACAGTGTTTTATGAATGAGGTACGGGCGATCAAAAAGGAGTATGAGCGGGAGAGCATCGCCATAGACGGGAAGACGGTCCGGGGCCATTTCAAGACAGGGGCCGGGGGAAAAGCGCCGCATATCGTGAGCGCCTGGGCGAGGGAGAACCGGCTGGTATTCGGACAGGTGAAGACGGAAGAAAAGAGCAACGAAATCACGGCGATACCGACCGTATTGGAGAAACTGGCATTGGAAGGTTGTATCGTGACCATAGACGCGATGGGATGTCAGTACAAGATAGCCGACCAGATCGTACCGCAGAAGGCGGATTATCTCTTTTCGTTAAAAGAGAACCAGGAAACGCTCTATGAAGATGTAAAAGAGTACTTTGAGGGTCTGGATTTTTCCGCGCCTGCGGGTAAGAATCCTCATATCCGGTTTCATTCGGTCTCAAGCCCTGACGAAGGACACGGACGGATAGAAGACCGGGATTATGCGGTCAGTGCTGATGTGGGGTGGTTGGTAGAACGGCATTCTGATTGGCAGATGATACGGAGCATGGGGGTTGTGGAGTCAAACCGTGAGATGAAGGGGGAGGTACCGGTGGAACGGCGTCTTTTTATAACCAGCCTGCCCGCGGATGCGGAACAGTTTGCCGGATCAAACTCCAGCATTTATATCTGAACTTTTAGACTTCGAGGAGTACTAGTGATATGGCGGCGGCGCTAACACCGCCCTCTCTTACTTTTCTTGAACTATGTTGTGCTTCAATCTTACTCCCAGCCGCCTGCGGAATCGGATTTAGTGCTGTCAAGATTGGCACCTGGACCCGTTGTGGTATTGCGATGCTTGGCGGGTGAGGTACTCACACAGACCGCATGACCGTAACTGTCGTTCCTAGACACTGTTAGCAAAGGAAGATTTTAAGGAACGCAATAACTATAAAGCCTAAAAAGTTTATGTCTGATTTCTCATACCGAACTGCCAACCGTCGATTCTCTTTCAGTTTCCCGAATATCCTCTCTATCAGTCCCCGCTTCTTATATTTCTCCTTGTCATATTCTATCTCTTCCTTCCGGTTCCTTCTCCCCGGTAGCACCGGCAGGTTGTTATTCCCCTCCAATTCCCGCCGGAATCCGTCGCTGTCGTACCCCCGGTCCGCTATCACCGCACAGCCGACTATATCCTCGCTCAACTGCCGCCCTACCACCACATCATTTACCTCTCCCCCGGTCAGTATCCCCTCAATACGCTGTCCTCCGCTCGTTATGACCGCGTGAAACTTCGTGCTTATCCCCGCACGGCTCTTCCTTTTGGCCTGCTGCCCCCTTTTTGCCCCCCCCCGTGCCGGTGGACTTTCATCGTCGTGCTGTCGATGATTACCTCGTTACATACTATCCCTTCTTCCTTTCGCAGGCTTAACAGGATTTTCGCCCATAACCCCCTCCTGCTCCCCC
>JAISBR010000110.1 GCA_031266095.1 Treponema sp. | reverse complement strand
ATTCACCGCGAAGTCGAAGAAGTCGAATAAGGAAGAGGGGGAAAGGAATGAAGGGAAATTTTTTTTTCCTTCCTTCTTTGCTTTTTCGACTTCTTCTTTCTGATTAACCGCGTAGCGGTTTTCTTCGCGGTTAAAATTCCTTCCTTAACAAGAGTAAATAGGGAATGAACGGAATAGTAACTTTCGGGAAACTTTTTTGATTTTTAGGTGTGTTTCGTCCGCTCCATAGGTTCTATATCCGGAACCAGGCCGGCAGGGCGCGGCGATTTTGCGTTCCATGGTTGTATTTTTTTTTATTTTTAGGTGTATTTCGTCTACCCGGCAAGTTTTAGGGTTAAGCTAATCAGGCATCGGGGTTTTACGGTTGTAAGGGATTTGTTTGGAGACTATAACCCGGAGCTTTGTTCAGTCTGGGGTTTGCGGTTTCCAAACAAGTATTTAAGAAAAAGGAGCAGAAAATGTCCTTATCCATTCGTGCCAGGGTCGTCCTTATCATCTCGGCGATAATCGCCGGGATGACCGCGGCCAGCGTGATTATCGGCGTCAGCTTAACCCGCCGTAATCTGGTAAAAACCATCGAGAACGATATGAGCGTGTCCGCCGTTATTGCCGAACAGCTTATTTCGGAAAAAGTCGCCCGCCTGCGCGCCGAACTGGAGATCGCTGCTGAAAAATGCCGGGATCTGAATGACGCGCAGGTTCAGGAAGTTTTACTGCAAGAGGCGAGCCGCGGGGGCTATTTGGACATAAGTCTGATAGACCGGGAGGGTAAGATCTTGAGCTACGGCGTTAAGCCGCCGAACTACAAGCTGCTTGAAAACATGAACGCCCGCCGGGCCTTTGACGGCGAAACCGTGATGAGCACCACCCAGTACAACAACCACGGGGACTTCATCATGCGTTTCTGGCTGCCCCTGGAGGAGGGCAAGACGGTGGTGGCAAGCCTCCCCGGAACGGTGATAAGCGACGTGCTGTCCCAGTTCCGTATATGGGAATCGGGAAATATTTTCGCCCTTGATCATGAGGGGGTGATGATCGCCAACATAAGGCCCCAGCTGGTCTACGGACGGCGCAACTACGTCGCCCAGCCGGAAAGCGAAACCGAATACCGCAACCTGGCCGAAGTTTTTTCCCGTATGATCCGGGGAGAAACCGGGACCGGCGAATACGACTACGCCGGAGTCGCCCGGATCTGCGCGTACCGTCCCATTGCCGGCACCGACGGCTGGTCCCTGGGGGTGGTGAGCCCCGTCACCGAAAGCCCCATCGTTCAGGTAACGAGCGCCTTTCTTGTGTCCGGCGCAGTGTTCCTGGGACTGGGGATCATCGCCGCCCTTATCGCCGCCAGCTTTATTGCTCGCCCCTTTGAAAAAATGAAGGAGTTCGCCCTGGTGGCCGAATCCGCGTCGGAGGCGAAAAGCAATTTCCTCGCCAACATGAGTCACGAGATGCGCACCCCCCTGAACGCGGTTATCGGTTTTGCGGAGTTGGAACTGGGGAAAGAACCGGAAGGGAAAGCGGGAACCGTGTACCCCCCGGAGACCAGGGAAAACCTCGAAAAAATCTACGGTTCCGGCGTAACCCTTTTGGGCCTTATCAACGATATTCTTGACATATCCAAAATCGAGTCGGGTAAATTTGAACTGGTCCCCGTTAATTACGATATGCCCAGCCTTATCAACGACACGGTGGTGCTGAACATTGTCCGCATAGGCAGCAAGCCCATAATTTTTAAACTGGACATAGACGAAAACCTGCCGGCCAGACTCTTCGGCGACGAACTGCGGATAAAACAGATCCTCAACAACCTCCTTTCCAACGCCTTCAAATACACCAAAGAAGGATCGGTGGCTCTTCGTATCAGTTGCGAACAGGAGGGCGGCAGCATGTGGATGAAATGCGACGTGTCCGACACGGGCATGGGGATAAAGGAAGAAGATATGGGCAGACTCTTCGGCGATTACAGCCAGATAGATGTCAAAAGCAACCGCCATATCGAGGGAACGGGCCTGGGTCTTGCGATCACCAAAAGAATGGTCGAGATGATGCAGGGAAGCGTTTCTGTGGAAAGCGAGTACGGCAAGGGAAGCGTTTTTAGCATACGGATCCTCCAGGGTTTTATCAGCGATGCTGTTATAGGAAAGGAGCTTGCGGAAAACCTGCGGGAATTCCGCTACATCATGGCCCGCCAGGACAGGAACAAGCAGTTGGTGCGGACCCGCATTCCCTATGCCAGGGTTCTGGTTGTTGACGATGTGGCGACCAACCTCGATCTTGCCCGGGGCATCATGAAACCCTATGGCATGACCGTGGACTGCGCCGGAAGCGGACAATCGGCAATAAACCTCATACGGAAGGGCGAGCCCCGGTACAACGCGGTCTTCATGGATCACATGATGCCCGGCATGGACGGTATCGAGGCGGTGAAAATCATCAGAAATGAAATAAACAGCGATTACGCCAGGACCGTACCTGTCATAGCGTTGACAGCTAACGCGATCATCGGTAATGAAGAACTGTTCCTTAACAACGGTTTCCAGGCCTTCCTCTCCAAGCCCATCGATATTATGAAGATGAATGAGGCGATTAACCGCTGGGTACGGGACAAAAAGCTGGAGAAAGAACTGAACCTTGACGCGGAAAGCCGGGTTACGGAAGAGAGTCAGACCGGGGGACCGAATCCGGGGGAAAAAGGAGATCAGAACGGAGGTACCGAGGACCTCATAGCGGATCTGCTCAAGGTCTCCCTGATAGAAGGCCTGAATACGGCAAAGGGGCTTGAACGCTTTGGCGGGGATGGAAAATCCTACCTGGATTGTCTGCGTTCCTACGCAACCCATACACCGGACCTGCTTAAGGCGGCGCGGACTCCATTGGTACTGGCGGATTACGCCGTTACCGTGCACGGCATCAAGGGGTCCAGCTACGGCATATCCGCCGAGACAATCGGTCAATGGGCGGAAAAATTAGAGCACGCAGCCAAGGCCGGAAACACCGGCCTTATTGAAAAGGAAAATGGTGAATTCACCCGTGCCGCTGAAAAATTCATCGCTAACTTAACAGGATTCCTTGACATCCTGGAGGGGAATATAGAGAAGCCCTCTCTGACCGAGCCGGACCCGGACTTACTCGCACGGATCCGTGATGCCGCGGAAACTTACGATATGGGTGAGCTTGAAAACGCGATGGAGGAATTGGAACAGTATACCTACGAATCAAACGCCGATCTGACGTCCTGGCTGCGGGAACAGATCGACCGGGCTGAATTCGGGGAAATAATGGAGCGGCTTAGGCCCCTGGAAATAAACCTGTTTGTTGAAGCGTAAGTTCTATCTTTATGATGCATCTTTCCAAAACCGGTATTTTGGAAAGGTCATCGTAGAAAAATGAGGCTCTTCCAAAACTTCAATTTTGAAAGAGGCTCAAATTAAATAAATCGAAAGGAGCGGATTATGAAAAACGGACGACATGTAATTTTTTTAGTTGACGACAACATGTCTAATCTTACAACCGGAAAAACCATGCTGAAAGATCACTACGATGTCTTCTCAATACCTTCGGGAAACAAACTTTTTGAAATACTCGAAAAGGTAAGGCCGGATCTGATACTTCTGGACATTGAGATGCCTCAAATGAACGGTTACTCGGCGATAAAAAAACTCAAGAGTGAACAGAATACCCGTGACATTCCGGTTATCTTTCTTACAGCCAGAGGAGATCCCGGCAGTGAACTTGAGGGATTGAGCTTGGGCGCTATAGACTATATCTCCAAGCCCTTCTCGCCTCCCCTTCTCCTCAAGCGTTTAGAAAATCACCTGCTCATAAGGAATCAACAGATCGCTTTGAAGGATTACAATGACAATTTGCAGCAAATGGTACAGAAGCGGACCCGGCAGGTGGTGGAACTCCAGAATTCGATCTTAAATACCATAGCGGAAATGGTTGAATTCCGGGACGATATAACAGGCGGACACATAGAACGGACCCAGAGTTATCTGAAACTTTTAGTGGATAAGCTCCTGTTGGAGCGGATCTATTGGAATGAGGTTTCAACATGGAATCTGGAATTCCTTATTTCCTCGGCCCAGCTTCACGACGTAGGAAAGATTGCCATCAGTGACGCCATTCTTAATAAGCCGGGAAAATTGACACCCGAAGAATTTGAAATTATGAAAAGGCACGCTTCAATAGGAGAGGCGGCCATCGAAGGCATCATGAAGACAAGCTCGGAAAATGATTTTCTCCAGCACGCGAAAATTTACGCCGGAACCCACCATGAGAAATGGGACGGTTCGGGCTACCCCCGGGGATTAAAAAATACCGACATTCCCCTCCAGGGCCGGCTTATGGCCATAGCCGATGTCTACGACGCCCTGATTGCCATTAGGCCTTACAAGCAGCCCTTCAGTCCCCGGCAGGCGGAGGAAATAATCCTTGAAGGAAGGGAGAAACATTTTGATCCCACTCTGGTGGAACTGTTTCAGGATATGGCGGCCCAGTTCGCCCAAATCGCGGAATACTCAAATGAGGCGCTGAAAAAGAATATGGGGTTTGAAGATTTAAAGAAAACAGCTTAGGAGTTTGTTGCGCTTCGCGCTTAAAACCTCCAAAAATCGCCGGTTAGGCGATTTTTTACCCTACAAACTCCGTGAGGAGCCCATTAATCGGGGTTTTTACGGCACAAAGTGACGCAAAACCCACAAGTGCAACAGGCTCCCAGGTCTTTTATAGAAGGGGATGAGTCGGTTTCAAACCCGCTTAGGGTTGCGACCGGCTCAATTATTTTTTAAGGAAGTCGCGGACCTGTGGTCCGATTCCATGGGGACTATAATGAGTATAGATCGAATCGTTAAGAAGACGAAATCCACTTCGCGCGGTGATATATCTAATGATACCAGGCAAATCCGTATACCGGAGAAAGTCGATGTAAAATCCATACGTCACCAGATGGGACTTTCCCAGTCCGAATTTGCCCGCCGGTTCGGACTTTCGCTCTATACGCTTCGCAACTGGGAACAGGGAAAACGACATCCCGATCCGGCGGCCAAGGCTTATTTGAAGATCATAGAAAAAGCGCCTGAACTGGCTTTGAAGGTGTTGTCGGAGTAAGCCTCTGCGGTGGGGTATCTTTATTTTCCTGCTTGAGAAAGTCCCGAATCTACCGCATAATAAAGTATGAACGCTCAAACAGCAGTCTTGGGGGCCGGCGCGTGGGGAACGGCGATAGCTAAGGTAATCGCCGAGAAAGGAAAAGAAGTTGCCATCTGGTGCCTTGAGGAAGAAACAAAAGAAGATATCAATAAACGGCGGCAAAATTCCCGTTTTCTGCCTGGCGTGACTTTGCCCGAACTATTGACGGCAATTACGGATATTGAGGAAGCCGCTCTGGACCGGGAATTTCTCATTTTGGCGGTTCCCTCTTTATATCTGCTGGAAACAGTTAAAAAGATCCTCTTGGTTCCCTCAATCAGGGAGGGAAAAACCTCCATTGCGGTGATCACCAAGGGTTTTCTGTCCACGCCCAAAGGTCCCCGGCTGCTCCTGGAAACACTGGAAGATTATCTTCCCGGTTTCTACCGTCAGTCCCTGGTGTATATCGCCGGGCCCAGCCACGCGGAGGAAGTTTCCCGGGGTAAAATAACCGGCCTTATCGCGGCCAGCGAAAGCCCAAAAAATTCCATCCGCTTCAGGGAACTGCTGAAAAGCGGCACTCTCTTTGTGTTCTCCTCCTTTGATGTACGGGGGGTGCAGGTAGCGGCGGCGGCGAAAAATGTCATCGCCATCGCCTTTGGTATGCTGGACGCCATTAAAACAATGGGCGGCCGGGAAAAAGAGGCTGCCGTATCCGGCAGCGCCGATCTATTTGGCAGCGCCAGCTTGTTTGGCAGCGCCAATTTGTTTGGCGATGGAACCGAATCCCTCCTGCTCGCGGCGGGACTCAACGAAATCCAGACCCTGGGCATGGCCATGGGAGCTACTCACCCCGAGACCTTTACTTCCATTTCGGGAATTGGGGATCTGGACGTTACCTGTCGTTCCGTGTTCGGGCGGAACCGCCGCTTTGGTAAAGAGATAATCGAAAAAAAAATACTGGAACCTTATAAAAACCTGGAAAATCTCCTGGAGCGAATAGATGAAATAGGCTACCTTCCTGAGGGGGTGGCCGCCGCGAAGCATGTCAAGGCATTGGCAGATAAATACCGGCTGAGAATGCCTATTTCGGCGGGGCTCTACCAGATATTAAACCGGGAGATTGAGCCCCTTGATTTTCTGCGAAACTTCCTGAACGGGCTGGGATAGAGGGGAGGGTTATCCGCGGATGAGGAATATAAGATGCGGCTCCCGCTTGCGTTAAACGCTGTTTTTGGATCAACACTTATTATTGTCCTTGTTTTTGCGAATTATGTTCGAAAGTTTAATACCGATCGTTTTCAACGAATGGTTTTTTGCGGTCTCCTGATCTTCACCTTTATTTCCATGGCAGGTGATTCCGCCTGCCTGCTGCTGGAAGGTATCCCCGGCAGGACTGTCAGCGTACTGTTATATGCTTCCAGCTTTACCGCTTATCTTTTTCAGGCATTGGCCTATTACTATATCGTTGTTTTTGTAGACTACATGGTTTTCAAGGATCAGAATCGATCCAAGACAATCATCATCATTGTATATGTAATTTCCATTATACATGCCTTCGTACTGGCACTTAATATAAAATATCATTTCTATTTTTTTATCAATGAAGACAACAATATTTTTACCTTTGGGGAAAAACACTTTCTCCTTCTTGTCATCACTTGCTGCCCGGCGTTTTTTGCCGTCTATGACGTCATTATTTCACACAAGACATTCATAAAATCTTTTTTATTTATGCTGTTCCTGCTGCTGGTATTTCCCTCTGCGGGTTCCGTTCTGGATATTGTCTATGGCTCGGTAAAACTGATCTGGCCGTGTATGACCGCCGCTCTGCTCTACGCTTATTTCTTTATCGTACAATCCGACGCCAGGATCGACAATCTTACGGGAATCGGAAATCGTTTCAGCTTTAACGAATTTACCGACAGGCTTTCCCGCCGGAGTTCCGGAGAATCCTGGGCTATTGTGATGATAGATATGGATCACTTCAAGCAAATTAATGATACACTAGGCCACCAGGAAGGCGACAATGCGTTATGTGATATTGCATCCATTATCAGAAAATGTATCCGGGGATCTGATTTTGCTGCCCGTTACGGCGGCGATGAATTTGTCCTGGCTACCAAAACAGAAAACAATATAGAGTCCCTTATGCGCCGGATACAGGACGAGATCGAGCAGCATAACGCGAAACAGATTCGGCCGTTTAAGCTGGAGATAAGCTATGGTTATGATGTGTTCACCGCAGACGGCAAATGGAATATTGGGGAATTTTTTAGCCATATTGATAATTTAATGTACAAACACAAGCAGGAACGACGCCGCTCCAGCGATAAAAAAACCGAGGCGGCAAGGTGACATCATTAATTTACATCAATACCGCCCTTGGCGCCTGCCTCACCATCATCCTGATTTTTGTTGACTACATCCGCAAATTCGACACCGACAGCTTCCAGCGGAAACTGCTGCTTGCCATGTTGTCCGCTGCCTTTGTCTCGATAATTTCGGACTTTATCAGCCGTTATCTGGAGGGAATACCCGGTATCATTGTAAAAAATACCATGTATACCGCTATCTCCCTGTTTTTAATTGCCCAGAATTGCACATACTATCTGGGGGCTGTTTTTATTGATTATTTCGCTTTCAACAATATCGCCAGATCAAAAAAAATCATCTGTTTTATTTGCTTTTTTCTCGCGCTCCATTCGATAACCATTATCGCCAATCTGCCTCTGGGCTATTATTTTACGATATCGGCGGACAACTACTATATACCGGGAAAACTCTATATTATCCGCCTCCTCATAAGTTATACCGCCGCGCTGATTATTAGTATTGATGTATTCTCCCCTTCAAAATATTTCAAATATTCCCAGTCATATTTGATTATCTTCTTTATAGTCATCGTCGGAGGCGGGGCGGCGCTGGATGTGATACTCAAATCCGGCAGCCTGACTTGGCCCTGCTTTTCCGCCGCCGTTCTGTATCTTTACTTTTTCATCATTCAATCGGATTCAAAGATCGACAGCCTTACGGGAATTGGAAACCGTTACAGCTTTAATGAATTTATTGATAAGCTCTCCCGGCAGAATGTCAGGGAGGAATACTCCGTTGTTATGATCGACCTGGATAAGTTCAAGGATATAAACGATACTCTGGGCCACCTTGAAGGCGACAATGCGTTACGCGACATGGCGTCTGTCATCAAGGGCTGTATCCGCCACTCCGACTTTGCCGCCCGCTATGGCGGCGATGAATTTATCCTGGCCACCAAGGCCGAAAACGATATTCAGCGGCTTATGGAACGTATTCAGGCGGCGATTGCTCTTCAGAATGAAAAGCGTATCCGGCCCTATCAGATTTACATGAGCTACGGCTATGATGTGTATACCACCAACTCAGGTCAATCCATTAAGGAATTTCTTACCCTCATCGACAGTCTGATGTACAAACACAAGGAAGAACGGCGTCGCGCCGGAATATTATCCGCCATCACCGCTGATTTGCAAGGAGAAAAAAGTGTTTGATAAATTAACCCAGAAGGTCACCGACGCCCTGCGTTTTGTGACGGGTAAATCCGCCATTACCGAAAAAAATATCGAAGACGCGGTAGACGCCATTAAGATTGCCCTGCTGGAAGCGGACGTGAACCTCCGGGTGGTACGCCGTTTTGTCAATTCCATCATTGCGGAAGCCAAGGGCGAAAAGGTACTCCGCTCGGTGGACCCTGGACAGCAGTTCGTCAAAATCGTCTACGACAAACTGGTTTCGTTCTTGGGCGATGCCGGACCCGACGGCGCTGCGGGCCAGGCCCTCAAGCTGCGGGGGCCGGATGTAGTTTCTTCGGTACTCATGCTGGGCCTGCAAGGTTCGGGCAAGACCACCAGTTCCGCTAAGCTGGCACTGCGCCTCAAAAAGGAAGGCCGCAAGCCCCTGCTCGTGGCCTGTGACCTGGTGCGTCCCGCAGCTATGGAACAGCTGGTGGTTTTAGGCGGCCAAATCGGAGTGCCGGTCCATAAGGAAGACGGCGCCCAGGACAGCGTCAAGGTGTACCGTAACGCCCTTGCCTGGGCCAGGCAAAACCTCATAGACACCCTGATAATCGACACCACCGGCCGCCTTCAGATCGACGAGCCTATGATGGCGGAACTTTCCCGGCTTAAGGACGCCGCCGGCCCCGATGAACTGCTCCTGGTGGCGGATGCCATGACCGGCCAGTCCGCCGTGGATATCGCCAAAACTTTTGACGAAAAAATAGGCCTCACCGGGGTGATCCTCACCAAGTTCGATTCCGATACCAGGGGCGGCGCGGCTCTCTCTCTTAAAACCATCACCGGCAAGCCGCTCAAGTTCGTGGGAACCGGCGAGAAGCCTGAAGACTTTGAACTTTTCCACCCGGATAGAATCGCCGGCCGCATCCTGGGCATGGGTGATGTAGTAAGCCTGGTGGAAAAAGCCCAGGAGGTCATCGATCAGGAAGAAGCCCTTGAGCTCCGGGAAAAATTAGAGCGGGAAACCCTTACCCTGGAAGATTGGCTTAATCAGCTTAGGGCGGTAAAGAAAATGGGTTCTCTGCAATCTATGGTGGAAATGATCCCCGGTATGCAGGGCCGGATAAGCGAAGATGATATCGACAAGGCAGACCTCAAGCGGCAGGAAGTGATCCTCTCGTCCATGACCCGCAAAGAGCGGGCCAACCATCTCATCATCGGTCCTTCCCGCCGCGGCCGCATAGCCCGCGGTTCAGGCACCTCGGTAGCCGAGGTAGCCCGGCTGATTAAAAAATTCGAAAAGATGCGGAGTATGATGAAAAAAATGACGAAGCTGGGAAAAAATCCCGGTATGCAGATGCCAAAGGGCATGTGGTAAGAGGGCAATTCTGTTCCGCTCTGGCTAGATTTAACGTAGCGTAATTCGGGGCATTGACGAATAGTCTTCACTTTATATATAATTAAGATCGCTGTATTATGGAGAATACAGTTTTCGCAAAAAGACTGCCAAAAGTTGGATTTTGGAAGTTTCATATATTGAGGAGGAGTGATGAGCGTCAGAATACGGCTCAAGAAGTTCGGAACAAAAAAACGCCCCTATTACCGCATTGTGGTTATGGATAAGCGGGATCCCCGGGATGGGAAAACCATTGAGGAACTGGGGTACTATCACCCCATTGAAACTGAGGAAAAGCAGATCAACTTTAACGCAGAGAAGGCTAAGGTCTGGCTTGCGAAGGGCGCTACCGTAACCGACACGGTACGCAGGATTTTCAATAAAAAGAATATCGCCATAAAATAGCGGTCTTTGCGAAACCATTAACGGTGACGGCTGGACGGCCGGCTGAGGATGAAAGGTGTGAATATGGAAAAAGATCTGGTTGAATATATCGCGAAGTCTCTGGTGGATGATCCTGCTCAGGTACAGGTTGCCGTAGTAGAGGGTGAAAAGTCTACTATTTTAGAACTCCGGGTCGCCGAAGATGACATCGGTAAAGTAATCGGCAAACATGGCCGGATTGCCAAAGCTATCCGAACCGTGCTGCAGGCGGCCACCGCCAAAACCGGCAAGCATACGGTACTGGAAATACTGGACTAAGACCTGGAAGTTTTGGGTTTTGGGGTTTTATTCGTGCTGAGGGGTTTAATACCCAAGAACCCGCCTTTCGGCGGGAGAGCTTCAGGGCGGTTAAAAAAGGTATTAAACCCCGAATACATTACCTCGGGAGAATAACATGCCCTGGAGGTCCGAGCTCTGCTCCGGCTCAAATGAACCTCCTCGCCCTGAAGGGCGGGGTATTAGACCCCGTTGCGAATAAACTTCCTCTCGAACGAGCCTCCGCTCGAACAACGGCGAAGCTAAAGATACCGCGGAGCTCCGCGGAGGCTCATCCCGCTTTCATTGTAAGAAGGGAACCTCAGAATTCGGGAGAGGCGGAAATTGACGGAAAGATTTATAATCGGCCTTGCCGGCGCCCCCTTCGGCCTTAAAGGCTTTGTGAAAGTCCGCCCTTTCTCGGGTGATATCGAGCACCTGTTAACGCTCCGGTCGCTTGTTGTCCGCCAGGCCGGGAAAGAACGGGCACTGCAAATAGAGGAAAGCGCCCCCTCCCCCCCCGTTGTTTTGATGAAATTTGCCGGGATAGACAGCCCCGAGGCGGCGGGAACCCTGCGCGGCGCTGAACTGTTGGTGGACCGGGAACAGGCCAGTCCCCTGGGCCGGGACGAATTCTACGTTGAGGATCTGCGGGGGCTTGTGGTGATGGACGAAGGTGGGGAAATACTGGGCCATATCACATATATTATAGAGGGCGGCGGCGGAGACCTTGTGGAGATCATGCTTTCTCCAGATGATGGACATACCGTAGAAGGCAAAACCACTGACGGAGAATTGAGGCTGGTTCCCTTCCGGCGGGAATTTTTTACCAGGATTAGCCCCGAAGAGGGACAGGTGGTACTCATTAACCGGTGGATTTTGGAATGAAATACACGGTAGTGACCCTTTTTCCTGAAATAACCGATGTGTTTTTCAGCAATTCCATTATGGCTAAGGCGATAAAACGAGGCGTTATTGAGTACCGGGCTGTAAATATCCGGGATTTTGCCCTGGACAGGCACAAAACCTGCGATGACGCGCCCTACGGCGGCGGTCCCGGAATGTTGATGCTGCCCGAACCACTGGGGCGGGCGCTTGAGGCGGCGGGTGCGGTAAGAAAAAAAACTTCCGCCGCGGATCGTCCGAGGGTGATCTACCTTTCCCCTTCGGGCCGGCCTTTTGACCAGGCCATGGCGCGGAAGTTGGCCGCCGAGCCGGAACTGGTCTTGCTCTGCGGCCGTTACGAAGGTATTGATCAGCGGATCATCGATCTCTATGTGGATGATGAGATTTCCATCGGCGATTATGTGCTGTCTTCGGGGGAGGCGGCGGCCCTGGTGATCATCGACGCTACTTACCGGCTGGTGGATCGGGTGATAAGCACGGAGTCCCTTGAGGAGGAAAGTTTTTCCGGCGGACTTTTGGAGTATCCCCAGTATACACGCCCGGAAGTTTATGATACGATAAAAGTCCCTGATGTTTTGCTTTCGGGGCACCATGAAAAAATCCGTCGTTGGCGCCTTGAGAAGCGGGTCGAAAAGACTCTGCGGCTGCGCCC
This sequence comes from Treponema sp., assembly GCA_031266095.1. Next base: position 2,334 of record JAISBR010000110.1, on the reverse strand, counting down.
GGATCTGATCCGGCAGGGCGGGGAATTGAGACTCTTTAGCGGGGAAACAGAGAGTATTATAGACAGTCAGGCCTCAGCGGAAGCCAAAGGAGAAATAAAAAATGAATGAAATTAAGGCTATTGAAGCCGCCCAGATGAAATCTGAACCCGGTAATTTCAAAGTCGGGGATACCGTTAAGGTGTATTTTAAGATCGTTGAAGGCAAGAACGAACGGGTCCAGATCTACGAAGGCCTGGTTATCGCTATGAAGAATTCTCGTATCGGCAAAACCTTTATGGTGCGGAAAAATTCCTACGGCGTAGGCGTTGAACGGGTATTTCCCCTGCATTCCCCCCGGATCGTCAAGGTCGAAGTGGTGCGCCCCGGCAGGGTCCGGCGGGCCAAGCTCTACTACATCCGGGAAAAGATCGGCAAAGGCGCTAAGATCAAAGAACTTATCACCAAGAAAAGCGCCAAACCCGCCGCCAAAGCGCCGGATACCGGACTTGTACAAAGCTAAGAGCCTGTTGCGCTTAAGACTACTCTTTCAAAACTGAAGTTTTGAAAGAGCCTCTGAATATATTACCCTTCCCCATACCAGTTAAGCCGCCGGGTAAGAAACATAACCAGGGCGATGATCGCGAAAGTACCCACAGAACCGATAAGCAGGGCGTAGGATTCAGCGTTAAGAACCGCGTAAAGAAGAATATAGGAAATAGTTACCACCAGCCCCATGTACCAGCTTTTATTCCAGGAGGGCAGCAATGAACGGGAATAGAGGCTTAGCATTACCGTTACCGCCGCCGCCGCCGCAAGGTAAGCCGTGTGGAACGGCAGCTGTTCCGAAAGGGAGAGGAGCAACAGGTAAAAAACCGCGTTGCCAATGCCGGAAAGCAGGTACGGTACGGGATGTATCTTTCTCTGCGTAAATATTTCAAGCAGGAACAGGGTCAAAAAGGGGACGATGAGGAAAAGGATCGCGTACTTAACCGCCCTGGTATTCAGGGCGTATGTGTCAATATTGCGGAAAAAATCCACCCCGAAAAGCGAATTCCCGTAATCAGAATTGGCATCGGGGGTTTTCTTCAGGAAAAGAGGAATATCCCGGCTTAGATAGCTGATATTCCAGATCGCCTGGAATTCAGTACTGCTGACGCTGGACTCGCCGGGCAGGAAGGCGCCCTGAAAAGAAGGAGAAGGCCAATCCGAAGAAATAGTTACCCGGGTATCCTGGCCCATGGGGAGGAAACGGATAAACTGGCCCCCCTGGATTTCGATACCGATATTAAAGACCGCTTCCTTATTTTCGAAATCGGGCAGGGCCGCGTAAATGCCGCTGCCCGAAGAATCGGAGCCGCGCTTAAAAAGGCCATGCCCCCGGTTTCCGGGCCGAAAAAAGAGTTCCTCCTCGTCCCAGTTGGAAGTATTTATCTTTCGTATCCCCTTCTGACTGGAAAGAGCGATAACAAGTTCCGCCTGGTTAAGGGAGACGCTTTCATTGGGCAGCAGCTCTAAAAGCGCCATAGCCGGATCAAAGCTGCCGCTCAGCCTGAGGGTCCCGTAAAAGAGCGGCACCGAAAAGATACCCCGTTTCCGCACCTCGGTTTTGAAAACGCCGTCAATGTTCAGTTCCTTGGGGCTTATCACCAGGGTAAAGGGGCTCCTGACGATCTCGGTCTTTTCTCCCTCCTTCTCCGTTATAGTACGATGTTCCTCGGTTCTGGTTCCGGGGATCACAATGACAGGACCCGCCGCGATAAGCTGCTTTCCCCAGGCTTCCATAATGTCCGATTCGGCGGAGGCGGCGGTCCTTCCCCGCTCGTATACCAGCCCCCGGATCATGTTCAACGGGATGAGGAGCAGCAGTACCAGAACCAGCAGCATCAACACTTTGAACGTGTAACCCTGGGTAAACTTTTTAAAAAACGGGTGTTTAACATCACTCATAATGGTATCTCCTTATCCTTACCTGATGAGCCTCCGCGAGGCAAGCCACGCGGTATCATTAGCGTTGCCGTTGCTTGAACGGAGGCTCGTTCGACAGGAAGTTTATTATACCGTCTGGTTTAATACCACATTTTGTAGGCGTTACGTTGTTTGAGCCGAGGCAAGCCTCGGGGTATTAAACCAGACTTTCGAATAATCCGGTTCCCGAAAAGCCTCCATAGTATACCACATAAAGCCGGGGGTGTCTGCCTACATTACCGCCTTACTCCCAGGGTGACTGCATTTACCTTTAATGTAGGTTGAAGATAAAGAAGCCATAACCCGAAGATAGGGATATGGACATAGCAAGACTGAAAGAAAAAGTAGAGAGGATAGAAGATCCCCGGCGGGCGTGGGGGAATCTGCGG
>JAISBR010000181.1 GCA_031266095.1 Treponema sp. | reverse complement strand
CTCATCTCCCTCTGCCAGCTTAGCTCATCTCCCTCTGCCAGCTTAGCTCATCTCCCTCTGCCAGCTTAGCTCATCTCCCTCTGCCAGCTTAGCTCATCTCCCTCTGCCAGCTTAGCTCGTCTCCCTCTGCCAGCTTAGCTCGTCTCCCTCTGCCAGCTTAGCTCTTCTCCCTCTGCTGGGCTGGTTCACTCCCCGCAGCTAAGCTGGAATCACCGCTGTGGCTAAGCTGGAATCATACCCGGTTCTAAGCTGGAATCGCTCCTGATTCCAAGCTGGAATCGTCCCCGGTTCCAAGCCGGAATCGCTTCTGATTCCAAGCTGGAATCGCCTCTGATTCCAAGCTGGAATCGTCCCTGCGTCCAGCCTGGAATCGCCTCTGATTCCAAGCTGGAATCGTTTCTGATTCCAAGCTGGAATTGTCCCTGCGTCCAGCCTGGAATCGCTCCTGATTCCAAGCTGGAATCGTCCCTGCATCCAGGCTGGAATCGCCTCTGATTCCAGGCTGGAATCGTCCCCAGTTCTAAGCTGGAATCGTTCCTGATTCCAAGCTGGAATCGCCTCTGATTCCAAGCTGGAATCGCCTCCTGATTCCAAGTTGGAATCATCCCTGCGTCCAGGCTGGAATCGCCTCTGCGGCTAAGCTGGAATCGCTTTTGATTCCAGGCTGGAATCGTTTCTGATTCCAAGCTGGAATCGTCCCCGGTTCTAAGCTGGAATCACCCCTGCGTCCAGCCTGGAATCGCTCCTGATTCCAAGCTGGAATCGCCTCTGATTCCAAGCTGGAATCGTCCCTGATTCCAAGCTGGAATCATCCCTGCTGCCGGCGCAGGGGGGAGCCGGATAGTCTTTACCGCCGGGGAAACGAGCGCCGCTTTTGAACTTCTGGAAAGCAGCGAAATCCTGACCAACCGGGCGGAGGAGGCGGAAATCATCGTAACCCTGGCCGAAAACGGCGGATTGCAGATGAAAATATTTTCTTTTTCCTTACTATCAAGAAATAAAAAAGCAGCCACTGTGGATAGGCTTACCGCTTAACCGAAGTGGCTGCTTGTTTCTGCGTGAGCGTGTGAAAACTTTAGCCTATTTTTTGTATCCGCATTTTGGGCACACACCGTTCTCATTTAACAGAATGCCGCATAAGGGGCAGCGGTCTTTTTCTTTTTGCCGCTCTTTCCCATATTCTTGGACAGCGCCATTAACGCCGCTTGTGAAGGTGAGTTTTGCGATGTTTAACTTGTCTTTCAACAAGTCGTAAACGATCTTAATCATACCTTCAACGGTCATTGTTTCTTTTGTAACAACCAAACGGCATTCCGGATAGGCTGTCGCAAGCTCTGTCTTGAAAGCGGGGCCTTTTTGTTTGTTTGTTGGCGCTCCGTTCTTAATGCCTTGTGATTCATAAACGCCGAGAATCGCGGGCAGTAGCGGATCATCTTCCCTTAAAATCAGGGCGTGGTCAAAGTTTTGTAAAACTTCCCATGCGGTTTTCTTAATCTCATTGCATGGGAATACCATATTGACGCCGGCGTTAACGGAATCTTCAACCTCGATGGTCAGTATCCCCGTATGCCCGTGCAAATACTGGGCTTCGCCTTTGAACCCATAGAACCTATGGGCATACTGTAAGTCCAATGTTGTGAAACTTCTCATAATTTCTCTCCTCTACACATAAGTGTCTGTATATACTACCAGTGCTATGACGAAAATAGCAAGCGATATTGCTGCAGGTATCACCTCGGACTAAAGTCCGCATCATCTGCGACAGGCTTCGCTTCAGCCCGGGGACTTCCTCTATGACCGCCGCCGCTTTAAGAAGCCTGGTTTTCCACGATATTTGTTTCCATGGGTATAAAGATATGGAATGTGGTACCCTTGCCCTTTTCGGTGTTCACCTTAAGAGCGCCTTTTACTTCCCGCAGACGGTCCTGTACCAGGCTGAGACCGACGCCCCGGCCGGCATGGACATTGACCACATCCGCGGTACTGAAACCCGGCAGGAACAAGGCCCGCAGAAGCTGATTTTTATTGTCGGCTTCTTCCGGTTTTATCAGTTTCATTTCCAGAGCGCGTTTCTTAATTTTGTCGAAATCCAGGCCCCTGCCGTCGTCTTTCAGGCGGATGTGTATTTTGTCGTCCTCAATGTTTATGGAAAGATGGATAAGCCCTTCGGCTTCTTTGCCGGCCGCCATCCGTTCTTCCGGATCCTCAATACCGTGGACCACGGAGTTGCGCACCAACTGGGTAAGGACCTCCTTGATAATCCGGCGGGAACCGGATTCCAGGGCCTCTGCATCGATTTCTCTGGGCACAAAACGGATCTTCTTGTCTAAATCCTTGGCCGCCTTGGTACTGGCCTTGGTGAGGGTTTCAATAAGGACATGCTCGCTTTGTTTTCCGCTGCCGGTCCCCCGGAACGCGAGAATCTTATCAATGGTTTTCCGGAATTTGTCTTTTTCCCGCATGATGTGTTCCAGTTCCACCGTTATATGCAGCACATCCTCAAAGGAAATTGTCTCCCCATCCCGCAGATCTTTTATCTTGTCTTCCAGGATATGGAGTTTCTTGGCATACCCTTCAAGGCCAAGAATGAGGGCATTGGATTTAATGGCGTGTACCGACTGATAGATCTCTACCATGACCTGATGGGTAGTGAGTAGTTTGTTTTTCAGAATTTCATTGACCCGGCCGAACTCGTATTCGGAGTCCTCAATAAAATCATTGAAGACCATGGGATCTACCTGCACGATTTCAAACAGGGAGCGCATTTCTTCCTGCCGCTTACTTTCTTCCTGGTCAAGCTGATTCTGGAGTTCTTTTTCGGCGGTGATATCCTGTAAAGTACCCAGGATATAGACCTCGCCCTCAACACGGGTTACCGGGGCAAAACCGCAGTCAAGAATTCGCGTTTCCCCGGACTCCACGCTTGTGTAGTTCAGTTCCCGCAGGGGGTTGATGTCGTCCAGCATTACCTGGTCAAAGGAGCGGTTGAAGATCATCCCGAAATAATCCTTGAGTGTTTCTATTTCTTTTGCCTTGACAGACGCGGAGAGGAGATCCACAAAACTTTTGCCCTGTATCTCATGGATAGACAACACTTCCTCCAGGGCTTTGGAATAGGCGGGCTGGATAATAAAGTTCCGGTTCATCAGGAACAGGCCGACCTTGAGGTTATCCTTCATAGCGGTGATTTCGTCCCGCTCGGCTTGCAGGTCCAGGGTAAGGCCTTTTGCCCAACGATCCTTGGTAATGCGTACCTGTTCATACACGATGGTCAGGAGAAAAACCAGGATATAAATGGCACTGACACGCAGCGCCATGTCGGTAGTGTACATAAAACCCATCATGCCGGGGATAAAGGTTACCATAGAGACACCGATGAGCAGCAGCAGCGAAAGGGCGCCGCCCATTTTCATTCCCAGTACGAAAATGGTGATAAGCGGATAGGCAAATACCCAGAGGCCGGCAAAGCCCTGGGCATCGCCGCCGTACACCAGCATGGTACACAGTAATCCGAAAAGCCCGAGGGGAAGAAGGCCGGAAATAAAAATAGGAATAGTAGTCCGCAAGAGCACCATGGTACAGAAACAGAGCAAGCCCAGGCCAATATCCAGAAGTCCCCGTACCGAGTGCCCTTCCAGGATAACCGTAACGCCAAAGGAAAGAAGCAGGAGACCGCCCAAGATAAGCGCCATGTTAAAAAATATGTAACGGACGATTTCCTCCACGTACGACGCGCCCTTGCGGTCAGCGATTTTACCACTGGTCAATAGCCTAAAAAGTATGTCTTGTACCGGCTTCATCTCAGGTCCCCTTCCTTGATATCGCCTCAATTGCCACTGAAAGGTTGAAGGTTGTATTTTCAAGAATAGTAAACGGAATGCAGATAATCCGCGCCTGGTTGGAGGGCCATTTAATGGAATGTTCTTTACCCTGCACAATAGTGGGAAGAGAGATCACCAGGCGGAAAATTTCTTCGAGGTCTTTCTTCACGTTCCCCGCGATAATATTGACTATCTCACCTATGGCGTCTATCACATCGTCATCCACACTCGTATGTTCGGAACCGGTGAGCATCCCCGTCAGCGCGATGGCCAGTTCTTTTTTCATGGAAATGACCACCGCCCCCCGGGCCTCTCCGGTCAGACCGATAACCGCTGAAATATCCCATTCCGACACCGAACTGGTATCGGCGAAATAAGGCCGCCCCTCGGTCAGCTCTGTCCCTACAAAGTCCTTAAAGACACTCTTACATACGTCAACAAAAGGCTGAATATACTTTTCCATAGTTCATTCCTTATTAAAAATATGAAAATTGTTCAGGAACTGAAGTTTCTGAACAAGTCTATTTAATCACAACGCGATTTTAGCCAGCTTGTCCCTGAAATTCCGTTCGTTCACCGGCTTGATAATATAATCGGTAGCCCCGGCTTTCAGAGCCTCAATAACGTTATATTTTGCCGCTTCGCTGGTTATCATGATGATTGGCAATTTCGCGTATTCCGGCTGGGCCCGCGCCTGTTTGAGGAAATCAATTCCCGAAAGCTGCGGCATGTTCCAATCTAAGAGCACTAAATTGATCTTGTGGCTTTGAAGCTGCAGCAAGGCCTCCTGACCGTTTGAGGCTTCTATAAACTGGCACGGAATTTTCATCAAAGAAAAAGTGTTTTTGACAATATTCCGCATAATCCTGGAATCATCTACCACCAAGACAGTCTTCATTTTCATCCACCCTCCGGTTTTCCTAGGAGTTTGTTGCGCTTCGCGCATAAAATTTCCAAAAATCGCCTGACAGGCGATTTTTTACCCTGCAAACTCCGTAGGGAGCCCGTTAATCGGGGTTTTTGCGGCATAAAGTGCCGCAAAAATCTACAAGTGCAACAGGCTCCTAGTATCCCTTATTTGAGGTATTTCGGCAAGAGTATGGACTGGTTTGGTACGAAAAGCGGGGATGAGCCTCCCCGGAGCAGAGCGCGAACCTGTGGTTCGAAATAATTTACTTGTTCAGCCGGGGAGGTCCCCGCCGAGCCGGCAGGCGTAACCGCCGGAAACACGCCTTCAAATCACTGCTTTTTGCGGCTCTTATTCCCCGGCCCTCTCGGTTTCCCATTCCTCAAAATCCCCTCGTCAAAGAGCAGCCTGAATACATCGTCCGCGTTTTCCACAAAATCAACCGCTATCGCGTCCCGAACATCCTTGTCCAATTCGGCCCAATCTTCCCGGTTGTCCTTGGGGAGGAGTACTCTGTCCATGCCGTTCCGGATGGCGGCAAGGAGCTTTTCCTTAAGGCCGCCGATGGGGAGGACACGGCCGGTGAGGGTAAGTTCGCCGGTCATGGCTACGCCGGGGTGAGGGGGCTTTTGGCAGAGAGTGGAGAGCAGGGACGAAGCCAGCGTGATACCGGCGGAGGGGCCGTCTTTGGGAATGGCCCCTTCGGGGACGTGGATATGAAAATCGGTTTTTCCCACATCGTTTACCAGAAACTCATAACGGTCCTGGGCGCTGCGTAAGTATGAAAGGGCGATTCGGGCGCTTTCCTTCATCACGTCCCCCAGGTTGCCGGTGATGACAAGCTCGCCTGATCCCTCGAAACGGGTAGTTTCCACCGGCAGCATAGTGCCTCCGGTTTCGGTCCAGGCAAGTCCATAGGTTACGCCGATCCGGGCTTCCTTAAACACCACATCGTTTTTGTATTTCCGCCGGCCCAGCAGCTTTTCAAGGTCTGCCGGCTGGACATTTTTCCTGAAGGAGCTTATCGGTTTGTCCGGCGTACCGTATCCTTTTTTTACCGCTCCACGGGCAATACGCCTGATGCAGCGGGCTATTTCCCGCTCAAGGCTCCGCACCCCGGACTCCATCGTCCAGTAGCGGATAATGTCCCGAAGCGTCTCGTCCTTGAAAATTATCTTCGCGTTGGCAAAGCCGTTTTCCCTCAGCTCCTTGGGCACCAAAAATTGTTTGGCAATGGTGAGTTTCTCGTTCTCTCCGTAGCCGGGGATCTCGATAACTTCCATACGATCCAGCAGGGGATGGGGGACGGTATGCAGCGAGTTGGCGGTGGTAATAAAGAGGACTTTGGAAAGATCATAGGGAACTTCCATGTAGTGATCTGTGAAGGTTGCGTTCTGTTCCGGGTCCAGTACCTCAAGCAGGGCGCTGGCCGGATCCCCCCGGAAATCACTTGAGAGTTTGTCGATTTCATCTAACAAAAACACGGGATTGACCGTTTCCACCTTCCGCATGGACTGGATGATCCTGCCCGGCAGGGCGCCGACATAGGTTTTGCGGTGTCCCCGAATCTCCGCCTCGTCCCGTACCCCGCCCAGGGAGATGCGCACAAAGCGCCGTCCCAAGGCACGGGCCACTGATTTTCCGAGACTGGTTTTTCCTGTACCGGGTGGGCCCACAAAACAGAGAATCGGGCCTTTTATCGCGGTTCGTTCCGGGCTGTTCCATAGTGGAACGCCGGACAGTGAAGCGGGCGTGGCCGGCGGTACGGGATCTTCAAGGTGAAAACTTTCCGTGTTATACGCTGCGGGAGACGCCACAGCCGCCGGCTTATCCGTTTCCGGCGCCGTCTCAGACGCCGTGTCCGGCATCGTCTCAGACGAGTCATCCTCCGCCGGAAAATCATGCGGCGTTTCCGCAGCCTCGTTATTCGCCGTTGAATCATCCGGCAACGCTTCACCCGAAACAGGCGCTTCCGCCAGCAGCAGCCTGACCGCGATGAATTCCAATATCCGGTCCTTGGCTTTCCGCATGTCAAAGTGATCCTCATTGAGGATCTTTTCTGCCTCGGCCAGGTCCCCTGAGTCCGGGCTGTAGTCGCTCCAGGGAAGATCCGATATCCATTCCAGGTAAGTCCGGAGCACGCCCGCCTCGGGGGAGAAGGGCTGGAGCTTACGCAGGCGGGCGATTTCCTTGCCGGCCTTCGACATTATCTCCGGGGGAGGGTTTTTATCGGCGATAGTTTTTTCAAGGTCTGCGAATTCATCCTCGGTTTTGTCTTTACCCAGCTCTTTGTTTATTTCCTTGAGCTGTTCGTGGAGGATATATTCACGCTGGCTTTTTTCCATCTGGCTTTTAACCTTGCCGGAGATGTTTTTTTGGATGCCAAAAATTTCATTTTCCAGTTCCAGGGTTTCAAGAATCGCCTCAAGACGCTCCCTGGCGCCGGTTATCGCCAAAAGTTCAATCTTCTTTTCCGTTTTAACGACAATTGAGTTACAGATAAGGTTTGACAGGCGTTCGGGATTCTCGGTCCGTTCCACCGCCGAAATAGTGTCGGTACCGATTTTTTTTGAAAGCTCCGCGTATTGAATAAAAGACTTCTGAACCGCCCTCAGGAGAGCGGCTTCACCGGGATTAGGAGGATCCTCAAAGCCTTCGGTTTCGAGAGGCTCTACCCGGACAAAGGAAAAATCCCCCCTGGATTCGCGGGCCTGAATCAGCCCCCGGTATTCGCCCTGAAGCACTACCCGGAAAGTATTGTCCGGAAGTTTCAGGTGCTGAACAACCCGCATAACGGTGCCTACCGGCCAGGGTTCATCTCCGGCCAATGAGCCTGGCTCCCGCTTTTTCAGGCAGGCGACAAAGAGCCGGGTATCCCTGCGCAGGGCTTCCTCAAGGGCGGCTATGCCGGGACGGTAGGTAATGAAAATAGGAACCACCGTCTGCGGAAAGAGCACCAACTCCCGCAGGGGGAGGAGGGGAAAATCCTCAGTCGGGTGATTTTTGATACGGCCCGCAGGAAAAGCAAAATCCCGCAGCAAAGTCTTGTTTTTTAAACCCGACATCAGCCTGGAGACGCCTGTTTTTTTGAAGTCTCCATTACTTTTCAAAAAAGGCCTCCCCGCTTTATGGTCCTGTTAAGATTCATGCGCTCTTTTGAAGAGACTGAATTAGGGGAGTTTTGGATTTTTCCACCACTTCCTGACTGATGATCACCCGTTTTCCCCCCTTCATTGAGGGTATTTCAAACATAATATCGGTCATGAGTTTTTCCACGATTGCCCGCAGTCCCCGCGCGCCTGTTTTTTGTTTGATAGCCATATCAGCAATGGCGTCAATCGCGCCGTCGGTAAACTCAAGTTTGACATCATCAATGGCAAAGGATGCCTGGTACTGTCTTACAATGGCGTTCCGAGGCTCGGTGATGATCCTCTTGAGTTCCTCCCGCTTGAGTTCCTCAAGACTCACCGTGATTGGAAGCCTGCCGATGAACTCGGGGATCATGCCAAAGTGAATAAGGTCGTCCGGATGCAGGGCATCGTACAGCTCTTTGAGGCTTTTCTCTCCGCCTTTGACATCCGCGCCAAAACCCATAGGATGCTGTACCACCCGCCGGGCGATCAGTTTATCCAGCCCCACAAAAGCGCCGCCGCAGATGAAGAGGATATCCGTGGTGTCGATGCGGATCATCTCCTGGTTAGGATGCTTACGCCCGCCCTGGGGAGGTACCGATGCGACGGTCCCCTCGATTATTTTGAGGAGCGCCTGCTGTACCCCTTCGCCCGATACATCGCGGGTTATCGAGACATTCTCCCCCTTGCGGGCGATCTTGTCGATTTCGTCGATATACACAATGCCCCGCTCGGCGGCGGCGATATTACTGCCCGCATTCTGGATGAGTTTGAGGAGGATATTCTCCACGTCCTCACCCACATAGCCCGCCTCGGTGAGGGTGGTGGCATCCACAATAGCGAAGGGCACTTTGAGTTTCTTCGCCAGGATTTTGGCGAGCAGGGTTTTGCCTGTTCCCGTGGGCCCGATGAGGAGCACATTGGATTTCTCGATTTCTACGTCTTCGTTCTCTTTGGAGGGGTTGGCGATCCGCTTGTAGTGGTTATACACCGCCACCGACAGGGCCTTTTTTGCCGTGTCCTGGCCGATGACAAACTGATCGAGATAGGCCTTGATTTCCCTGGGAGTTGGAATATCACCGGTAAACTGGGTGGAAAGCTCATGATCTTCCTCGGAGAGGATCTTGCGGCAAACTTCCACGCATTCGTCGCAGATAAACACATCATTGGGGCCGGCTATGAGTCTGCGGGCCATGTCCGCGCTTTTTCCGCAGAACGAACAGACACGCTCAAAATTGCCGGGACCATTACGAAGCCGCGCCATTTTTTCCCCTCGTTAATACCGAATCCGCTATTCCATAGGCAACAGCATCTTCCGCCGGCATATAGAAATCCCGTTCCATATCGCCGGCAATTTGTTCAATACTCTTACCGGTATGTTCGGCAAAGTAATCTATGGTCATCTTCTTAAGGCGGATAATCTCCTTGGATTGAATCCCGATATCCCTGGCCTGTCCCTGAGCGCTGCCCCAGGGCTGGTGGATGAGCACACGGGAAGAGGGAAGTACCATCCGCTTGCCATGCGCGCCGGCGGTCAAAATAAGGGCGGCCATACTGGCGGCTTGGCCCAGACAGATGGTCTGCACGTCGGACTTTACATACTGCATGGTATCATAGATGGCAAGACCCGCCGTAACCGAGCCGCCGGGAGAATTGATATAGAGGTTAATGTCTTTGTCGATATCCTGCCCATCCAGGAAGAGGAGCTGGGCTACTACCAAATCCGCCGAGAGATCATTGATCTCGCCGTCCAAAAACACTATCCGATCCTTAAGAAGCCGGGAATAGATGTCATAGGAACGTTCTCCCATGCCGGTCTGTTCCACCACAACAGGAACAAGATTATTCATTTTTTCATTCATAAATATAATTTACTCATTATTCCTCATAAGGTCCAGATAATTCATTAGGTCCAGATAATTCATTTCTTTACCTGGTCTTATGGTGTTTTCCGCCAATAAAACATCGAAAAATTTCCGTTCTTTGAGCTCTTGTGTAAGGCTTTCTTTCTCATCATCCTCTTGATAGTATTTTTTCACCTCCTCAAGTGTGGCCCCGGACTCGGCGGCCATGGTTTCCAGATGTTTTGCCACTTCTTCGTCATTGACCTCAAGTTTCTGTTCTTTTATGAGGGTTTCCATAATCAGCCGGGAACGCAGAGAACGTTCGGCCGCCGAATACCACTTCCGCCTGGCCCCATCGACCGTATCTTTTCCTGCTGTGGACAGCATTCTCATAATTACTTTGGTATCGATATTTAACCGCTCTGCCGTATTCTGGAGACGGCCCTCAACTTCTTCCCGAATCATGGATTCCGGAAGAATTATCGGGGTCGTTTCTATCAGCTTTTCCATCAGACCGTTGACTTTGAGCTCCGTAAGCCGGGTCTCAAGGTTTTTATTCAGCCGTTCCCCGATGCTGTTTTTGAGATCGTCCAGGGTACTGAACTGTTCATCCACATCCTGGGCCAGATCATCGTCAAGATCGGGGAGTTTTTTCTCTTTGAGCGCGGTGAGTGTTACCTGTATTTTTTTGCTTTGCCCCGCCAGATCAGTATCCTCAAAATCTGCGGGAAAAGTCTTGCTGAACTCCCTGGTTTCGCCCTTTTTCATTCCGGTTATTTCATCATCAAACTGGTAGATATTGTAGCCGGAACCCAGGGTGAAGACAAAATCCTCCCGCTCGGAATCGACCAGAACTTCGCCGTTTTCCCCGATTTCGCAGTAATTCACAGTGACCACATCGCCTGTTTGCGCCGCCGCCCCGTCGTCCCGGTCCAGCACGACGGCGTTCCGTTCCCGAACCACTTCCAATTCCCGGTTAAGGTCTTCCTCGGTGACGCTCGCGACGGGAACCTCAACCTCAAGCCCCTTCCACTGGCCCAGGTTGACTTTGGGGAACACATCGTACACCACTGAAAAACTCAGGTCCTGTTCAAAATCAAGCCGGGGCTTATCCTGCACCACCGGGGAGGAATAGGGGAGGGGCCAGTCTTCCCGGGGCAGACGTTCTTCCTTAAAAATCCCGGTAACCGCGGATTCAAGGATCTGGCCCAGGGCCTCATCCTTGAGGGCCTCTCCGAATTTTCGTTCCAACACTTCCAGGGGGACTTTTCCCTTCCGAAAGCCCGGTATTTGGGCCTTTTTAACATAGTCCTTTAACAGATCCTGGTACTGAGAGCGGACTTCATCCCTGGGGACGGTCAAATTCAGCCTTACATTTGAGTTTTCAAGGCGGGTGATTTCCATTGTTACGGCCACACTATTCCTCTTTACGTTTAATATATCCGGTATTTGCGAGAGAAGGGAATCGAACCCTTATGCCTGTGGCACCAGAACCTAAATCTGGCGTGTCTACCAATTTCACCACTCTCGCCAAATTTTGGACTGTTTTGATACAAAGCAAACCCAAAGCCCGTTAATTGGAGTAATACCAGTAAACAATACAAGCATAGTAACTCCTATCCCGTATAGAATTATAAAAATTCTTTTTTTATTGTACTATGCCTCTCCAAAATATACAAGGTATAGGAGCAGCACCGGGATACATCCTGTTAAAAAATACTACAATATACTATTACGGTTGACAGAAGGCAAAACCGCAGCATATCATTCTTTCTATCTATGCTTATTGTACTGTGTACCATGCGCCCTACTTATACACGCAAGCCGCAGTCCCCAATGCAAGCGTTATGTATCCCCCCACCCCCCCCCCCCCGGGTAATTCTGTAACTATATATCCGAAAGAATACCGGCCGGACAGTGTATGGCGCCGATATTCCCCTTGACTCTTGCCGGCTGCCCCAACCCCGCCGGCGATGGCAGTATCCACAGTCCCGGCCGCGGCAGTTCCGCCGGTACAAGCTGGAAAAAGGTGCGGGACCGCGCGTCGGACGGCCACTTCAACGCCGTCGCCTTTGGCAGCGGAAACTTCGTCGCCGTAGCTACGGATACGGCGGCGTATTCCACCGACGGCGTACACTGGACCAGGGCGGATCTCAGCGGCATATTTTCCGGTTATGACCCTGCCGCGCACTGGATCCATGCCATCGTCTATGGCGGCGGAACATTTATCGCCGGAGGCTCCGGCGGCAAGGCGGCATATTCCGCCGACGGCGTACACTGGACCGCGGTGGATCTCAGCGGCATATTCTCCGACATCTACTGCATCGCCCATGGCGGCGCCGGGGACGACGGAATGTTTATCGCCGGAGGCTCCGGCGGCAAGGCGGCATATTCCGCCGACGGCGTACACTGGACCGCGGTGGATCTCAGCGGCATATTCTCCGGCATCTACAGTATCGCCCATGGCGGCGCCTCCGGAGACGGAACGTTTGTTGCCGTGGGCAGCGACGGCAGCAGGGGCGCAACGGCGTATTCCGCCGACAAGGGCGAAACCTGGACCGCAGCGCCGGGCGGTACATTCGGCAGCGCGGCTTACAACAGTATCGACCGCGTCGCCTATGGCAACGGGAAGTTTGTCGCCCTGGACTGGCTCGGCAACGTCGGGACTTCCCCGGACGGCGTACACTGGAGCCCGCAGGCAGTACCGGACGGCGTAATCAGTATCGCTGTCTGGTACGAAAAAGCACTCGGTTTTGCCAACGGGAAGTTCACCGCCGGGGGCTACAACGGCATATTGTCGACTTCCCCGGACGGCATACACTGGACCCCGGCGCCGATCAGCGGATTCACCCCGGGCTGCGGTATCGCCGGCATCGCCTGTGGCAATAATACGCTTGTCGCCGTGGGTGGCGACGGCATCGCGTACGCAGCAAAGTGAAAGCGGCGCGATTAGCCTGTTTCAAGACCTTGACACGGCCTATGTCAAAAAGTAAATGACCTTACCCTAGGAGTTTGTTGCACTTCGTGCATAAAACCTCCAAAAATCGCCTGACAGGCGATTTTTTACCCTGCAAACTCCATAAAGAGCCCATTAATCGGGGTTTTGTGGCACAAAGTGACGCAAAAGCCCACAAGCGCAACAGGCTCCCGGCCGCCGGAGAAGCGGCTGACAGTACCAGGCGCCGTATGGTATCATTCCCATACATGAGCAGCGCCGGCAATAAAAGCATCTATGATGAAACACCAGCTTATGCCTGTTTCAAAACACTCTGCGTTCCGTCTGTACGCCGCGCCGGTTTTCGGTGCGTGGCGTCGATTTTCCGTAACTTTTTCTTTCGCCAATACCGGGCGGCCCTGCTGCCGGGACGGGTCCCGGTTACCTCCGTGGATCACGAACTGGACCGCAAGATTCCCTTTGTTCCCGCGTGGATAACGGTATACCTTGACTTCGTTTCTTTCTGGGTGCGGATGCTTTCTTTTCTGTTTCACACATACCGCCGCCGGGCTTTCGAGCCGGTCAGGGATTTTATCGTGTCCATGGGAGAACTCTACGCCTTTGCCGCGGAGGCGTATACCAAAAATCTTTCCACTACCAGGCGGCCCTTCTACATTGCCCGGCCCCGCTTTCTCCTGATACATCTGGTAGACCCGCATCTTATGTGCATCCCCAGTTTGCACGTGATGGTGGTGATCAGAACCTGGACCAAATTTGCCGCCATTATCCGCTCTTTTGGAGACGCGGAGGCTCTTGCCCCGCAGATTGAGGAAATGAGACAAGGCGCGCTGGCGATCACCCGGGCCATTTTATTTGTGAAACAGCACAGCGTGAACTGTATAGCGGCAGCCCTCTACGCCATAATCTGCTTTGATCCGGATTTGTTCCCGCCCGCGGAAGCTGCGGCCTTTACCGCCCGGCTCTTTGATGAGCCGCCGGCCGCAGCGGAGGAACCAGGGAACGCCGCTGTGAGGCGCAACAGCCGTCCTCCGGTTAACGCCAGGGTACGCCCCTCGGCCGCACCGCACGCCGGGCTGTCCTCGGCGGACGCGGCGGAGATCAAAGACCATATTACCAATTTGTACCGGCGCTTTCTTGCCGAGCGTGAGACAGCGGAAACCTGGGATGAACCGCTGCTCAATTTTCTCCGCTTTCTGCCGCGGAAGTATTAAAACTTTCCTCAAAGGCCGTCCA
This sequence comes from Treponema sp., assembly GCA_031266095.1. The sequence goes on along the minus strand of JAISBR010000181.1, from coordinate 4,887 downwards.
GAGATTATCCCGTAGCGGCGGTTCGGCCGCCACGCTGATCCGCTCTCCGCCGCCGGAAGGGCCGGGAAAAGAAAGCGAGCGGGCATGGAGCCTGATACCGCCCTCTTTTTCACTGCGTCTCGCCCCGTATTTAAGATCCCCCTTGATGTGTAATCCCAGCCGGGCAAGCTGGGCCCGGATCTGATGATGCCGCCCGGTGAGCAGCGCTATGGCAAGAAACAGATAGTTCCGTCCCCTGCCGATGAGGCGGTATCTGAGAACGGCTGTTTTCCGTCCCGGTCCCGGCGTGTCATAGGCAATGGATTTGTTTTGCCGGGAATCAAAGCGTACCCAGTGGCGGAGCGTAGCGGCGGCGGGAATGGTCCCTGCATCCGGCGGCGTTTCAAGGATAGCCCAGTACTGTTTTTCCACCGCCGGGACAGGCGGTTCATCCGACCCTTCGGCGACAAAGACGGTATCCCGGCTAAAAACGGCGTTCAGAAACCTGAGCGCGGGACGGGTCAGGGCGAATACCGCGCAGCCGGTTACGGGAACATCAAGGCGGTGGACCGCTGCCGGAAGGCTGAGTTTGTCGGGTACATTGCCATTTGCGGTTAACCCGGCGGCCAAAAGCCGGGGCAGATCTCCCATGCCCGGCCCGGCCCCCTCAACCGCCTCGCCGCTTAATTTATTGACCACCGCGCAGGCTCCGCTCAGGTAGAGAATCCGCGAAGTTATATCATTCCCCATCAAGCAATCCCATCCGTATCTTTTCAAAGATGATCCGCGCCGCCGCTTCTCTCAGCCGATCGCGGGAAAGCACGCCGGCGGCCAGTGCCGCCTGGATTGCCCGGTGAGTCCGCCGTATATCCGGCTGCCACACCAGCGCCATATCCGCGCCGGCGGCCAAAGACCGCACGACAGCCGTCTCAGGACTGAGACTCCGGCCGGCGGCGTTATCCCCAAGAGTGGTTTTGGCGGCGGTCATAGAAAAATCGTCGCTGATGATAATGCCCTCAAAGCCCAGTTCATTTCGGAGCCAGCCGTCCATGATACGCGCGGAAAGGCTGGCGATATTTTCGCTGTCTCTGGCCGGAACCGCCGTATGGGCGATCATGAGCGCCCGTGCCTGCCCATTACGGATCAGCGCCGCGAAAGGGGCGGTCAGTTCGTCCAGAGCCGCCGTGTCATCCCGCAGTATTGCGGAAAAGCGGTGCGGGTCAGGTCCGGCGCTGGCGGGAAAATGCTTTATGACGCAGATGAGCCCCGCTCGTTCCATTCCCCGGATAAAGGCGCCGGCGGCATCGGCGGTAAAAGCCGGTTCCGCTCCATATAAGCGGTCATCCAGGAAATCTCGATTGCGGGCGCTCAGAAGTTCAGCCACCGGCGCCAGATTACAATTAATACCCAGGCCTTTAATCGCAAGTCCGGCGCTGAGGCTGTCCGCTTCTATTTGATCGATAGCCTTGTCCGGCCCCTCTTCCTGGGCCAATTCCCAATAGCTTCCTGCCGGCGGCAGCGCTGCCACACCCGGCCTGAAGCGGTTCACCGATCCTCCCTCATGATCCACCGCCACCAAAGGGGGGATGCCCGGCCATACTGTTTCTCCCTCCGGTTTAATGCCGTCACGGATCTGTGCGGCGATAAGATCCACGCTCTCCCTGATAAGGCTCCGTATCATAGCATTATCAGTATCAAGGTTATACCTGAAAAGAATTATTCCCCCTGCGGGACATTCCTCCAGCAGTACCCGCATATCCGGTTCCAGGGTTCCCCTGCCGTCAACGCCGGACATGAGTATCTGTGCGGCAAGGCGGCGGTCATCCAGGGAAGCGGCAAGGCGGACGGCCCGCTCCCAGTCCGCGGTAAACCCGGCGTCAGGAACGGCGTTCGCAGGGAACGCCGCCGCGCCGCCGTCGGATTCACCCACGATCCCGCTTTTACCGGAACAGCCGGGAAATAACATCGAAAAGAATACTATGATGAGCAAAGCGGCGTTGACGCGGCGCTCAAAAGACAGGTGATTCACTCTAATCCGGGTAATATCGCGGCCGGCGCTGAATTAAAAATCTTCCAACGGCTCGTCGCGGTCCATAAGATCCGGAATGGTATAGACCAGCGTACCGGACTTGCGGACCCGCAGTTCGGCGAAACCTTTGGAAACGAGTATATCCAGGTCCCGTTTCGCGTCCTCAATGGAGATATTCGCGGCCAGCGCTACTTCGCTGGCTGTAATGACGCCTTTGTTTTCCTTGGCCAGCTTGAGAAGGATCCGCTCGACGGTTTCCTTTTCCCGCAGAATGCGGGCTTCACCGTCGTTAATATGCCGCCATAACCGGCCGTAGTTAACAGGGTTCTGATCGTCATAGAGGGCCTGTCGAATGTTCGCCTGCCTGACCTGGCCGGGCAGGGTGATAAAATCATAAATCGAGCCGAACATGCCCAGCCCGCCGGTAAACATCCAGAGTATGCCGGTAGGTATCTTCCCCAGATAAAAACGATGGAACCCCAAAGCTCCGCAACCGGAGATTAACCAGAGCAGATACGCAATTCCCACACTGTACATGAGAACCTCCAAAACAGCCTGCTTTTGTAAATGCGGCTCTCTATCCGGTTGGACCTATTCCCGAATCCAAAACGGCGACTATACTTAATAATGCAGTTTATTGATATAGGCGTCAACCTTATGAACCCTGTTTTTGATCGGGACCGGGAAGCGGTGCTCAGAGCGGCTCAAGACGCCGGGGTGAGTCCCCTGGTCATCACCGGCAGCAGTCTTGAAAGCAGCGCCGCCGCCCTCGATTTTGTCCATGCCCACCCGCGCGAATGCCGGGCCACAGCCGGCGTCCATCCCCATAACGCGAAAAGCTGGGACGCGGCGGTCCTGCGGCGTTTGCGGGAATTAGCCGTTTGCGAGGAGTTTGTCGCCATCGGGGAATGCGGCCTTGATTATAACCGCAATTTCTCGCCCCCCGCCGCCCAGCGCCGGTGTTTTGAGGAACAGCTCGCGCTGGCGGCGGAACTGGGTAAACCCGTCTTTCTCCACGAGCGGGACGCCTTTGAGGATTTTTCCGCTGTTCTGAAAAAATACCGCCCAAAACTTGCCGGCGTGGTGGTTCACTGTTTTACCGGCGGCATAAAAGAACTGGAAATCAACCTTGAAATGGGCTGCCATATTGGCATTACCGGCTGGATCTGCGATGAGCGCCGGGGTGGTCACCTTGTCTCTCTGGTAAAGCGCATTCCCGCCGATCGGCTGCTCCTGGAAACCGACGCGCCGTATCTGCTGCCCCGCAGCCTGCCGTGTCCCGCTTTATCGCCCGCAGCCGGCGCGGCTAAACCCCGCAGTGGCCGCAACGAGCCGCGCTTTCTTCCCCACATCGCCGCCTTTATCGCCTGTGCCCAGGATAAGGCCCCGGAACAATTAGCCGCTGAAACCTACGCCAACACGATTCGGTTTTTCGGTATTAAGGCGCCGCCGTATTGTTCAAACCGGCCCCCACCATGGACGCGGGGGATGGGGTGGGAATAATACCTGTTTTAATATTTTTGCTTCATTACGGAACAACCGAAGAAAACATTGGCCCCCACGGCCCCGGTTCGCCGTTATTTGCCATAGGTCTTTCCTTATTATGGGGACAAAATGGTGAATTCTGTCCTAAAACCAGTATATTCTGTCAACAAAATGGCATATCTTGTCTTCCGCCGGTTGGCAGCTCTCTTCCTATTCTCGATATACGGTAATAAGAATATCGCTACTTCCCCCCCTAAATTCCATATCAACCGTAATTAAATTCGTACCGATTACTGCCTCAAAAGTATCACGCCTGTAAGCGGCCTGAATGTCAGGCGTCTCATGTTTGGCACTTACGAGTAAGAGTGTTGTCTGGTTTAATAGATTTTCATAGTGCATAATATTTGCATGGCTCAGATTGACTCCCAGCCTGTCTGTACGATTATCAATACTTTCAACTAAAGTACCTGAAGGCTGGCTTAAGCCGCTTAGACCAAAATAGGCCCAGCGGGTAGCATCCGGCCATCGGGCAAGCCTGCCGGTATTATCGATCCCGGCGGTCTGGGGAAGGGTTTGTCCCAACACTCCTCCAAGGGTTCCACATCCAATCAGGATAAACGCCGTCAATACAACGACAATGACAATCGCTACGGAATTAAAAATTATTCGCCGCGGACGAATGAGGTTACCGGACAGCCCCGGTTTCTTCAGGGAATTCTTTCTGGAATTGGTAAAATTTTTCATTTTTTCCTCCTTTCGGGATTAACGTCAAAACTAATGACTTCCAAGGGCTTTTCTTTGTTAGAATCGCTCCTGTTTACATGATTGTAAGTAGATAATATAAAGTTCCCACCATACGAATAAGGGGAAAAATCTCAAAAACATGAAGGATAATGCTATTTTGCGGTTTTTTGTCTTTTATACGCCTTGGGAGAAACGCCGAATTTTGCCTTGAAGAACTTGAGGGAATTGTTGTCGTATACCAGACCGCAGGCGTCAAAAGCCTGAACAACGGTCAGATTAGGGTCTATGAGCTTCTCGCTCAGGTTTTTCATTTTAAAATTGAGATAGTACGCACGGGGCGTTACGCCGGTATGCTTTTTGAAAAGCCGTGAAAAATGCGCCTTACTGAGGGCCGCCTCTTTCGCCGTCACCTCCAGACTGAATGGATCCTGCCAATGGTTTTCCAGGTACCGCTTTGCCCTTTCAATTTCCACCCGCCCCGGGTACACCAGCTTCATGATGAACAGGGCCATCATATATTCCATCTGGCCATTATCGTTTTTCAGAGGAAATACGGAAATGTCCGCATAGCTGGCTTCGTATTCCCTGTTCTGTATATTGTATGTTTTTTGTAAATCATCCAGCGGCATGGGAATATTTTTAAAATAAAC
>JAISBR010000150.1 GCA_031266095.1 Treponema sp. | reverse complement strand
TCTCCTGGACGGACCCGGTCAGCTCCCTTTTTTACCAGGCGGATATTACGCATAACTACAGCGGCGGGCCGGTCGGCGTACCCAAGGGAACGGAACAATCCGCGTGGAACGGCCTTTCCAACACGGCGTATACCTTTACGGTCAAAGCCGTCGCCGGCGGCTCAAGCGGGGGTAAAACGGTCTCGATGTCACTCACCCAGGACACGACGCCTCCGGGGGCCGTGTCGGGCCTTAGCGCTATCGACGGCGGCTTCGGTTCGGTTGAACTCAACTGGGACAACCCCGTCGACACCGACTTGCAGTATGTGGAAATCACCTGCGATCCCCTGAGCGGGCCGGCGCAGCTGGTAAACGTGTCGGCCGGAACCCCCGGAACCTACACCTGGACCGGCCTGGCCGGCGGGGTGACCTATACCTTTACAGTTACCGCCGTGGATCACAGCGGCAACAAGAGCCCGGGCGTGAGCGTCTCCGGGACGCCCCTGGACACGACACCCCCCGGGCCGGTGACGAGCCTTGTGAGCCTTTACGGCGATGAATACGCGGCCTTCTTCTGGACGGACCCCGGCGACGCCGATCTGGATTATATCCAGATCGAGTGTAACGAAATTCCCGGGCCGGCCAGGAACGTACCCAAGGGAACCCGGCCCTACACCTGGACCGGCCTTCCCAACGGCGCGGCGTATACCTTTACCGTCAAAGCGGTCGATTTTACCGGTAACCGGAGTACGGCGGTTACCACCGGCCCGGTTACCCCCCATCCTATTCTCTATAGCGACGAGGATTTCGGCGTTGGCGCGTCGGTTGTGGGTGTGTTCGTCGTATACGACAAGCCCACCTGGGAGACCGCCCTTGCCGTGATTACCGGCAACGGTAACGATCAGAAGTATGGCGTCGACGTAAGGGGCAATGTTATCGGTCTCGGCGCGGGGAACTTCGGCGGAGTCACCGGCCTTACCGTTTCCCTCCGGGGGGAGACGGGGTCGGGTGAATCCCTTGCCCTCGGTTCCAACGGCAGCCAGGTTACGGTGGTCGCAAACCAGACCCTTATCCTGCGGGACCTTACCCTGCGGGGAGCCGGCGGCTCTGGGGTAATCGTTGGCGGCGCCGCCGCGCAATTTATTATGCGGAACGGGACCATCACCGGCAATACAGGCGGCGGTGTGATGGTCAACCCCGGCGGGACCTTTACCATGGAAGACGGGACCATCACCGGCAATACCGTCACCTACAACGGCGGCGGCGTGGGTGTCCTGAACGGGACCTTCTACATGAAAGGCGGGGTTATCAGCAACAACCACACCGCCGGCAGCGGCGGCGGGGTAAATATATTCAGCGGGACCGGGGTCTTTATCAAGACCGGGGGGACCCTCTACGGCTCGAATGGAGGCCCTAATGCCAACACCTGCAACAGCGGCCACGGCCACGCGGTGTTTAAGAACATCGCGCCCGTCAAAGAGCGCAACATCACCGCGGGGCCGGGGGACAATATCAACAGCACGACCAATACGGGCTTTTAATTAACGTATCGGCCGCCTCGGCCGGCCTGAGTACAGCGCCATCCATGGCGCGGCCCCGTGGGAACAGTCCCGCGGGGCTTTTTTATGGTATCACAATTCTCCTAAAAGCATCGTGCTTTAAAGGAAAAATGCACCACAAGGTCGAATCGAACCAAAGGTTCGCAGTCGAAATAAGGAAGTAAACGCCGATGCCCTGGGACAGACACTCCTCCCAAAGGCTGTAGCCATAATCTCCGAATGAGCCCCGCCGCCCGCTCCGGGGCATATTCCATTAATAACTCGTTTCCCCTATACTATGTTCAATGGACGTTTCAGGCAAACTTACCGTATCGGAACTCACCGAAGGGATCCGCCGATGTCTGGAGGGGAATTTTACCTCCCTTATAGTGGAGGGGGAACTATCGAATTGCAGACCCGCGAGTTCGGGGCACCTCTACTTTAGCCTGAAAGACGCCGGGGCAAAGATCGACGCGGTGATGTTCAGGAACCGGCTGCGGACACTTACCTTTACGCCTAAGGATGGAATGCTCCTGCTGGTCAGGGGGAACCTTTCGGTGTACGCGCCCAGGGGAAGCTATTCTATTATCTGTGAGGAAATGGAACCGGCCGGCTCAGGAGATATTCTGGCTATGCTGGAAGAGCGGAAACGGCGGTTTGCCGCCGAGGGACTGTTTGATGAAGATCGGAAAAAGCCCCTGCCCCGTTTTCCCTCGGTAGTGGGAGTGGTGAGTTCCCCCACCGCCGCGGCGGTGCAGGATATTCTCAATATACTGAAAAGGCGGGCTGCGGGGATCCGGGTGATTATCCTCCCCACGCCCGTCCAGGGGGCCGAGGCCGCGCCGATTATCGCGCGGCGAATCGAGCAGGCCAATCAATGGCGCTTGGCGGATGTACTCATCGTTGGCAGGGGAGGCGGCTCTCTGGAAGACCTCCTGCCATTTTCCGAGGAAGTGGTAATCCGGGCGGTTGCCTCATCGAAAATTCCGGTGGTGAGCGCTGTGGGGCATGAGATTGACTGGTCCTTATGCGATTTCGCCGCTGACCTGCGGGCCCCTACCCCATCGGCCGCGGCGGAACATGTCAGCGAAAACCGGGTCACGACCCTGGAAACGATCCGCGCGCTGGTAAAACACATAACGGTGGTGATGTCGGCCCGGCTTGAAAAGGCACGGCTCTTGCTCAAGCCCTTCAGCCTGCAAGATCTCGAATACCGTTTCCGTACTATTTTGCAGCCCCGGTTGATCCGTTTTGACGACGCCAGGGAGACGCTGATACGGAACCTATCGGAACGGGTCACCGCTCTCCGCCGCCGGCTGGAATTGTCCGCTGCTGTCCTTGAGGCCGGCAGCCCCTTTGCGGTGATGGAGCGGGGTTACTCAATGGTAACCAGCCAACGGACCGGTGGGCTCATCCGTAAAGCGGAAGAGGTCCGCCCCGGCGACATACTCAGCATCCGCCCGCTAGAGGGAACCATCACGGCGGTTGCGGAGGAAGTGAACTCATAGGAGAAATTATGGCAAAAGCAAACGCTAAGACAAATAATAAGATAAACGCCGCAAAAGGCGGTGATACCTCGATGAAGAATTTCGAGAAGCGACTGGAACGGCTTGAGGAATTGGGGGAACAGATACGAAAAACCGATATCCCTCTGGACGAGGCTCTCACGGCTTTTGAGGAGGGAATCAAGCTGGCCCGTACTCTGGAAAAGGATTTGGAAAAAGTCGAAAGCCGTGTTGAGATACTGATGAACAGCGCCGAACCGGCAGCGGACGAGTCTCCTGAACTGGAACTTTTTGAGCCGGAGGAGTAGCTGTGGCAAATGACGCTGTCATCGGTAAAGCCGTAAGCGCTTCAACATCCCTTAGCCGTATTCGGGTATTGCCGCCGGAGGAAGCCCGGCGGATTGCCGCCGGTGAAGTGATTGACCGGCCCTCAGCGTTGGTTCGGGAATTCCTTGATAATGCCATTGACGCCGGGGCCGCCAACATCGAAGTCTCCATTGAAGGAGGCGGCAGCAAAAAGGCGGAAGTTGTCGATGATGGCGAGGGTATGGGCCGGGAGGATCTGGAATGTTGCTGGTTTACCCACGCTACGAGCAAAATCCGTTCTCTTGACGATCTCAGCAGCGCCGAAACCCTGGGCTTCCGTGGAGAAGCCCTGGCCGCCGCCGCCGCGGTTTCCCGGCTGGAAATTGTCAGCAGCACGGACGGCAGGGAGGCATGGCGGCTTGAGGTGGGCCCCGGTGAACACTACCCTCCCTGTCTTGAACGTACCCGGCGGACCAAAGGCAGTACCGTCCGGGCGCTCAACCTCTACGACACCATCCCCGCCCGCAAGCGCTTCTTAAAACGGGAAGGCGCTGAGGCAGCCCTGTGCCGGCAGGTTTTCATCGACAAAGCTCTGGCCTTTCCTGAGATCAGCTTCCGTCTTACCCAGGATGGCCGGCTCAGGGATTTTCTCCCCGCCGCGGAATCCAAGAGAGAACGCTTCGCGGCCGCTCTCCTTGATACCCGTGAGAGGGCCTTCCTCCATGAGATCCACAGCGCGGGCTCCGGTTTTTCCGTGGACATTGTAATCGGCAGCCCGGAACTCAGGCGTAATGACAAGCGGATGCTCTATGTGTTTACCAACGGCAGGAGGATACAGGATTACTCGTTGATGCAGGCCATGGAATACGGAACACAGGGCTTGTTTCCCAATAACACCCACCCGGTTGGAGCGGTCTATGTGGATATCGATCCTGCCCTGGCGGATTTTAACATCCATCCCGCTAAGCGGGAGGTCCGCTTTCGGGACCAGGGCGCTATTCACCATATCGTCAGTACAGGACTGCGGGATTTTTGCCGTCGTTTGAGTCTCAAGGCGGGGAATGGGCCGGAGCGGAACCTGTCGGGCGGCTCGGGAGAAACCTCAGCGGCTTCCGGTGAAGGCGCTTCACTGTTCGACGGCGGTACCGTCTTTGCGGATAACGCCGGGCCATCCGCTGACATGGCGGGTGGGGCGCTGGCGGCTATGGAGGCCTTGCTGGAAAAGCCGCCGGCTTTCGCGCCGCTGCCGGGCCGGACTCAGGACCGGTTAAACAACGGGGAAATCCCCTCAAGCTACACGGACTATACGAATAACGCCGGTCCCGACCCTGCCGGTATGGCGGCGGAAGAATTCCCCCCCTTCGGAGAACCCCGGTACGCAGGCAGGGCCTTCCGCCTCTTTATCCTGGTTGAATGGGGGAAAAAACTCTTCATCATTGATCAGCACGCGGCCCATGAGCGTATTCTCTACAATCGCTTCCTCGCCGGTCCCATACCCAAACAAGAACTCCTGACCCCCATCCCTTTTAACACAGAAAACGACGAGGAGGATCGCTTCCTTGAGACAAAGCGGGAAGAGCTTGCCCGGTTGGCGGTGGTGATTGAAAAAGATGAAGGCGGCTGGCGTATAGAGGCCCTGCCCGCCGATTGGCGGCTGGGCGACGCCGAAACCGTGCGTAAAATCCTGGATTTACGGAAAGCCGGAGAAAACATGATCGAGCGCTGGGCCGCCACCCTCTGCTGCCATCAGGCCGTCCGGGACGGCGACTACCTTGATGATACAAGCGCCTTCGCCCTGGCAAAGGAAGCGCTGGCTCTCTCCGACCCTCATTGCCCCCACGGCCGTCCGGTCTGGACCGAAATCACCCGTGAGGCGCTGTTTAAGGCGGTCAAACGGAACAGCTGATTCACCGGCTGTAATGGTAATACTTTGGCTAAAAGAGTTCAAATAGTCAGAACGGAGGTCCCCTTTGATCATCGGCATAGACATAGGCAGTACCACTACCAAGGCGGTTTCCATTGAGAACGGAAAACTGATCAGGAAGATCAAGACCAGAGCTTCCGACGCGGTGACCTCCGCCACCGGCGCCTTTGGCAAGATGATCCTGGAAAACAACATCAGGATGGACATTATAGAGCGGATCATGATCACCGGCGCGGGGGCTTCCAAGATCAAAAACGATATTTTTGGAATTCCTACCAGCAGGGTTGATGAGATTAACGCTATCGGCATCGGCGGGATGTTTCTTTCGGGAATGAACAATATCATCATTTCCAATATTGGGACAGGGACCGCGATAATAGAGGCTAACGAGCGGGGTATTTTCCATTTCGGTGGTTCGGGAGTAGGCGGAGGCACCATTCTGGGGCTGGCGAAAAAACTGCTCCCCACAGCGGAATTCAGCGGCATTATGGATCTGGCCGAAACGGGGAATTTGAATCAGGTGGATCTGCTCCTTGAGGATATCATGGATACGGATATCAGTTTTCTCAACAAGGAATCCACCGCCGCCAATTTCGGTAAAATGTCGGATAATGCCGGCAGCGGGGATATTGCCCTGGCGATTGTGAATATGGTGTACCAGGTTATCGGTATGCTTTCGGTCTTTGCCGCCAGGGCAAGGAATACCAACAGGGTAATTGTCACCGGCAACGGCAGCGGTAACCACATCGGCCAGAAGGTTCTTGCGGCCATCACCGACATATACGGCATCGAATTTATGTACCCCGAAGACGCGGAGTATACCACCGCCGCCGGAGCGGGCCTTTCATGGAGCGGTGGCGCCCTTTGTTAAATTATTCCTGTCCCAGGGCTTTCGCAAGCTGTGTTCTGGGATCTCCTTTTTTCGTTATGGTCTTTGCGGCGGCGATAAAAGCGGAGAGATTCCGGCCGGAACGCTCATACAGAGCCGCGAAAAAGTTATCTTCCGCGTAGTAGAGCCGATAGAGTTCCAGATAGGCGTTGTTCACCGGCAATTGGGAAAACCCCCGGTAATTATCGCCGCTAAAACGGCCTTCATATTCGGCGTCAAAACGTTCCTTGGCGGCATTGATGATCCGTTCCTTTTCCCGGAGCTTTTCCTCCCTGTCCGCGCCGCTTGAATACAGAATCTCCAATTCCGCAATCAGTTCCCGGATAAATTCGATGTACGCCCTGTTATCCGCTTCCGAGTCAAGCCGCGTCCGGCGTTCTTCGGAATCCGGGCCAAAACGGGACTCCATGTAGAGCCGGGCGCCTTCACTGCCCACAAATTCCGCAAGCTCTTCATTAAACTGAACCTGACCCTTGATAAATACCGTCGCGTGCAGTTGTTCATGGATGATGAGATCCGCGAGCCGGTTCGGCGGATAATCCCGCATATAGGAATAGAGCGGATCTTTGAACCAGCCCAGGGTACTGAACGCGTCCACTCCCCGAATCCAGACATCCATATCTTTTTTCTCAAGTTTCGCTTGTTCCTTCCGGGCATCCTCAACATTGAAAAAACCCTTATAGGGCATGGCGCCTACCACAGGATAATGCCATTCATGGCGGGTGAAGGAATCTTGCGCCGAAGCGGAAACCACCGCCGCCAGGTAACTCCGGTTTAATTGTACATAACGAGTATAATTCCTGCTCATTTTAAGGCCAAGTTCTTCCGCGGCAAAGCGGCGGATATCCTGAACCAGTTCCACAAACCGGCGGTTTTTCTGTATCTCGGCAATTTCCCCTCCGTTATCTGCGCTTGTCTCAAGGAGCGACTCCAGCGGAACAGCCCGGCTCAGATAGCCCAGCATGACGGTTCCCTGTTTGAGGGTATAGCAGCCGGAAAACAGAGCACAGGCGGCAAGCAGCAGCGCCGCCGCGGCGAACACGGGAAAAAAGGAAATAAGGGTTACGGCTTTCACTTTACCTGCCAGTTTTGATCATTTCCGAGTTGTATTTCAAGTATATCCTGTTATAACCAACGACCACTTTTAAACCGGTAGAAATCGAGCTTATTTCAAAACCCGGATGGTTTTTCACTTTACAAGAGAGGCGTTTAGCGTACATACTTTTAGCATGACCTCACCAGAACTTTTAATGAAAATAGATTCCCCCCGCGGCGGGGAAATTTTTGCCGAGCTGTACGGTCCCGGAGCAATAGAGGCGGCCCAGCGCCGCTATAGGACCCTTATTGAGAAAATGCTGGACCCGGATGATTTTCCCGCCGGGGAACTCAGAGAGGCTGATGAAGACCTGCGGGTATTCAGCGCTCCCGGCAGGACGGAGTTGGGGGGTAACCATACCGACCATAACCAGGGCAAGGTGCTGGCCGCGTCGATTCAATTGGACAGCGCCGCCATTGTACGGCCCCGGAAGGACAAGACGGTGTTTTTCCGTTCAACCGGTTACCCCGACGTAAAGGTGAAGCTGACTGACGCGGAGGGCGCGCCGGATCTCAAGCCAAAGGCGGAGGAACAGGGAATGACCGAGGCCATGGTCCGGGGCATTACCGCCGAGTTGAATCGTTGCGGATGTAATACCGGCGGATTTTCGGCTAACGCTGATTCCACTGTGCTGCCCGGTTCCGGGCTTTCATCCTCCGCCGCGGTGGAGGTCCTCTTGGGACGGATTTTTGACTGTCTCTATGGGGACGGAAAACGGAGCGCCCTGGAAATTGCCCGGATCGGGCAGATTGCGGAGAATGTCTTTTTCGGCAAGCCCTGCGGCCTGATGGATCAGGCCGCCTGCGCCTCGGGTGGCGCGGTAGCGATTGATTTCGCCAATTCCGAGGATCCTGTGCTGCGGCGGATCAACTTTGATCCGGCTGCGGCAGGCTGTGTACTCTGCGTGGTAAACACGCGGGGAAGCCACGCGGACCTCACCCCGGATTACGCCGCCATTCCAGCGGAGATGAAAGCGGCGGCGGCTTTTTTCGGTAAATCGGTGCTGAGCGAACTGGATCGGGAAACCGTACTGGCCGGCGCATCGGAACTGCGTAAAGCAGCCGGAGACCGGGCCCTGCTGCGGGCCATTCATTTTTTTGATGAAAACGAGCGGGTAGACGCCATGACCGCCGCTCTGGATGCCATGGACAAGGCCGGCGGAACAGAAGAAAGACAGCGGGCATTAGACCGCTATCTGGAACTGGTCAATGAATCCGGGGACTCTTCCTGGGAACTGCTACAGAACGTGTATTCCCCCCGTCACCTCGAAGTCCAGGGCCTCAGCGCGGCCCTGGCGCTGACAAAAAATTTTTTCCGTAAAAATAAACTGCGGGGAGCCTCACGGGTTCACGGCGGGGGGTTTGCCGGAACCATTCAGGTTTACCTTCCCCTTGATACCTTAACCGCTTACCGTACGATGATTGAAACGGTATTCGGTCCCGGCTCGGTTACAGCGCTACGGATTCGGCCCCTCGGTTCTATAGAACTAACTTTTTAGGCTGCAATTCCGCCGCGCCATTGCCCCCCGCGCCAGGTGCCCCGAGACGCGGAACAGGAACCGTGCGTTATGTGGCGTTGTTTTATTAAGACTTAAAAAACCACCGCCTATGGCGGTGGTCATGTGCTGGTCGGCTATGCCATAATGCCAGAGAGAGAAGAAACGATGGCAAAGTGGAAAAAAGCCGCGCATGTCGT
>JAISBR010000095.1 GCA_031266095.1 Treponema sp. | reverse complement strand
TCTGTTCATAGGTTCCGTAATCGCCGACCGAAAGCAAGTTTGCCTGGGCGGTATCTTTCTTGACCCCCAGAAGCTTTTTACCGTTTGCCAGGGCTATATCGGAATCGATAATCTGGGTAGTTTCGCTGTTTAGTTTGACATACGCGTTTAACTCTTCTTTTGTCGCAAGCCCCAGTTTTTCCGATGTCGTATCGCTGTGTAAGGGTTTTCCGTCTATGGCGGGCTTATTTTCAAGGTCTTCATAGTCAAGGGGATTCCGTTTTTTATGGAAAGAGGGCTGGTCAGACAGGCGGTCAATAAACATAGGAATATCCTTTCCGCCTTAATATAGTTATGTCAAACATATATAAGTTTGTCAACGGTATTTTGCCGCCCGTTTTCGGGCCCTTTGGGCGGCAGCGTCGGTTCTGTGTTGTGCCGGGGTCCCGCCTTGCTGCCGGTACATGGGAAAGGGCATATATCCCGATTCGTGCAACCATTTACCCTTACTGGGGCTGTTCAGCCATTCTAAAAATGTCTCATAGGGCATTTTGTAGTAGAAGATAGCATTGGTCCCCTTGAATTTTGCTTCCGCTTCTCCCGTATGGTTATTATATCCCAGGTGGGTAAGCCATGAACTTGAGACCCTTCCATGCTGTGTACTTTGGGGACCGCCGTCATAGGGCTTTGGTTTCAGTTTCCACTTATCATAACTCTCTTTCCGCTGGTCTGCGGTATACGGGTCGGTATGATTGTATCCCTGGTTGCGGTATCGGGATGATTGTGGTGATTTCTTTATTCCCTCTGCGTATCGTTCGGCATAGTTTTTATCGGCGTAGCTTTTAGCCATAGAGTCCGCTCCTTCTCCTCGGAAGATATTTAAACGGGTCCTCTTCCTCGGGTATTTCAAGGGACGTGTCTTTACAGATATGGCGGTATTCTCTAAAGGCGTATAAGAGCGCGTCCCCGGCGTCCGGATGTTCCCCGTAGACATCGTCTATTTCATGGATAACGTGCCCTTCTTCATCCCGGAACCAGATAAGGCCTCCAAGCTCCTGGTCCAGGGTTCCGTCTTTAACCATAGTTATCTGCCCCTCTTTGAGCGTCCGGGCAAGCAGTTCCATGGCGTACTCTTTGTTATACTTATAGGCGTTCCGGGCCGGGAGATTGTATTTGGTCACCATGTCGAAGGTAATGCTCTCTTCGTTGGTATCGGCAACCAGCACTATCTTTCCCCGGTCCATATTGTTTGCCGACGCTATTTTAAGTGCTTCCTTATGGGCCTCTAGGGCTCTTTCACAGATAAAAGACGATCCTTCTTTGTTGAATTTCTCCTCAAAAAAGATATACCCCTGGCCTGATTCACGGTTAAATGCAAGCCCTATAATGGCGTTACAGTCCTGGTGTCCGTAGTCTATGCCTATCGCTATATCGGTTATCCTGTATGCCGGGGTTTCCGTATGATAGGAGCGGACCCGGTATATCATGGCTTCCGTATCATAGGCTCCCACGACCCCGAGGTATTCCCGCTGAATAAAGGGATCTTCCATGGAGATTTTTCTTTCTTTAAGGTAGCCTTCCAAATATCCTTCGGGTATAAAGGGATTGTCAAAAATATTCCCGGCATATTTTTTGTACCCGCTCTTGTCCCAGAGCATTTCAAAAAAGGTTTTGGGGATTTTAGGGGGCGTTCCCTGAATTATTAGTTCCCCCCTGGTGCCGAAATCGGCAAACATGGGGGAAAGGACATCATCTACTAAATACCGCATCCAGCGCTGGGCCCCGGCTTCATCGATGATGACCAGCCGGGCGGGATCTCCCCGGAGTTTATCGGCCTCGGCGGAGGTATTATTCCCCCGGAACCGTAATACGGAGCCGTTCGTCCATCGTATTTCATGGGTGGTATGGTCTTCTTTCTCGATCGGTAAATCAATGCTTTCGGAATATTTGATAACCTTTCTCCACATCTGGTTTACGGCGTTGGTTACGTTAAGGTGGATATAGTACATGGGGACATCCCCTTCTACCGCGGTTAGTACAAACTTTCCCGCGGCTGTTTCCGTCTTGCCCCACCTGCGGGACGTACAGATAATCTTCCGCTGAATATTCCGGTCGTAGAGGATTTCCCGCTGTTTGTCATAAAATTGCTTAAAGAGCCGGTATTCTAAAAAGTCTCGGTCCTGGGTAATCTGCCGTTCGGTGTCTTTGTCGAGCCTTTGCAGTAATCCTTCGACTAATCCCATGGCCTTGGCCATGTATGCGGCTGGTTTTGATGCGGGGTGTTTTTTTCCGTATTCAAAATATTTTGAGAGGAATGTTTCCGCCTCTATTACGCCTTTTGCATCCGGCGTTAGAAGCTTTTCGCGGTATATTTCGAGTATCCGGGTCTCGGCCCGCTTGATTTCCCAGGCCTTTTTTTGCTTCTCTATGGATTCCCGGGTGCGCTTTTCTCCCTTTCTGGTGCCGTGGTCCGTTCCCTTAAACTCGTTTTTCGGCTTCCGTTTGGGAGTCTTTTTTTTAGGGTCCGCTATTGCTCATATCTGCCTTCCCGTCAACTGGATGAAGTATACCCGCTTTTTTCCTGATTGTCAAATACTCCCTGCATTCCTTTTACGATTTCCTCAAACTTCCGGCTATTGATTCCTGCCTGGTACATCGAGGACAACAGCCGGTCGATGGTTTCCCTGCGCTCTTTTTTCGTGTAATCAGCCCAGGATTTAAGTTTCCCAAATAAAAACTTTTCCCCCTCATAGACCATGTAATCGACCGGCAGTTCTTTGCTCTTTGCCCGCTTGCCGTTTCGGGTGATGTACACGTACTCGGAAAACCCCGCCCCCAGGTCGCGTTTAATACAATCCCTGAATTCTTCAAACGATTTTGACGGATAGCTGTGCATCCCGCTTGACCAGTATTCCTGCAGGAGCGCGTGAAACGCCCTGTTCTGGGCGTCCGTTCCGGTCATTGCCGGTTCCGCGTCGTAATATTCCCCGGTCTTTAAGGGTATGGCGCTGGCGTATTTGCCCTGGCCTGTTATAAATATCCTCACGCGACTATCCCGTTTCTCATCTTGACGATGTCTTGTACTTTTTGCAGTACCCCCTGGTAGTCAATCCGGAAATCAATTTTCCCGTCCTTTCTGGTATTTCTGCTTGAAAAGTCGCTTATCAGTAACTGGCAGCAGGTGCATTTAATGCTGTCCTGTTTGTGCCGGCAGCCTTTCCCTCCCCACCCGCGGCTGTTTGTTTTCAGAAAGAAAAAACTATGGCAGAGATTACACCCTAACCCGCAGTCAATGCAGTTTACGGTGTCCGATTCCACGTTCATGGGAGCCGCCAGTATGTCCCGGTTGGGATTGTCCTCCGTAAAAAGAGCCGCGGGGGCGTTCCTGGGCATGGGCTCGTGGCAGTTGCAATAGTCCCTGCTGTAATCAATGTAGGTGTCGCACCGGGGGCATTTCTTGTAAACGTGCTCCACATGCGCCTTGGGTGATTCTTCCTGTTTAACTGACATTCTTTCCCCCGATTACTTTTTTAAAAAGTTAGCTTTTACCACATTGTCATCAAAAAACTGGCTAACCCCGTTTCCCAAAAACCTGATCAGATCCCCGTATGTCCTTCCACCGATGTCATATTTATCGGGGTTGGTTTTTGTATACCAGTAATTCTCCATGGCGTTAAAGATGTCCTTAAGCTCGTAAATCGCCAGGGTGTTGATAAATTTTTCCCGATTCACCGATGAAACCTGGAAAAGCGTTTCCCTGGTGTCCTGGCCGGTAATCTCTTTCCACTTTAATTTGACTTCCTCAAAAATCGCCGAGTAGTTTTTTTGAGGCAAAACAGGCGTTTCAGGTATTTTTATAAAAGGCGAAGGAGCTGGAAAAGGATCTTCTTTTGGTTTTCCTAAATTAAAAGATTCAGAAAAAGGTTCCTGTTCTTTTTCTTTGTTCTTTTGGATGTTAATATTAATATGTTCTGTGGTCATTTTTGGTCTACCCCCCTGGTCATTTTTGGTCTGGGTCCCGGACCATTTTTGGTCTACCCCCTGGTCATTTTTGGTCTGGGTAGGATCGGTTTTTTCCTCATTTTTGGTTATTTTGCTGTTGATGTCACAAATAAAAATTCTTCGCTTGTATCCGTTTTTATATTCACACCGGATGTACCCGGCTTCTTTGAGCTCGGTTATCTGCCTCTTTGCGGAACTGCCCGATTCCGTCCCGTCAAGAAAACTGTTGCTTGCCCAGCAGAAACCATCCTTGTATGACAGCCTGGCTATTTTACCATAGAGTATTTTTGCTCCATCGCTTAATGATCCGTCTTCCAGGACATCACCGGGCATAATGATTTCCCTGAACTTATTCATTCCTTTCCCCTCATCAATGTATTTGCCTAGCGGTTCGCACGATTAATCCCCCTGTTAAGGGGAGCTTCGCCCGGCGGATAACGGAGTATTGGTTTCCTGCCGGTCCGCTTGCGCTCCGCCGGGGGGCTCATCCGGAATAACCCGGCAGGAACGTCTTTGCTTTTTTGTGTCTCCGTCATATAAGCCCCATTGCCTTTTTGCGGGCTTTTATCCGTCTTCTGTATTCTCTGCCAATAAACAGTTTATGCTCTTCTGGACCAAGCATTTTATTTAAACGGCCGTGAAGTGCCATCAAGTGTTTGACAATAGCGATACCCGTAAGCGTTATTTCCCTGTTGTCAGAGCGTAATTTTAATTGATCTAATTTAAGCTTCTCTACGTTGCTTACCATGGCAAGATTTTCCAAAGTACAATTCCGAGGGTTACTATCGAGGAAAATAATATTCATCCCTGCGGGAATTTTGCCGTTAGACTGTTCCCATACCCATCGGTTTTTAAATTGCCATTTATTTTTTTTATCGCCTGTCATGGCAACCTTAATCATTATTTTCACAATTTTCCCATTCCTGTTTTTTATTTCTGACTCACAATATAAGGGTTTGGAAATAAATATTTTCTTTCCAGCCCGTATGCCTTCACGCAATAAAAAACCTGATACTTGTGCCCTTGTGAATGGAATTCCAAAACATTCGCTTGCTAGTTCTGTCAGATCTCTTATTCTCTTCGTTTTTTTAAAATTCTTTTTTACAAAATTTTTCATTTCTGGTGTCCAGTTAAGATTCAAACCATTTTTTATACCATTCCTTTGACAAAACGCTCTAATTTGACTTTTTGAAAAATCAGTCTTAAAGCGACTGTTAAAAAGTTGTGTTACTTTGGAGAACGGTTTACCCGGAACGTTTTCTTCGAGAAACTTCTTATGTTCGGGACTGAATATGGTCATTGCGGATTTTCCCTATGACGCTTGAAACCTCCGTTGCCATCGTCTCTGGGAACAGAGATGAGCGCTTTCCTTTTACCGTCCGCAATAAAGGTTTCACCTTCGGTTTTTGGAATGAGAGGAAGCTGGCTTGATGCCGGGATTCCATAGAGGGTATCCACACACTTGGCCATTAAAACGCCGTTTGCTACGGCTGTTTTTGCCTCCTCATTAAATGCCAGGTGGATTTTTATTTTTGCCTCCAGTTTCTCTCCTTCCAAACCCTCCGCATCATATTCCATCAATTTTCCCATCATCTTAAAAAGATTCTCCTGCAAATCTGTCAGCATTTTCATTTTTCTTTTTCCTTTAGATTGTTCTGTTCTTACCAGTTTCCAAGAGTATCCCGTAAGTCCTGTAACGCGTTCTTATAGGCGAAAATGACACCCGTTTTAGTATCGCGCCAGTCAATTCTCTCGTTTGCGTCTCGTTCAAAGTTCGCAAGGTTTTCTTTAATTTCCCATAGCGTCCGCCACTGAACATCGTCCAGTTCAAGCGTTCCGTTTTTTAGGGGATTCAGGCATGAAAAACCCCATGTGATTCAATTCTTCTTTTTCCTTAAGCAGAATGACGTAGCGCGGGAACTGGTAGCCGTCTATCGGAAGAAGCATTACCTCTTTCCAGGTGTCGGAATAAATATGTTTACTGTCAATTCTTACTTCCCAGATATGCAGATAGGTCCGGTCGGAAGGGTTAACGAAAAATCCGGTAAGCATCCCGCTATGGTGCGACAGGCCGATCAAGGTAAGGCCAAGGCCCCGCCCGGCTTCCTTGTCTTCTTCTTCCATGCAGTGCTTTAAAATTTCCTGATAGTGTTCAATTGTGTTTTTCATCTCTTTTCCTCCAAAATAAGAAAGTCTTTTTTTTTGTTTTCTGCCGATAATCTGTCACCGCCTCCCTTGCCTCGGCGAGCATCGCGGTTAATTTGACTACCAATTTCCTGTTTATAAAACGGATACCGCCATAGTTGTCCATGATTTGCTCGACAATGCCGCACATCGCTCCGAGTCTCTCTAGCGCCAAATCCCTCTCTTTTTTCACTTCAAACCTCCTAACATTTTTTTTGTTTGTTCCCTGAATAATCTTGACAATTGCTCATAGTCAAGGTCCGTATAGTGTACACATTCCCGCTTGTGGCTTTCCTTCAGCTCCCACCAGTCAGGACCATGCCTTGCCGTTAATACCATCTTGTACGCCATCTGTTCGCCGCCGTTATTCCGGTTGCAGATACGGCACTGCGCAAAACACAGCTCTTCGTCAAAAAGGATGGCATTGGTCCTTCCCGGAAGAGCGTGTCCGGCGTCCGTCTTTTCTATGGGATATGTCTTTCCGCAGGTAATACAGCGTACATGGGTTGTCGTTCCGGTCGTTTCTATGGCGTCCCGGATGCGGATCATTTTTGAGAAGTTCCTCCAGGCAGTTGCCTTTTTCGGATTGCTTGTCTTTTTAATCCGGTACGCCATACGCTCCTCCCTTAAAAAACAGGAATTTCGTCAGGCTTATTTCTTTCCTGCTTAAGGTCCCGGTAATATTCCAGGGACGCGAGAAGGTCTCCGGTGCTCAATTCCTGATACGACCCCTTAAAGGCATCCCGTTCCTGGTCCGTAAACGGAGCTCCCTTTATCGGGTTTACTATTTTGTCAATCGTTTCTTTCCGTTCCAGCCGGGGATCTTTCGGTTCGGTCCTTTCCGGGCTTTTCCCGCTGGTCTTCGCGTCTAAGGCGTCGCTTTCCACGATTTCAAAAGCGTTTTGGTATAAATACCGCTTTAAATACGTTTGTACCGCCCCCAGGTTCTGAACCTCGTGGCACCCCTTCAGTGCCGCCGTGGACATGGGGGACATGAATTGTATCGTTTCGTCCGGTTTTTCCGTATTAATGATGGTTAATTCAGCGTGTTCATTAAACGAAACCACACACAGGAATTTAAGCTTTCCGGCGATGGCGTTTATTGCCGGCAGGATGTCGGACAGCTCGTAGTACTGGTACTTCGCGTAGCTGTTTTCACCGCTCATTTTAATCCCCGCCTTCTGAAACTCCAGACGCGCCTCAATTACCTTTTCGTATATGTTCATTCCCCGCCTCCGTTGCAGAACGGTTTACACAGGCAGTACCCGCCGCATTTTTTGCCGTTCCAGCTTTCTTCCGGGTCGCATCCCGGTATAAGGTCGTCATCATACAGTTCATAGGCCTTGTACCGGGCTAGTTTTGTTTTTATGAAAGTTTCCGCCTCGGCGAGTAAATCATCCGTGACGGGAAACCGGTACATAAAAACGGGATGTTTCGGATAATCCTTTTTCGTTTCCGCCTTCGATTTGCTGTGGTCTTTTAACAGCGCGATAAACCTGACGATGCTTACCGGAAAACCGTTTTTATGAAGCAGCCAGGCGTATATCATCCCCTGTTTTTTCCAGTCCGAAAAATTGTTGTATGTGACCTTCCAGACACTGGCGGTTTTATAATCCGTAACGGTACCCGTTTTCATGTCGTAATTATCGATGCGCCCGGTTACGGTTTTTCCGTCAATTTCACAGCTAAGGTTTTCTTCCGAAAAATCACAATCCCCTTCTTTTTGTAAAAGAGCGTGAACCGACGTACCAAAAATCGCCCATATGCGGTCTTCAACGTCATCGGTCAGATCGTCCCAGTGACGCTCGGTAAGAATGATTTCTTTTACGCCACGTAGCAGCGTCGTGGCGGAAAGTGAGCCGGGAAGGTTGTGCCGTTCGATCGTTACCGCTTTAACAAATCCTTCCGGGAGGTTTTGCTTATTTGTTATCGTCATTTTTGATACCTCCATGTATCGACTTGATAAACTCTACGTACCTTCGATATTCCGCTATCGCTTCCGGCGTAAATTCATGTTTTTCCGCGATGTCTTCATAATCAGTCAACCAGCCGGTAATGCTTCGGGACTGGCAGCCAATGTCTATCCGGTCTTCTCCCCAGTAGGAAACCGGGAATCGGGAGCCGATAATGTAAACGATAATTGGTTTTTCCCCGTCACCAATACTGGCCCCGTTACCAATACTGGCCTCGTAACCAATACTGGCCCCGTAACCAATACTGGCCCCGTCACCAATACTGGCCCCGTAACCAATCCTGGCCCCGTCACCAATCCTGATCTCTCTTTTCTCAAGCTCTACAGAATTAGTAAGCTCAAACTCTTTCCAGCCTTTACCGTCAACCCAAAGATAAATCATCACATGCCTCCTAAATTATTCCGCGTTTCTATGTGTACCGTGTATTTTGACCACAGGCGCAGCGCTATTGCGTTTAATGCCGGGCACAGGCCGTTCCAGACGTAAACTGTCCTCACGGCGTCTTTGTGATCCCATTTGAATCTTTCATCAAGTAAAAATATTGCCCGTATAATGCTAATATCCCGGCATTTCAAAGCGGCTTTTACGTCTTCAAGGGTTTTTATGGTCTTGTAGGTAAAATGCTTCATGTTCCGCCTCCTAAAAAACACCAAGGGAGCATACAAGATGGAATCCGTAAAGGATCGGGGGAAGGCGGTCCCCCCCGCTTGTATACTCCCTTGATGTCACCCGGCGCCGCCTCACCGGGTGTGTCAAAATACTGTGTTAATTCAGTATTTCCTTATGTTATAAGGAATTAGGAGGGGGGAACGTCGTAAACAACCGGAACATTGCGGAAAGCTCACGTTGCGGTCATAGCCACTCTTAGCTAAATACTTACCCCATAACGAATTAGCGTTGCTGGTTCAGTACGCCTAAAACGTGGGGAAATCGGTGTTATCAGGTATGACATCAATTTTCCAAAAAATGGGGTTTTTGCCATGCACAACGACTTTACTTTGTTCACCAGGAAGGTTCCATCAGGAAAAACGGTGGTGTATTACTACGCCTATGACGACGAGGGGCGGCGTTTGGGGCCGTGGACTACGGGGGAGGCTAACAGGACGGCGGCAAGGAATTACTGCAACAAACTAAACAGGAAGGGGAAACTGTTGCCGGGGCCGAAAGAGATGCCCACTTTTACGGAATACTGTGCGGGGTTTTGGGATTGGGAAAACTCCCCCTACCTGAAAGAACGGAAAAAACGGAGGAAGCTGACGCAATCTTACGCCGATAAAAATCAGAGGGTTGTGGAATATACGCTGCTGCCCTACTTCGGGAAAATGCGCCTTGATAAAATCACCGCTGACGAAATAGAAAAATGGTTTGACCACATGATTAAAGAGGGGTACAAGCATACCACCATAAACGGCTATTACGGCACGTTAAAGACAATGCTGGTATGGGCG
>JAISBR010000179.1 GCA_031266095.1 Treponema sp. | reverse complement strand
TGGTTATAGTGGAGGTGTTACACCTGTTCCCTTTCCGAACACAGAAGTTAAGCCCTCTCACGCCGATGATACTGCCCCTTGAAGAGGTGGGAAAGTAGGTCGCCGCCAGGCTTTTTTTTTACGGGAAGCAGGGTAGTATTATCCCTTGAAGAGGCGTTTAATGAAAGCCCGCGAACCGGTGAGCGGGTTGCTATAGAACACTCTCTGAAAGGAGAATTCCTAAGCCCGGCCGCTACGCTTGCGGTCAATAAGTACCGCGATGATGATGATAGCGCCTTTAACAACCTGTTTATAGAAGGCGTTGACTTCCAGCAGGTCCATGCCGTTGTTAATAACCCCCAGGAGCAGGGCGCCGATAACCATATCGCTGATGTTTCCGATGCCGCCTGAGAAGCTGACCCCGCCGATGATGCAGCCGGCGATGGCGTCAAGCTCATAGCCGGAAGCAAAGGTCGGCGCGGCGGATTTTATCCGGCCGGCAAAAATGGTACCCGCAATACCGAGCAGTATACCTTCAATCAGATACGCCTTTATCTTGACCATATCTACATTAATCCCCGCCGCCCGGGCGGCCTCTTCGTTGCTGCCCACCGCGTAGATATGACGCCCCAGGGGCCGTTTGTTAAGAATGTACCAGGTAATGATGATCACTATAGCGTAGATAATTACCGGCCAGGGTATAGGGCCCAGAGATTCGGTGCCAAAATAGTTGAAGCTGTCCGGAAAGTTGGCTACCGGCATGCCGTGGGCAAAGATCAGGGCCAGGCCGCGACCGATAGACATAGTACCCATAGTCACAATAAACGCGGGAATCCGGGCCTTGGCGACAATGGCGCCTGCGAAAAGGCCGACTATTGATGCGGTAACAATACCGATCACAAAGCCGACGCCGGTAGGGAGATTCAAACCGTAAGCCCCTGAAGAAACCGAGAGACCGGCCAGGATGCCAACCAGGGCAAGAGTGGAACCGAGACCTAAATCAATACAGTTCATGATGATGAGGAATCCTATTCCGATGGTTGCAATGCCGATACAGGAAACCTGCCTGAGCACGGTGATAAGATTTGATACCCTGAGAAAATTCGGGCGGGCAATGGAAAGAAGAAGCACGATAATAAAGAAACCGATGAGTATCCCGTGATCCCGAACGAATTGCCTGTAGTCAAAGGCTCTTATTTTTTGTGACAATGTCCCTGTAGTGTTATCCGCCATTATTGCGCCTCCATTGCGGTGGTCTTAACCGCCAGTTCCATAATTTTATCCGCAGTCGCTTCTCCGCGCTCCAGAATACCGGTCTGCACTCCTTCATGTAGCACCAAAATCCGGTCACTCATACCAAGAATTTCAGGCAGCTCTGAAGAAACCATGATAACAGCCTTTCCGGTTCCGGCCAGAACCGACATGAGGCGGTGTATTTCCGATTTTGTCTTGACATCAATTCCCCTGGTAGGCTCGTCCAGAATGATAATTTCCGGATCGGCGTTAAGTACCCGGGAAACCGCCACTTTCTGCTGATTTCCCCCGGAAAGGTTTTTACAGGTCTGGGAAAGACCGGAGTATTTTATCTCCAATTTTTTGGCATACTCCTCAAAGTAACGCCGCTCCAGGCTTTTTTTAATGCCGATGCCGGACATACATTTTTTGAGGGCCGACATGAGCACATTGTCTTTGATAGATAATTTGAGAAACACCCCGTTTTTTTTACGGTCCTCCGGCACCATAGCGATACCCCGCTTTATGGCGTCTTCGGGTATGCGATTTACAATTTTTTGGCCCTGGAGGTAGATGTCTCCCCTGCTCGGCCTGCGGGCACCGATAATGGTTTCCACCAGTTCGGTACGGCCCGCACCCATCAGTCCCGCTATGCCGAGGATCTCCCCCTTGCGGAGCTCAAAATTTACATCTTTGAACTTTCCGTCCACGGTAAGATCTTTAACCTGAAGCATTACTTCACCGATTTCACATTTCTGCTTGGGGAAAAGCTCATTAACTTCCCGGTCCACCATCATGCGGATAAGGTCCTTTTCCGAAACATCTGCAACCCTGCCGGCATGGATTAATTTCCCGTCACGCAAAACCGTAACTGTCTCGCACACGCTGTAAATTTCTTCCATCTTGTGAGAGATATATACGATACACTTGCCCTGATCCCGCAGAATGCGTACCATTTGCAACAAACTTTCAATTTCATTTTTACTCAAAGCCGAGGTGGGTTCGTCCATAATTATAATCTGGGCGTTAAGCGATATAGCCTTGACAATTTCTACCAACTGATGCTTGGCAACCGTCAGATCCCGAATTTTTGTCCTTGGATCCAGATCTATGCTGAGTTCTTTTAAAAGCGCGAGTGAATCGGTATACATTTTTTTGAAATCTACCGCACCGGTTTTTGTCTTAGGTTCCCTGCCGAGGTATATGTTTTCCATTACCGACAGGACTTTTACCTGATTAAATTCCTGAAAGATCATGCTGATACCCGCTTCTTGGGCTTCTTGTACCGTTTTTAAATTCACCCTTTGACCCTGGAGGATGATCTCTCCTTCATCGCTCTGGTATAGACCGATCAGGATCTTCATCAAGGTGGATTTGCCGGCGCCGTTTTCACCTACCAGGGCATGTACTTCCTTCCGGCGCAGGATAAGGCTTACATTATCAAGGGCGTGAACTCCGCCGAACCGTTTGCAAATATTTTTCATTTCCAGGATTACATCATTTTCCACAGGCGCCCCCTAAAGTCCGCAATTTCTTGAAAAAGCCCATACTACAATTCCCCTGAAACCTGCGGGCTTCAGGGGATCATCAAAATAATCTTAGAAAAATTTCGCGGAAAGGACATTGCGGGCATTGGCCTTGGCAATGTATTCGTCCACATTATCCCTGGTAATTGTCTGGAAGGGGATGAGCACATCACTAACCGATTTGCCGTTGGCGGCGTCAATGGCTACCTTAAGTGCGGTTTCACCCTGGGCGATTGCGTCCTGCCAGATGGTATTGTCCACTACGCCCGCCTTGATTTTTTCCAGTACCGGCATGTCGGCGTCGATTCCGCTCAGCAGGATCTTACCCTGCAGGCCCGCATTCTCAACAGCGGTGACGGCGCCTACCAGGATGCAGTCCGCGTGGGCGGCGATCATGTCGATGCCGGGATCATCTCCCCTCCGATAGGTCTGAATCCAGTTTTCAACAAGCTGTAGGGCCTTGTCGCCGGACCAGTCGGCGGTGTTCTGTACAACCAGCGTAGCGTTGGAATTTTTTGCCAGTTCTTCTTTGTAAGCCTGCTCACGGAGTATCTGCGCGGAGTGTCCCAGAACCGCATTGATATAGGCAACACGAGGTCTTGCCGGGCCGGCTTTGAAGAGTCGTTCAAATTGAAGCCGGCCCGCTTCCACATCGTCGGAACCTACAAAAGCGGTTTCATTCGGGCTGCTTGTCCTCTGGCTCAATGTGATTACCGGAATACGCGCCCTGTACGCGGCTTCCACCGCCGCGGCGCTCTGTACCTGGTCTACGGTGTTCAAAATGATCGCTTTGGCGCCTTCGGAAATGGCGATTTCCACCTGGCGCAGTTGATTGGAAGCGTCGTCATCGGCGAATACCACCCTGAGCTTCACGTTGGCGGGTTTTTGTGTTTCCATGTACTGATTCATAGCCGCCACCTGGTAACGGACATAACCGCTCTGATTTCCCTGCATACAGGCATAGATCAAAATGTCATCCGTCCCACTTGCTCGTTGTCCACCAGCCTGCACGCTCATGGCAGCCAGGCAGAACACCATGAGCGTTACCACGATCTTACGAAGCGTTTGGTTCTTTTTCATAGCATTTCCTCCGAAAATTTTGCCGTTCTTTGCGGCTGAACGGCTTTTATATTTTAACCGCCTAAAACAAGGCGGGCGCCGCTCTGAAATAGTCCGCGCTTATGCGGATTCCGTCTTCAAGGCGGGTTTGACACACCGGGCCAATCAGCTTGGCCAGTTCTCCTGTGTCATGGTGCCGAGGGAAAGGCAGCGGTTTATTTACAAAGGTGATAAGGCCTTTGGCATGGGGAACAGCCTGTTCGATAGCCGCCGTAATTTGCTCCATGCTTACTGTTCCGCCGCCGAGATTGTAGACTTCGGCGCCGTCGAAATCTTTTTCCGCTACGGCGATGAACGCCTTGGCGGTGTCGTCGGCAAACTGAAACTCGGCCTCGCCGCCGTAGGATATTTCGTAAGCCTCGCCCCTAACCGCCGCCTTGATCGCGGATGTGGGCGTTGAAGTCATCCCCTGATCCCGCAGGGGGCCGTATACCACGAAAGGACGGATGGCTATGCTGGAAATGCCCGCCTCTTTGTAGTACACCTTCGCCGCCCATTCGTTATCCTGTTTGTATACGCCGTAAAACGAACGGGGTATCAGCGGGGAGTTGTGGCTGAATTCACCGCCGGGGTAGTCGGCAATATCGCCGTATACTGCGGTACTGCTGGAATAAATCACCCGCTTTAATCCAGCGGCTTTGGCGGCATCGAAGATATTGATGGTCCCCTCAACATTTACCCGCGCGCCCATACCGGGATTTGCCTTGCAAAAGGGCATCTGTAGGGCCGCCAAATGTATGATCCGCTCCGCACCGCTGAGGATGAGCGCCATCCGTATCACGTCGAGATTGGTGATATCGCCCCGCAGGGGAATGACTTTATTGATATCTTCCTGTTTCATGATAAGCCGCAGCTTCTCCAGCTTTTCCGGATGCGGCATAAGCGCATAGACCGTATGCCCCGACTCCACGAGATTCTTGACAACCCAGCCGCCGATACAACCGCCCGCGCCAGTTACAAAATACTTGCTCATAGGTTCTCCTTATGAAGAAACGCCCTTTCAACATTGGCGATATGCTGATCCATTGCCTGTGCCGCTTCTGCCGGGTCCCTGCTTTTTAGGGCCCTGAAGATCGATTCATGATCCTGTATAG
This sequence comes from Treponema sp., assembly GCA_031266095.1. The sequence continues at coordinate 5,704 of JAISBR010000179.1, read as the reverse complement.
TATTTTGACGGATAACCGGCTGGGCGTTACTCTGTTTGCGTATTAAAAGCGAAAGTTTGTTGATGGACTGCATAAAGACGGGCATAACCCGGTTTCCCGCCGCCTTCATAATCATCTCATGCAGTTCCAGATCCCGCTTGAGGAATAACTGTTCGTCATCTATGAGGGCGGCGGACTGGCGGATGTTTTCCTCTATTGCATCAATTTCACTATCGCTGATATTCACTGCCGCCATTCCCGCTATAGCGGCTTCCAATACCCGCCGGGCCTCGTACAGGTCCCGGTAGAGGCTGGAGTCCATGTGGAATACAATATCCAGGTGTTCTATTACATCTTCCGGTTCAAGACTCTTAACATAAGCCCCAGCCCCTTGCCGTATATCGATGATGTTCATCACCTGGAGGGCTTTCAGCGCTTCCCGCAGAATAGGCCGGCTGACGCCGATTATCTCACAGAGCCGGCGTTCCGGGGGGAGTTTGTCTCCCATCTGCAGACTGCGCATTTTGATGAGGTTGATCAGATTTTCGACAATACGCTCCACAGTGCTGATCCGTTTGACGTTGCTGAAAGCGTATTGGTTAAGAGTCTCCATCACTTCAAGGTACTCCCTTACTTTGCTACCCAACCACAGTCAACCAGAAGATCGGTGCCGGTAATAAACGAGGCGGCGTCACTGGCGAGGAAATAAATCGCCTCAGCGATTTCCCCGGGTTCAGCCCAGCGGTCAAAGGCCTGTTCATGCTCACGCAACTTCTTTACATCGTCAAAAGGCATGCCGGTACGGGTAGACTCAAGCTGTATGTCACTGCGCAGCATGGGGGTGTCCACCGATCCGGGACTGATCGAATTTACCCGAATGTTGTACTTTGCCAGTTCCCATGCGATAGCCCGCGTAAAGGCGATGATAGCGCCCTTGGTGGCGCCGTAGATCGCGTGCTCGGTTTGGCCCACATGGCCCGAAACTGAACCCATATTAACGATAGCGCCCCGTTTCTGCCGTTTCATAATCGGCATAACGTATTTGGTAAAGAGGAAGTGGCCGCCGATGTTGATATGGGTAACATTGACAAAATCCTCCCAGCTTGTATCTTCCAGGGGCTTTACGACAACAATGCCGGCGTTGCAGTTCAACACGTCCACTCGGTTCCATTTACTTTCTACCTGGGCGACCATGGTTTTGACATCATTCTCCGAGCCGACATCCCCTTGAAAATCAATGCACTCCACGCCGAGTTTGCGTATCTCTCCGCCTACATCGTGTATTCCGGCGCCTCGGGCAATGATGGCTACGTTGTAGCCCTCTTTGGCGAATTTTATCGCCGCGGCCCTGCCGATACCGACCGATGCCCCGGTAACAATCGCGGTTTTCCTCTCTTCCATCGTTTTCTCCTATTTTCCGAGTCCTGTCAGTTCCCGGGCGATTGCGGGAGTCGCCACTTCCCGTCCCAGGGAGCGGGATATATCGGCTATTTCTTTGACCAGTTCGTGGGTTTTGGCGATTTTTCCGTTTTGCAGATAAGGCCAGTCCTCGGTACCGACCCGGACATTGTCACCGTGGGTTATGGCTGTGGTCAAAATATCCATCTGCTCTTCACACATAATGCTTACGGTGATTACACAGTTTTCAGGCATAAGACTCTTTCGGTATAGGTACTCATGGACTGTCGGCGGCGACCATGTTCCGCCGGGCCAGCCCAGGAAGAATGTGGTAATGTAGGGCGGGTCCAGCAGTTTCTCTTCGATGAGCTTCTTGAGGTTCCAGATTGAGCCGGGATGCCATATCTCCCATTCGGGTTTAACCCCATACTTCCGGCAGGCTGCGGCGTACTCCTCAAGCTCAGAGAGGGGGTGCAGTATATCACAGTTCACCCGGGTAAAGGCTTCCGCGTGATGGTTCGCGATAATCGACACCATATCTGATTTCTGTTCAAAAAGCTCAATCCTTTCCCGCAGGGGAATGCTGGACATGCCGCTCTGAATGAGAATGTCGCACTTGGCCCGCACTCCGTTGATCACCTCGGACCACTGACCCTCAGCATGGGTATGAAGGACGCTCGCCCCCGCTTCGCGGCAGCGAATGGTTTCTTCTATAATTTCCGGCGCCTTTTGAGGATAATCCACATTGGGGTTCAGCCAGCAGATATTCGGCGTGGCGACTATTACCAGGGGATTCTTTTTCTTCATGCTTTTACTCCTTTTCTTTTATTTCGCGTTTATTTTCACACCGTCAAGCGATTTTCACCTAACGGGAATGTCAAACCCGGATTATGGTCTTGGGCATGGTGGTCATCTTGCGGCACCCATCGCCGGTAACCACATAGCAGTCTTCAACTCCGATAAGAGCACCGTTATATGGCTCCCATGCCTCGATCTCGAAAACCATGTTTTCCTCAAAAACACGGTCAAGCGCGCCCAGTACGCCGAAGATGTGCTGATCCTCACACTGGAGGCCGATAGAATGACCGATGGAAAAAGCGATGCCGCCGGGCACGGTCTTTTTGTACCAGGACAGGGCTTCCTCGCTGAGTTTTTTCATGTTGACGCCGGGTTTAATCCGTTTTTCAAAATAATTCTGAAACTCCAAGAGGCCCTTTATCAGCTTGTCCGCCTCGGGCGGGGCTTTACCCACTACCACTTCCTGGTTGATGTCGGCCACATAGCCCTTGTAAATACCGCCGAAGTCCAAGCGGACGATTTCTCCTTTCTTTACCGCCCTGCCCGTGCCGGGGGCTTCGGGGTCAGAGTCGCCGATGGTAAGAGTCAGGTGATCCCAGTCGTCCGCGCCGTGCTTGAGCAGGGCGTTTCTGCCTGTTTTGAGGAGGTCCAAATCCGTCACCCCTTCTTTTACCTCGGCAATGGTGTCCTTCAAGGCCGCCTCGGTAATGTCCGCCGCTTTCTGGAGGTACTCAATTTCCAGAGAACTTTTGACCAGCCGCATATCGAGGAAAGCCTGATCGGCGGTTACCGCGATCATCTCCGCCTTTTCGCCGGAAATGGCGTCCACGAGGAATTTAGGGGCGGTGGATTCAATGCCCACCCGTTTAGCCGCCAGCCCCCATTTACGGATCTTGGAACGGAGGGCTTTGCCCACGTCGGCCTGACTCTCAATTCCCACTACATCGTGAAACCAGCTGAAGCGATCCACACTCTTGAACACATTCCAGTGAATCACCGTACCATCTCCTTCCCGGCGGATCATGGCCAGGTTCGGGTACTGGTTGTTCAAGGCTAACAATATGGGATTTGCCGCGCTGTGGAGCAGCGGCATGCCTGAAAGATAATAGACATTCACCGGCGACGCGGCGATGAGCAGATCGAGATCGTATTCGCGCATAACCCGCGCGGCTTTTTTCTGGTTAAAGCCGATTGGTTCCACGGTTTTTACCTCCGGAAGATTTTTATTGATAGGTATTGACGGAGCAAGGCGCTCAAGAATTTTTTCGCCGCATTGTTTTTCATCGGCCATCCTTTCAATTTCCTCGGTTTCTACCGGCCTGCCCTCAATATGAGAAAGGTAGCCCGCAAGAATAGCGGTGATAGCGTTCATAGACTGTACAGGGGTGAATTCGGGGTCCCGGTTTTCCAGGATACACCTGGCAAAATGATGATCGGTTTCCCGTACGGAGATCGTGTAATACTCAGGGAAGGCGGCATGCTCTACATCAGGCTCCATCCATTTCTGCTGATTCTCTCCCATCCGCTCATCAAAAGAACAGAAACGTACCGGCTTTTCCCAGGCGTGATTTTCAAAAATACTTCCCTTGGTACCGTATACTTCCATGCTGTTATAGGGCACGGTCTGCTGGGTAAAACTCACCACCACATCCGCAATCGCGCCATTTTCGTAGGAGGCGATTGCTAGGGCGTTATCCTCCGCCTTTTCCGGTAGATTAACGGCCTGCTTGGCGCAGACCGCGCATATCTTGCTCACCTTGGAACCGATGACGTATTCGATGGTAACGAACTTGTGCGCGGCCATATCCATAAACGCGCCGCCGCCGGCCTTGATGGGGTCCCCCTTCCAGAAGCCGCTCTGGGAAAGGCCGTGTATTTCGTTGACCCCTTCGTAGGCCCGCACTATGAGCACATCCCCGATGAGTCCCTGTTCAACAATATCGTGCATACACACATGGGCGGGAAGGAAACGGTGGTTTTCGGCAACCATGAATTTGACCCCCGCCTTTTTACAGGCCCGGATCATTTCCCGGCAGCCCTCTACGGTAGTGCCCATAGGCTTTTCACAGAGTACATGCTTACCCGCTTTTGCTGCCCGGCAGACCATCTCCACATGATACACATGGGGTACCATGACCAGCACCGCGTCTATATCGGATGCCAGCATGTCGTCCAGGTTCCCGTAGGGGATCATGATCCCATCTTTGTAGCGGAGGGCCATTTTCCTCGCGTTGTCAAAATTCATGTCGTAAATAGCGTTATACGAAATGACAGGTGAACCCCGGTCGCCGTTGCTGTGGAAATGGAATGCCTGACCGCCGCCGATGATGCCGAAGCGGACCTTTTTACCCTTGTCCTTCGCGGCCTCCTTTGCCATGCCGGTCCAGTCTCTTTTCAGGAAATTATCCAGGAAAATCTCAAAAACCCGCTGGAAATTCATCGCGTCCGGGCGATTGCCGGTGTATTTAATATAGCCCCCCATCTGAGCCACCAGGGAATAGATGTTCCCCTTGATAATATCCAGGGCGGTTTTGACGCCGATATTGAAAACGACCGCCGGTTTCGACGAAGGCCCCTCATAGGTTTCACAGCCTCCTCCGATAAAAACAACGGTATACACGCTCTCCGGAACTTCGGCCGTTGATTCTCCGCTCAGATTGAACTGAAAGTGCAGCTCGGACCTTTCCCCGCCGGTCAAGCCCCGCAATTCATAACAGATTTCATCGTCGTCATTACAGACCATGGCAAAAAAGGTAACAGCCTCCTTTAAATCTCCGGCGCTTATGTCTCCCTTTTCCAGCTTTGTCTTAAACTGTTTATAGAAATCTTCGTTTATGGGTGTTTGTCTGCCAGCCAGCAATCTCATCTTTTGCTCCTTGGGCCGCTATAAGTGGTAAACTTATCTTACCACTTTGCATTAGTTTAAACCTGGAATTCTTATTTGTCAACAAAAATTTTCAAACTATTATTTTATTAAGACTTAAAAAACCACCGCCTATGGCGGTGGCCATGTACTGATGGCTATGCCATCAGAAAAGCAAGAAGGTCAAGCGATGAGGATATAAAAAATAACTTCATGCGGAAACGCAGTGGAAACCAATATCGGCATGAAGCATAAACTGATCGGAAATTGGCAAAAAATGGAAGGTATTTTTGGTCCCTTATAGGGGCCTCCCCATTAAAGCCACCACCTTTGGTGGTGGTGGTTTACTGTCCCGCCGCCAAGGGCGGACCCTGAATATTCCTGTTAAATTATAGAAACAACCCCGTCTACAAAACAGTAGTTTTTCTATAATCCTTGAAATATCGTTATTAAATCTGCAACGGTACTGCTGTTATTAACAGTATGCAATACTGCTCCATTTACGCCGCCATTTCTGATTTCGATATTGTCATTCTGGTGATCATATCGAAATGCGTATCTTTTACCGTTGATATAAACCCAGAGTATATTTCCCGGAATTCCGTTATATTCCCTGACCCTAATATCTGAAGATGGGTCTAAATTTAAATATTTATTTATGTCCAA
>JAISBR010000174.1 GCA_031266095.1 Treponema sp. | reverse complement strand
GGCCGGACTTCTTGGAGGGATGGATAGTATTGTTCATCCCGGTGATTATGTAGTAATAAAAGGAAATTTTTTCGCCCCCTATCCGCCTCCCGTTTCAGTAGACCGGAGGGTTGCGGCGGCGTTAATTCGCGCCGTGCGCCGTGCCGGGGCTTCCCGGGTGGTCCTCTGCGAAGCGGTTAGTATCGGGACCAAGTTGGGACGGGGGACTACGACCGCCGCGATTATTTATGAGCTTGGAATTCGGGACGCGGCCGAAGCTGCCGGCGCTGAAATACTCTGCCTTGAGGACGACGAAAGGGTCCGGCTGGAAGTACCGAACGCACGGTCTATCCCCTGGGTAGATTACCCACGGTGTATGCGGGACTGTAATGTGCTGATCAACCTGTCCTGTATGAAGACCCATACCATGACCATGGTAAGTTTGGGGATCAAAAATTTTCAGGGTATTCTTGACGATGGACAGAAATATTATGCCCACCGGGACGATCTTGAACAGAAACTGGTAGATCTACAAAAAATACGCCGTCCGGATATTACCCTTATCGACGGCCTTATTGCTATGGAAGGGGACGGCGCCGGGGAAGAAGGTATTCCGCATCCGATGAATATGCTTATCGCCAGCCGGGATGTGGTTGCGGCCGATGCCGTAGCGGCCGCTTGTATGGGGATCGATGATGTTCTGGATGTTACCGCAATCAGGCTGGCCCAACACGACGGGATAGGAACAGCCGATCCGGACAAGATCACTGTTCTCGGCGCGGCAATCGCCGATATCCGGGAAAAATTCCGCCTTCCTTGGACCTATGTAAAACCGCAGGATCGCTGGCTTACGGGGGTCCACGATAATGTAGACGTGTATATAGGCGGGGCGTGCCGGCAATGCTGGCTTATGGCAACCGGATTCGCCGCCGCCCTTGCAAAACTAAAAGACAGAAGATTTACCCTTTTTGCGGGGTCGGATCCGAAAATAGGCGGACACTTTGAAGGGGACCTGGATGGGGTGGTGTTTCTCGGAGACTGCGCCTGCGGAACCGCCGGGCCTCTTAAAGAAATTCGCAACCGTATGCTGCTGGAAAACAAAGGACTGCTCGCTCCGGGCTGCCCTCCTTTCCGTCCGGCCAAGGCGATGCTGGAAGCCTACCTGGATAAACGGGGGCTTCTTCCTCGGGAACTCCTCAATGCCGCCGCCGCCGTCAAGATAAAAAAAGCGTATGATTACTATAAAAGATTTGATCCTCAATGGAAACCGAAAAGCGAAGGATAACCTGGTTATCCTTTTAAATTGTTAGGTGGAGGTTTGTGATGAGTGAAAAATACGTGATCGGTATAGACAGCGGAACTCAAAGTACCAAAGTGATCCTTTTCGACAGCAAGGGCAACCGAATCGTCAAAGGTTCAACGGAGCATCCAAAATTGCTTTCCCCGCATCAAGGTTGGGCTGAGCATGGGGTGAATGATGTATGGGATGCTTTGCGGGCTGCGACCGCCGATATGTTTTCCAAATTCACGGGGAATAATGCGGATATTGCCGCCATCGGGCTGTCGACTCAGCGGGCTTGTTTTCTGGCCCTTGATAAAGAGGACAATCTTCTCTGCAATCCCATCAGTTGGCTTGACGAACGCTGGCGTATGAACGTCCCCGTCATGGGACAGATAACGAATGATATTGCCGACCCTTTCTATAAATTATTCTGGCCTTACTATTCCAAGGCAAATTGGCTTAAATTCAATAAACCTGAAATCTATGAAAAAGCGGTGAAATATTTAGGGATCTCCGGCTATCTTGGGCATAAGTTAACCGGTAATTTCTACGAGTCCATTTCCAACAGCATGGGCTGGCCCTACGATATAATTAATTGGGCGGCCTTCCCCGGGGACGCGGAAATTGAATCCGTAGGCATGCGCCGGGATCAGATTGCGGAGCCGGTTCTTGCGGGTACTATTATTGGCAAGATAACCCATGAGGCGGCCGCAGCTACCGGTCTGCCCGAGAATTGTCCCGTGATAATCGCCGCCGGGGATAAGCAATGCGAACTCCTCGGGGCGGGCGCCCTCAGGCATGGGCAGGCATACATCACCTTGGGTACTTTGAGCGGCTTGGACATTGTCTGCAACGAATACAAGCCGGCGCCTGATTTCTCCTATTTCACCTATTTGAGCGCTATCCCCAAACTTTACAATTATGAATCCATGGTCAACAAAGGTTTCTGGCTGGTGTCTTGGTTCCGGGATAATTTGGGCGACGGCTTGAAGGCCGCGGCCAAGGAGGCCGGTATTTCGATAGAAGCCTTATTGGATCGTGAGGCGGAATCAATCCCCGCCGGCTCCGAAGGGCTTGTGGTTTTGCCGGACTGGTCGCCTTCAGCGGCGCGGCCCAGCGGCAAGGGCATATACCTGGGCTTTGACGACCGGCATCATCGGGGGCACATGTTCCGCTCCCTTGTGGAAGGCATCATGATTCAGATTAAAACCGGCACCGAAAAAATGGTTGATTACCTTGGCCTTTCCGTTAGTGAACTCTATATCGGCGGCGGTGGCAGTAAAAGCAACTTTACCGCTCAGATAATTTCCGACATATTCAACGTGCCGGTATACCGTACCAGGGAATCAGAGAACTGCTCCCTTGGCGCGGCAATATGCGGCGCGGTCGGCACGGGGATCTACCCTGATATGATGAGCGCGGTAAAAGGCATGAGCGAGAATTATGACCAGTTCCTCCCGAAGAAGGAAAACCATAAACTGTACAGCGCCCTGAGTAAACAAGTCATAGAAAAGCTTTACCCCGCCATGGAGCCTATTCTAAACGATTTGATTAAACTTACGGCGGAAAAAAAATAGGGCCCGGACTTTTTCAGGATATTGGAAGCTCTTTTAACGTGAACCTACCCCAAAACCACGCGCTAAAGCGCATGGTTTTGGGGTAGGCTTAAATTTAAGGCTGCTGTCCCGAAGCCTCATGTGAGTTCGATTTAAACCTCATCACCATGGTGATTTAAGCCTGGGGAGGATCCTCCCCCAAGTCTGTTCTTGGTCAGGAACCAAGCCTGGGGGGAAGCCTCCCACAGTCAACAAGTTAAGGGAGAATACCTGGATACCCCTCTAGTATCCAGACCTCATTCAAACTGTGGGTATAGGCGATTAAGCTTAATACGGGCATCGGCAGTAGTAAAGCGCTAGTTGATTTTGCACGCTTCTTTGTTCCGTCTTCTGTTCCACGCCTCCGCTTCTTTCCTCATCTGTTCTATGTTCGGTATCCTCTCCGTTAATCCGTGATTGTTGAGTACATTCAGTTCTATCTCCGCCATATTCAGCCAAAACATTAAATCCGTTCAGACTGCCGTTTGTAACTGGCTTCAGTCCGACGCCCGCCAGCGGATGACTGAAATACTCCGTGTCCAACCCGATATCGACGTAGTCTACGGTCACAATGACCCCATGGCTGTCGGCGGCTATCTTTCCGCCCAGGAACTCGGCCGGGATAAAGAGATGATCTTTCTCGGCGTCGA
>JAISBR010000099.1 GCA_031266095.1 Treponema sp. | reverse complement strand
GGCAAGTAAAAAGATGGCAGATGCTTATTATGCAAAATCAAAACAAGCGGAAGCGGAAGGTAAGACCAACAACGAAATATTTGCTTTAAGAACTAAAGCAAACAATTGTTACAAGGCACAAAAAGAAAACCTTGAAAAAGCTTCCGTGGCACCAATTTCTTGGAAAAAATAAAATAACAGAAATATTACAAATCATCTGTTAGCAAATATATACATTATACTATCAAAAAAGACGCGGAGGATTACGTCAGTTTTTTAAAAATAGTCAATGCACCAATAATACATATTTTTAGAAACCGCAACATCCTATTTTTCATCTATATATTATAAATAGAGATGGCCGTCCGCACGGGCGGCCTATGTTATTTGAGGAGGTTTTGCTATGCACTTTCATCCCATCCTGCTGGTTCAGGCGGATACTTTTGAAGAGGCAAAAATCCTGGCGGAAGATTTTTGCGTCCGCGAGACCGGGGAACACGCCTATTTTGATTACGGCGGCGTCGTTACGGATAAAGACATCCAATGGAATAAGCCCCTGTCCGAAGTCATTTCCCTGCTGCCTCCTGACAACCATATTGAAAAAGCATTACGGTTTGTTTCCCAGGCCGAAGAAATGTTCAAAAAAGGAGACCGGGACATGGCCGGCCATTATTACAAAAAAGCCGGGCTGCTTTTTGAGCAGTCTTTCTGTACCGAAAGCTCCGTGTTCAATATCCGGTTCAATGACTACAGCAGGGTCTTTGAAGAGGGCTGGTACGCTATCGAAGCGGATTTTCATGGTTGAATGATTCTTTTCTCCCAGAGGCCGTCCCCTATGAACGGCTTTCATTTTTATCACTTTATGTTATGGAGGTTCTTATGGCAGCAGGATTATTGAAAAACGATTTTATGTTTTCAGGACAGGGGATTGTCCCCTGGCACGGTATCGGAACGGTACTGGACGGGACACTTACTTCTGAGGACGCGATCAAAACGGCCAAACTGGAATGGGAGGTCAGGCAAACCCCTGTTTTTGCCGCCAACAACTGGGCAGAGGCTATCCCCGGTTATATCGCCAATGTCAGGAGCGATACCAATGAAGTCCTCGGGATTGTCTCCGACCGGTATAAAATCGCCCAGAATCGGGACGTATTTGCCTTTGCCGACGACCTTATCGGTTCCGGTGAGGCCGCGTGTACCTACGAGACCGCGGGGTCCCTCTGGAACGGCCGGAGGGTATTTATGCTGGTCAATATGCCCAAAGGCCGGATTGTGGGGGATGAATACCAGCCCTACCTCTGCATTTCCAACGCCCACGACGGTTCGGCACCCCTCCAGGTGTTTCTTACCGGCATCCGGGTCGTTTGCAACAATACCCTCCAGGCGGCCCTCCGCACCGCCAAACGAAAAATTGCCATCCGGCACATGTCCGGCATGGACCAGCGAAAAAGTGAAGCGGTCAGGGCTATGGGGGCGGCGTCCCGGTATTTCCACCAGCTTGAGGTATTCGCCTCAGAACTGGCCGGAAAGAAAGTCGCTATAGGGAAAGTGCTGGACAAGCTGTTTCCGGTCTCGCGGGATATGTCCAAACGGCAGGTGCAGTCCAATACGGAAGTGAAAGACCTTATCAAAACGATTCTCCGGGACAAAGCGGACCTCCAAAACTTCAAGGGGACGGCCTGGGGCGTGTATAACGCCATTGCCGACTACCGGTCCAACACCGAACCAAAACGGCGGACCGCCTCGTATGGGGATACCAAAATGGCCCGGTTTTTGGATGGGGACCCGGTGATGAACCAGGCCCAGGAAATCGTTCTGGAACTTGCGGCGTAAACCGGCCTTTTCATGCCCATCCCCTCGCGCCGTTACTTGAATCCCGGCAGGTGATTTGAACATATCAATACATACTTCCCTGTCATGGTATGGTTCCCTCCCGCTTTCGCGGAATCGGGCGTCTCCCGTTCCGTTTTCATATTTCCCTGTCACGGCCGCCTCTTTCAGGCGGCCTTATTTTTCTCTCAAGGAATACCCTATGAAACAAAGATACTATGGGACCGTTAACGGCCAATGTATGGGCGTGGTGTACGAGAACTGGTATGAGGACAAAGAAACCGCCGTGAAAGAACTGCGCCGGAAGGCAAAAGACCTGGTACGGCACAGTTATGACGAATATTTCAACGCCTATTATACCGTGTATCTCAACGGGACAGTTGTCACAAGCGGCGAGACCCATAAGCGGAGCCTACGCCACATTCTGATGAGTTACTCCGGCTATATCCGGCAAGATTACGGCGGTATGACCCTGCGGGGGGTACGCCTCTGTTAATCGGAGAAAATATGCCGGGCCTGTCTGTTCCGGATGCGGGTTTTTACCGGTTAGCGGGACAAGAATCCGCTGACGTTTTCTTTGGGCCGCTTTTTCCTGAAAGCGGCCCTTTATTTCACAAATTATTCCCGGTACGACGCTTATTGTCGTTTATCACCCGGTATTCTTTACCTATGGAGGACAAAAATACATGAAAAATCTCATTATTGTAAACGGGGCGGATTTTCGTATCATGTGCGGTAACGAGCTTGCCGTTCTTGAGGCCCTTCCCCCTTCCGTCTATGAACTGCATTATGACAAGGAAAAAGGCTTCTTCCTGACCGATGTGGACGGTACGTTTACCCTCTCCGAAACCTTATATGGGGAAGTGGACGCGCTGACGGACCGGGTTATGATTTCTTTTCAGAAGAAAGAAGGCAATCTCGGCGTGCTGCTTTCAGGGCCAAAGGGTTTGGGGAAAACCCTTACGGTGAAAAACATCTGCAAAACGGCTCTGGAGCGGGGGCTTCCGGTCATCCTGGTAAAAGAACACTTCGGCGGCATCGTATCTTTTATCGATACCATCTGCCAGCCCTGTGTCGTCGTACTGGACGAGTTTGAAAAACTGTATCCCAACCATCAGAAAACAGAACATGACGAGCTTGAAGGGCAGGACAGTCTGCTCAACATGTTTGATTCGGTCCTTGCCTCAAAAAAGTTATTTCTGCTTACCTGTAACGATGTCCGCAATATTTCCGAATATTTACTCAACCGTCCGGGAAGGATTCATTACCATTTCAGGATGAACCGCCTGGGTATTTGCGCGATTCGTGAATACTGTACCGAAAACCTTATGACGGAACTGCGTCATCTCATTCCCGATATTTGCGCGCTCGGTACGAAGATACCTGATTTCTCCTATGACATGCTGCGCGCGGTCGTTTTCGAGATTAATACCTACGTCTGCGGCCTGGAAGAAGTGAAGAACATTCTAAACATCGACGCCAAAGTCCGCTCTCCCTTTGATTACAAAATCTACTTAAAATCCGGAGAGGTCGAATCGGGTTCTGATTACGTCAACCTTGCCGACAGCCGCTGGGACTTGGACTGGTACCGTAAATCGGACGATCACCGTGAGGAAGCGACGGTCAATATGGTTGAAGCCCGGTGGACCGGAAATGACGACGGTTCCCTTGTCCTGGACGCTGAACACATTATCTGGACGCCCCGTGAAAAACGTACTACCGACAGGATTGAAAAAATCGTCTTTATACCTGCCAGGAAAGGGTATCTTTCCGGCGAAGGTTATGATGATTAGCGTGTTATTGCCGTATGACAGGTAACGAGCCATCCTTCGGGATGGCTTTATTTTATTCTTTAGGGAGGCGGTATATGCCTAACCACTGTATGAACACCTTACGCATATCGGAAACGGCACTGCCGGTGATTCTCTCCAGGTATATCAGAAAAGATGAACAGGGGGAGGATGTCTTTGATTTTGAGAAAATTATCCCCACGGACGGCGAAACTGACTGGCTGGACCAGCGAATTGAAAAATGGGGGACCAAATGGATAGGCTATGACCTTATCATCGGTGTTTCCACTATTGACTTTTTTACCGCCTGGTCGCCGCCCATACCCGTAATCCGCAAACTTGCCGAACTCCATAAGGATGTGACATTTACCCTTGAGTATGCAGAACCCGGCATGATGTTTCGGGGGATAGCGGTTGCCAAATGGCAGGATAACGCTGTCTTGCTTGAGGATACCTGTCGGGACATGACCGAACAAGACCTGAAAGCATTGGGCCTTGTGTAAACAGGGGGTTACTTAGTAACCCCCCTCGATACAGCAATATAGCTGAAACCGGAAGTGTTACCGGCGGGCAGGAATATCCTGCCGCATCCCGGAAACAACGGAGGAACCAAATGAACTACCAGGAAGAAAGGGAACGCGCACGAAAAGAGCACGCGCACTGCGGGGATTGCGGCGTGTGTGTACATCGTGATTCGTGCGCCCGTTCAATGGGAATGCTGAACAATCAGAAGGAATGGATAGAGCGTGTACTTCAGGAAGGGTGGGATGCCTACGACAAGGTTATTAAATCCGGCTTGAAGTATGAAGACTACAACTGGCTCTATGACGCGCTGCGGGTCCTTTCGATTATCAAGGACGCTCCCGGCGTGAAAGAAGCGCTGGAAAACTTTTATCACTGACGCGGGACCCGCATTTCTCAAGGCAGAGGAGGTGCCACCATGAAAAATACGGAAGAAGACCATTTCCGCTATACGGCCAACGGATATAAAGACCGGGACGATTATCTTACCGGCCTTGCGGACGACTGGGGAATAGACCGTATGGCGGTCCGCATGATTGCCGATATGCTTGGCCCTTCGGAAGACTTCGACGGCCTTATCAGCGAGCTTGAGGATTTTGAATATCTGGGGCTTTTTGAAGGCTTAAACCATGAGGAGGAAGATGATGATGAC
>JAISBR010000070.1 GCA_031266095.1 Treponema sp. | reverse complement strand
CAGGTGCCCGGCGTTACCGGGATTATCACCACCCTCTACGGAACCATGCCCGGGGAGGTCTGGGAAACGGACGCCATCCGTGCCCTGAAAAAACAGGTGGAGGACGCGGGGCTTTCCCTTGCGGGGATTGAAAGCGTCAACATCCACGACGCCATCAAAACCGGCGCCCCGGAGCGGGAACAATACATCGATAACTATATCGCCACCCTGGAACGGCTGGGAGAGGCGGATATACACCTGGTGTGTTACAATTTTATGCCGGTCTTTGACTGGACCCGCACGGATCTGGCGAAAAAACGGGCCGACGGCAGTACCACCATGGCCTACGATCAAAAGATCATCGACACCATCGATCCCGACGCGATGACCAATTCCATCAACGCCCAGGCCAAAGGCTATGTCCTGGCGGGCTGGGAGCCGGAACGGCTGGGCAAGTTGAAGGAACTTTTTGCCATGTACAAGGACGTGGACGGGGAAAAGCTTCTGGCCAATCTCAAATATTTTATAAAACGGATCATGCCGGTCTGCGACAAGTATCATATCAACATGGCGATTCACCCCGACGATCCCGCGTGGCCGGTTTTCGGCCTGCCCCGGATTGTAACGGATAAGGAAAAGCTCCTGCGCCTGGTCGGCGCCGTGGACAACGTGCATCATGGGGTTACCCTCTGTACCGGGAGTTTGGGAACCAACCCCAAAAACGACATTCCCGATATTATCCGCTCCCTCAAGGGGCGCATTCACTTTGCCCATGTGCGGAACCTCCGTCACAACGCCCCCGGGGATTTTGAGGAGTCCGCCCACCTTTCCCGGGACGGTTCCCTGGATCTGTTCGCCATTATGAAGGCCCTCTACGACATTGGTTTTGACGGTCCCATCCGGCCGGATCACGGCCGGGCCATTTGGGGAGAAACCGGTATGCCCGGCTACGGCCTGTACGACCGGGCCTTAGGGGTCTCTTACCTGCTGGGATTGTGGGAAGCTGTAGACAAGATGCGCCTGACCGGGGTTTGAGGGCCCGCGGCCGTTTATACCGCCGGGGCGCCCGCAAGACTAGGAGCCTGTTGCGCTTGTGGGTTTTTGAGGCACTTTGTGCCGCAAAAACCACGATAAACGGGCTCCTTTGGCAGTTTGTAAGGTAAAAATCGCCTGTCAGGCGATTTTTGAGGTTTTAAGCGTGAAGCGCAACAAACTGCTAGGCGAGTGGTGTAATGGTCTCATCCACCTTATAAACCCGTATCCCGCGTTCAAGGAGGAACTGTTCTTTCTCCGGGGGAATCGCGTTATCGGTGATAACCGAACTTATGCCGCTGAATGGCAGGAGCGGTGACAGGCCCTGTTTGGAAAATTTCTCGGATTCGGTAAGAATGATCACCTGGCCTGCCTGCCTGGACATATCCTGGACCGTTTCAGAGCGCATATGATCTTTCCCGGTGAAACCCGCGTTTTCCGAAAAGCCGTCGGTCCCGATGAACAGTTTATCCACCGTAAAACTCCTGACACAGAGCCGGGTTATGGGGCCGACCATCACCTGCGCGTTGTTCTGGTAGTCCCCGCCAAGGAGCACGATCTTCGCCCGGGGCAGCCGCCTAATATACGCGGCGATAAAGGCGGAATTGGTGATGATCCGTACATCCAGCCTGTTTACCGTTAATTCCTCGGCTAAAATCGCGCAGCAGGAACCGGATTCAATCATCACCGCTTCGCCGTCCTGAACCAGGGTACAGGCCCGCCGGGCGATCTTACGCTTGGTATCGTAATGGTAGGTCAGGCGGTTGTTAATGTCGTCGCTTGAACCGGGGAATACCCGGCCTTTTTCATGCCTGATAATCCCCTTTTCTTCCAGCTTGTCCAGGTCTTTCCGCAGGGTGACTTTTGAAACCCCCGTCATGTCCGCGAGGCTTGCCACCTCTATGCCGCTTTCCCCGGCAATAATTTCCAGTATTTTTCTTTGCCGTTCCGACTGTTTCTCTGTCATAGTCCGGCCTCATTCTAGTCGGAACGGCATATCCTTACAAGATGTCGAATTGCGCCGCGTTAAATCTAACTATGGCAGCACGTCTGCCCATAGCAGCACGTCTGCGCCGGCAGTCCGCTTACCAGCCCCAGCCGTGGCGTGGCCGCGGCATCATCGGCTGGGTGGCGGGAACGGCCGGCCGGGCCAAATCATAGTCCTTACCGCCTACGGTGAGCTTGCTTACCCTGAGCACTTTGATTGCAGCGTCCCGGGGATGGGTTATAGCGGCGCCTTCAAGCGTTACCGGGGCCCCGTCCTTAAGGCTGTCGATAAAGCCCGCATAGCGCAGCAGTCCCGGAACCAGGTAGCTAAGGTCTCCGTTTTTAACCGCCGGGGAGCCCTGGACAATGGTAAGATTCCCCGTAACCGTTACCTGCTCGGTGGGAAGCTGCTGCGGTCTTGGAAAATTTCTCCCGTCCCGTCGATCCCTTCCCTGGGCCGAAGACAAGGCCACAACGCTGAACGCCAGCAAAACACATACCATAAACCGTTTCATAATGAAACCTCCGAATTCTCTCAGTCTGCATGAAGGTCAACGACCCCGGTTATATATTAGCAAATTCCGTGCCAGGTAAATCCGTGTTTCAAAAAATCTCTGGATTAGACGGATAAGGCAGCTTAACAAAATTAAGCAGCAAAGCGGGCCCCCAAAAGTCCGTGAATTCTTAAACCGTTGCCGGTGTTTCTGTCGGGGTTTTTCCGATCCGCATAGACCGGGCGTACCTATCAGGAAAAATTTTCTCTCTGTTGACCAATAATTACACAGCTACTTTTTCCCGGAGTAGAGGGTAAATACCAGCTCGTCCTGACGCTGCTTGATCAGGAAATACCATAGATTCTTCTTTTGGGCGATATCGTTGCTCTTGCGGCCAATTGCCCGGAGCTTTTCATAAATCGCCGCGCCGTTTTTTGCCGCGATCCAGGTCTTGTAGTAATTGCCGTGGAAAATCTGAGCGGCTTTTTCGTCAATTTCCTTGTCAATGTGAGACTGGTAGGAATTAAGCAGCAGGGTATACTTGTCCGCTATCCCTTTAAGGTAGTCAAGGACCAGCCGATCAAAGAGGGGAATCAATTCAATTATGGTAATAAAATGATGGAGGCAGGCTATCGCCAGGGGATAATCATCATCCTGCATATAGGCTTTGGACGCTATCCGGCAGAGCTGTTGGAATGACGCGTTGGTGATACTCTGCATGCCGTTTATCGGTTCGGGCGGAATTACGGAAAAACTCGGCATTGACTGGGCAATCTTGGACAGAAGGTCCATAAGGTCCAGAAATATCCGCTGTTCCCAGAGATTTTCCCGAATGGAAGCGAAAAGGCGGCTCATTTCTTCGCTGAATTCTTCTTTGTACCGTTCTTCTTTGTTAAAGACCACCTCACAGGTGGGAATAACGACACCCTTGAATTCAATATGTCCGGTATCAAAAAAATACACCGCGTTATTCTTAGCGATACCGCTCCTGGTTTGGGCGTTTTCTTTCTCATAATTCATCATCACCTGCCTGGAGATCATGATCCTCGATTCTTTGGGCGAAAGTTCATTTGCCCTGGTTTGCAGCCTGGCGCCGGAATTGAGGAGAAAACCTGAGAGGTTCCCTTTTTCGGTGATAATGAGGGGGCTCCGGGTATTTCCCCCGGTGATCCCCGCTGAGATCTTGAAGATCGGCAGCGCCTCGGCGCCCCCGGTACGTTTGGTGGAAATATTAGGGGCCTGCACGACGTCGGTTCTGCTGAAATAGTCGATGATGCACAGGGTGGCGGTCAAGGCGTCGGTTGCGCCGGCGGCGACCACTACCATTTCATCCCCCCGTTCCCGCTGGCTTATCGCCCCGCAGAGGGTACAAATACGGCGTATCTCGTTTTCAATGGCCCAGTCCAGGCTGTGCATCATGGAAAGATTTTTCCGGGATTCCATGCAGAATTTGGTATAACCGTGGATATCCAGCATGGCCACATAGAGATCTGAAATTTGCAGGGTTTTCTTGAGATCCCCGGCCTCGGGAAAATCCTTGTCCGGGATAACCAGTTCTCTCCAGAGCTTTTTGTGGGTCGTTATGGTTATCGTGGCGAAAAAGCCCCAGTAGAGACGCTTCAAAAGCTCAAAGGCCCGCATAATGACCGGGTGAGTCCGCTTATCCTTTAGAACCGGCGCGGCCAATTCCTTGAGATTCGAAAAAACAGTTATTTCACTGCTTATGATCCGGTCATAGAAAAAGGAGAATAACTCAAATTCAGATATACTTTCGGTGTATTCTGTTAAATCTTTCACAACCTGCTTCTTTCCATAAAATTATAAAAATAAGCCGCTTCCAAAGCAGCCGCATTTGGAACTGGTACAAACATCCAGCTCAACAGTATATCATAAACTCAATTAATAATATAGTATTTCTACAGAGTGAAAAAAAAGGTGGCATGGGTTATACTATAACCAGGCGCCTGTTATACTTGCGGGTTTTTGCATCATTGGTGCCGCAAAGACCCCGGTTAACGGGCTCCTGCGAACCTTCGGTTCGACGGAGTTTGCAGGGTAAAAATCGCCTGACCGGTGATTTTTTGAGGTTTTACGCACAAAGCGCAGCAAACTGCTGGATTGTAAAGGGAGGGTAAATGGAAACCGCGGCTTTTTTGAATGATTCAGGCATTGCCTTGACCGAGGCAAATCGGCCCAATGAGGCGATTTCCCTGTTCCGCAAGGCGTTGATTATGGAACCTGAAAATCCCCTGCTCTGGCTTAACCTGGGGATAGCCTTGCAGCGTACCGGCGACTATGAGGATGCTATGGGCAGCTTTCACCGGGCGGTGGTTATTGAAGACAATCTCGCTGAAGCCTGGGTTTCT
Source organism: Treponema sp. (assembly GCA_031266095.1). The sequence goes on along the minus strand of JAISBR010000070.1, from coordinate 9,297 downwards.
ATGGGCCTTATTTACTACGAGTTGGAACAGTTTGATATGGCTGAGGAATGTTACCATTCCGCCCTGACGCGGGAGGAAAATGACCCCAAAATTTGGAATAATCTGGGGGTTCTGTACTTTACCGAGGGGAGTTTTGAGGAAGCCCGCCATTGTTTTGAGGAGGCGGTGAGTTTAGCGCCGCTGTACTACGATGCTCTTCTCAACCTGCGGGACTCCTGCCGGGAACTTGAAGATTACCGGGCCGCCGCTGAATTTGAACGGGCCCTTTCCGGCCTTCCCGGCAAACGGGGGCCGGCAGGCCGTCCCGGAATTAACCTGCCTGGTGACGAGGGACTGCGGTTCCCTGCGGAACCCTGAAATAAGCACAGCCAATGAAAGTGCTCTATGTGGCCGAACTGGTCGGCAAGGCCGGGGTATACGCTTTTAAAAAAGCCCTTCCCGGGCTTAAGCTCCGTTATCCCTGGGATTTTCTTATCGTCTGCGCCGATGGCGCTACCGGCGGAAACGGCCTGGGCCGCAACCACGCGGCCTATCTGCACAAGCTGGGCGCTAATGTGCTCACCATGGGGGAATGTTGTTTTTATAAAAAAGATCTCACCGAAAACATTGAAAAACTGCCATACGTACTGCGCCCCGAAAATCTCAACCCCGAAGCGCCGGGTTTCGGTTCCCGGATCTACAAAGCGGGAAGCGCGAAAATCGCCGTAACGGTACTGCTGGGTCAGAGCGGCTTCGGCAGGCTCCATAGTAACAGCCCTTTTTCCATGCTTCCGGCCCTGCTGGAACGGCTTCACCAGGAAACTCCCTATATTATCGTCGATTTTCATGCCCAGGCAAGTGCCGAAAAAAAGACCCTGTTTTTTGCCGCCGACGGTCACTGTTCCGCGGTTATCGGTTCCCACACCAGGGTCCGGACCGCTGATGAAACTGTCCTCAAGAGGGGAACCGCGGTTATCAGTGACGCGGGCCGTTCAGGCAGCCGGGAATCAGTGGGCGGCTGCGACGCCGCTTCCCGAATACAGGAATACATCTCCGGTATTCCCGATTGGACCAAGGACTCCTGGGAAGTGCCGGAATTGCAGGGTGTATACCTTGACATAGGCCCGGACGGCAAAGCCCTTTCCATTGAGCGCGTCCGTGTCGAAGTCCCGGCGGCAAATGCGGGCGATCAGTCGCTGTCCGACACTAACCAACAACTGCTTAAAATATAACCTGAGTATGGGGCGATATATATGGACCTCGCCTTCCAATCAAAAAATGAAGCCTTGCAAAACAAAACCATGTAAGCTATACTGATTATTGCTTGTTATTGTTTGCGGCAGTTCCAAAAGCAAGCGGTCTGTGTGACCGGGTTTTGGAACCGGTTTGTCTGTTAAATTTAAATGTTCTTTCAATGAGGAACAAAATGAAGGAGTAATTTATGAAAAAAATGAATTTTATTGTCTTAGCCTGCCTGCTTGCCGTCATGGTAATGGCCGCCTGCGGCTCCTCTCCGGCGCCTACCACAGCCGCCGGTCCGGTTACTACCCCCGATTGGCTCAATGATTTCCCGCCTGAGGATGTTATTTGGGGTATCGGTTCCGCCAGGCAGACCTCTCCCTCCATGTCCATGACCACGGCGGAAGCCCGCGCCAGGGTGTCTATCGCACGCCAGCTTGACAACAAGGTACAGGCCATGTTCACCGATTACAACCTTGACGCCGGTAACGCAGGCTCCCAGGCTAACGCTTCCCTGCAGGAAGATGTCAGCCGGCAGCTCACCAATGTGAACCTTTCAGGCGCGCGGCCGATCAAGCGCTGGCAGGGTCCGGACGGCACCTGGTGGTATCTGGTAGAGTTCAAGAAGTCCGATGCCAAATCCGCGGTAGCCAGCATATTGGGGAATGAGGAAGCGGCCTTTGCCCAGTTCAAGGCCAAACAGGCGCTGGATATGATGGACCAGCAGCTTGCCAAGTCTGAAAGACCAACAGTAGTGAGTGAATGAAGTGAAAGAGGTCCGGGGAATTGAAACGCCGGGCCTATTGGATTATCATTAATGTGATACGGCGGGGATTGATGTTAAAGCAATGGGGCGCTTTATGTTTATTTTTTCCCTTATTGCTGTCGGGTTGCCGGACCGCTTCTGCGTCTGTCGCGGATCAAACGTTTGTTATTGAAATCCCGGTAGAGGAGCCGCCTCCCCTGTTGCTTTCTATGCCCACGGAGCAGGGACTTGCCTTTATTGGCGTTGCCGGGATACAGTCGTCTCCCCAGGAAACTATCCGGCTTGCCCTGGAAGACGCCGCCCGGCGGGTTGCGGTTTTCTACAGCGTCAGCGGTGAGTTTTTTACTGAAATTAATATAGGTTCCGGGGCCTTTGATTATACCCACAATATTTTCACGTCTCTGGATTACGATGAGGAGGGGGCAAAACAGTTTGTCGACGCCCTTCAGTTTAACGCCGATACGGACTCGATAGAAATAGAAAACGCCTTAATTATGCGTGTCACTTACCAAGCGGCCCTGCCCATCCCGGTATCGTATCACCCGGTTTACAGCGGGAGCGCCAGAAAGCCCGACTGGGTGGATAACCCTCCCCTTAGCATAGGGGATTACGAAGTGGGCATCGGTTATGCCGGCCGCCGTTCTTCTACCGCCGATACCTGTTTTACTTCCTATACGAACGCGATTTTTTCTATCATCAGGAATATAAATATCAAAGCCGGGGCGGGGGATCTCAATTATCAGGCTGCCGGGACATTTGATTATAAAACCTCCAGCGGTAATTTCATATATGCCCAGGGTTCGCTGGTCAATTTCTACGTGCTGGATACCTGGATAGATCCCACAACCAAAGCCGTATGGACTCTTGCAATTGCCAATAAATCCGAATCACTTTATAATTAAACTGGTTGAATTATGATGAAAAACTATATTTTTACAGGTGTGATTTTGGCTGTTCTTGTTTCAGCCTGTTCCAGCGGCCCTAAGGTGACCAGGGTTGATGCGAATACCATGACGGATATCAGCGGGTACTGGAATGATACGGATGTACGGACCGTCTGTGAATCTCTTATATCCAGTGCGCTTTCCTCGCCCCGGGTAGAAACGTATATCAGGGATTATGCCGCGAATAACAGCGGCCAGGTTCCGGCTGTGATTGTCGGCAGGTTTAGGAACGCCAGCAGCGAGCATATTGATACAAGTATTATTTCAGGTATTATGCGTACCGCGATTATTAACAGCGGAAAACTCGAATTTGTTGAAGGCGGGGATACCCGTGAGGACATTCGCGCCGAACGGCAGGATCAGCAGGCGAATGCCAGTCAGGAGACCGCCGCCGCTCTGGCGAAAGAAACCGGGGCTAATTTTATGCTTACCGGCGAGGTAAGATCAATTGTTGACAAGGCCGGAAATACCACGGTACGGACCTATTTTGTCAAAGCCGCCATCACCAATATTGAAACCAACAGGATACTTTGGGAAGGCGAGTACAATGAGATAAAAAAGATTATCCAACAGTCCAGGGCAAAATTGTGATTTTTAATAGGCGTTTTCAAAACCTCAGTTTTGCAAGCGCCTCTAATGCCATGGGGATAGGGGGGCATTAATGCATAGTATTAAATTGTCTGCGGGTATTTGGCTTGGTTTGTGTTGTTTTTGTATGCCCCTGGTATTCTCCGCCTGCGGAACCACGACAGGTGGGGTCTCAGCCGCGGAAGCGCAGGCCGCCGCGCTGGACGCTCTGGCAAGGATGGACGGAGGACGGCCCGCTCCGGCCGGAGGCGGCGCCCAAGCCGTGGCGCAGCCCGCTCCCCAGTCCGCCGCGCGGAGCGGAGTGAAGCCCCAGTGGGTTGACTCTGTCGACTCGGTGTATGATAAGCGGCAGTATGTCGCCGCAGTGGGCTATGCCGGAAACCGTGCTATGGCCGAAAAAAACGCCCTTGCCAATCTTGTCGCTATTTTCGGCCAATCCGTACAGATGGATCAAAAAATAACCAGAACGTATCAGGAAGCGGTGAAAAACGGCGATACCGCAAACTGGTCCGACAATACCACCCTTGAAGATACCATCAAAACATCAGCATCAATGGATACTCTTGTAGGGGCGGAAATAAGGGAAGTCTGGTTTGATAATAATAGCACCTACTACGCGGCGGCCGTTATGGACAAGGCAAAAACCGCCCAACTGTACAATGATTTGATAAAGGCCAATCAGACGATGATTACGAATCTTACCACGATGGATCAAGCGGAGAAAAATTCCCTGGAAGGGTTTTCCCGTTATCAGTTCGCCGCGGTGGTGGCTGATATGAATATCTCATACGGTAATTTATTAAGGGTAATAGACGCCATGCCCCCTGCGGGCCTTAAAAAAGGCGACGAATACCGGCTTGAGGCCGCCAATATTACCAAGGCTATCCCTGTAGGGGTGGTGGTAAGGAACGACCGGGCCGGAAGGATACAGGTCGCTTTTGCCAAGGCCCTTGCCGGTCTGGGGTTCAGGAGCGGTGGAACCAATTCCCGCTACAGGGTGGAAGCGGATCTCAGCCTTCAGGAAGCGCAGTATCCCAATCAGCAGAATATATTTATCCGCTACACGCTTGCCGCGAATTTCGTGGATACCAACGGAGGAGAGGTACTGGCGCCCTACATCATAAACGATCGGGAAGGCCACATTTCCCTGGCGGAGGCGGAAAACCGTGTTGTTACCGCGGCGGAACGGAAAATCGGCGCGGAATACGCGAACTTGTTATCCGATTACCTTTCTCGTCTGTTACCGAAAAAATAGGGCATACGAGAGAAAGAAGGCTCATGCCGGATCAGTATATCTACAGAAATAATGAATATATCAGAATTTTGCCGGCTTGGGCGCAGGAACTGGCCGCGAAATACGGTTCTAAAACCGCCAATCTGTATATTCTCTACGGCAACATCAGGGATCTGCTCCCCCATAAAAGAAAGGAAGATGAGTTTACCTTTACCCGCATTCAGGAATATATCTCGGAAGTACTTTTTGGCAATCAGGATATCATCGCGTACTATGACCGTTCCAGCGGGGTAACTTTCTGCAAGCCTGAAATGGGACAGGACTATCTAGCCGTCATGCCCAGACTCTGTTCCAACCCCGATGTGGATGCCGGTGATTTTGTTTCCTGCGAGCCGGAAAAGAGTTTTCCCTTTCTCGAAAAATACTTTTTATCCCGCATACCCGCCAATAAGCGGGAAAAATGCCGCATGGTGTTTATCATTGACTATGCGGAAACCATAGTTCCCGCAGGCGATCTTATTCGTCTTTCCGACGCGGATCGTTACTGCATGGTTACCTTTAACCGCTGGGCCAGCGATCCAAAATTCATCAACGGCGATATTTCGATAGTCCTATTGACGGAGAATCTGGCCGATATCGCGTCACGGCTCGTAGGATCGCCTTCCACAGTAAAGATAAACGTGCCTTTTCCGGACGAAAAGGTAAGGGAGAGTTTTCTCAGATCCAAGGGAAGGGAAGGAAAGCTGCTCCTGGAGCGGGGCCTTTCCCCGGGAAAGCTCGCGGCTATTACCAGCGGCATCAATCTGATAAACATAAACCGGCTGACTTCCGAGAGCTTCGAAGAAAACCGCCCTCTGTCGATGGAATTTATGCGGCAGAAAAAAAAAGAAATTATCGAAAACGAGGCCGCGGGCCTCCTGGAGTTTATGGAGACCGGCTACAACCTTTCCAGTGTATCGGGCCATGATTTTGTCAAGAAACGATTCAAAAACGCCACCAGGGCGATTAAGATGGGCCGTCCTGATGTACTCCCCATGGGCTACCTCATCGCCGGCCCGGTGGGCACCGGCAAAAGTTTCATGGTCAGCGCCTTCGCGGGAGAGATCGGCATTCCTATGGTCAAGTTCCGCAACTTCCGTACCAAGTGGCAGGGCGAGACGGAGTCGAATCTGGAAAAAGTTCTGAGCATCCTCAAGGCTATGTCTCCGGTGGCGGTGATGATCGACGAGGCCGACGCTTTTTTGGGTGATCGTGCCCAGGAAGGCGACTCCGGAACCAGTAACCGGGTCTTTGCCCAGATCGCCAGTTTTATGGGCAACACCGAATACCGCGGCAAGATCATCTGGTTTCTCATCACCTGTCGTCCGGATCTTATCCCCATCGATCTCAAGCGCCAGGGCCGCGCCGAGGAGCACCTTGCCCTCTTTTACCCTGAGACCGATGACGACAGAGAAGATCTCTTCAAGACACTGGTACGAAAGCTCGATCTTGATATACGTAATTTTCCCATAAAGGATCTTTTCAAGAAATACAAGTACGAATATTCCGGAGCGGACCTTGAGGCGGTACTGGTCCGGGCAAAACTGTTAGCCGCCATGGAGGACCGGATCTTCGTGAAGCGTGAAGATATGGAGGAGGCCATGGAAGACTTTGTCCCCGCCGCCTATCCCCACGAGGTTGAACTTCAGAATCTGGTAGCGGCTCTGGAATGTACCTCCAAGGAAATGATCCCCAAAAAATTCCGTGATATGCCCCGCGCTAAAATTATCAACACCATACAGGAGCTTAAGGTTCTGTTAAGGGAACGTTAAAGCAGGGAGGTTTCCGGGAAATACACGGACTTACGTTCCGGTGGCTTATCCGAATTCGGGTGGCTCAAAACCAGAAAAATACATTTTTGTATCTTTGGTTAAACTACATTATTGTATGAAATGAAATTGAAAACTACCTTTTTGTAAGCATTTGATAAAATGCGCATGGTATTTCTCTATTTTGAGATCTAAAAACGGCAAAAACACCGGCTTACTTGCCGGAAATTCCCCTGACTTGCTGTATAAGCCTTGCTTTATGGCATAAAATCACTGAAACCACAAGAAGAATCCCAAAGATCTGTTTTCCAGTCGGCTTGGCATAATTTTTGCTGTTATTCCGTATATACTATATTTTGGAGGTTTTTATGGCTTGCTGCTGCGATGAATGTGGTTCCGGCATTGATTTTACCAGGACGCCGGTTGTGGAACTATACGGATCAAACAGTTTTTCCAACGCGCTTATGCGGGAAAAGCTGCCCAAGAATATTTACAGGGAAATTGTCGCGGTCCAAAACAGTGAGAAAGAGCTGACTCTGGAAGTGGCCGAAGTGGTTGCCGCCGCTATGCGGGATTGGGCCATTGAAAGAGGCGCTTCACACTACACCCACTGGTTCCATCCCCTCACGGGCCTTACAGCCGAAAAACACGACAGTTTTATTTCGCCTACCGGTGACGGCCGGATAATAATGGAATTTTCAGGCAAGGAGTTGATTAAAGGCGAGCCGGACGCCTCAAGTTTCCCCTCGGGCGGGCTGAGGGCAACCTTTGAGGCGCGGGGCTACACCGCCTGGGATGTCACCAGTCCGGCCTTCCTTAAACAGGATAAAACCGGGACTACCCTCTGCATCCCCACCGCCTTTATCAGTTATTACGGCCAGGCCCTGGATAAAAAGGTACCGCTCCTCAAATCCATCGACGCCCTTTCCAAACAGGCTGTCAGGGTACTGAAGGCTTTGGGATATGAAAACTCAAAACGTGTGATTACCACCGTTGGCCCCGAACAGGAATATTTCCTGGTTGATAAAGAGTTATACGATCAGCGGCCAGATCTTATTCTTACGGGTCGTACTATTTTCGGCGCGCTGCCTGCCAAGGGTCAGGAAATGGAAGATCATTACTTCGGCGCCATTAAAGAACGGGTCGCCGATTTTATGCGGGAGCTTAACTACGAACTTTGGAAAGTAGGAATTCCCGCCAAGACCCAGCATAATGAGGTTGCGCCTAACCAATTCGAGATTGCCCCGGTTTATGTCAACAGCAGTGCCGCGGTGGATGCCAACCAGCTGGTGATGGAGATTCTCCGCAATGTGGCCCGCCGGCATAACATGGAAGGGCTGCTCCACGATAAGCCCTTTGCCGGGGTCAACGGCTCGGGCAAGCACAATAACTGGTCCATGGCCACCGACGACGGGATCAACCTCTTTGATCCCGGAGAGAACCCTGAATCCAACGCCCGCTTCCTGCTCTTCGCGGCGGCGGTTGTGGAAGCGGTAGATCGTTATGCGCTATTGATACGTTCCTCGGTCGCCACTGCGGGCAACGATCATCGCCTGGGCGCCAACGAGGCTCCCCCGGCGATTGTGTCTATTTTCTTTGGCGGCCCCTTGACTGAGATTCTCGATAATATCGCCGAAGGCAGGACAGGCGGCAAAACAGACGGCAGAGCGCAGATAAAACTCGGCGTCACAAGCCTTCCCAGCCTGCCGAAAGATGTTTCCGATCGGAACCGGACCAGTCCTTTCGCGTTTACCGGCAACAAATTTGAATTCCGTATGGTAGGCTCCTCTCAGTCCATCGCCACTCCTAATACTTACCTCAATGTGGCGGTGGCTCAGGTCCTCTCCGAGTTCGCCGACAAACTGGAATCGCTTCCCGCCGGAGCCTCGGCTTCCGCCAAAAATGAGACAATCCAGTCCATCATTAAAGAGTCCTACAGTCAGCATCGCAAGGTGGTGTTTAACGGCAACGGCTATTCAGACGAATGGGTCAGGGAAGCCGAGCGCCGGGGGCTGCCCAATGTGAAGAACGCAGTGGACGCACTCCTGGTCCTCATTCGCAGTGAGACTATTGCCCTGTTTGAGGCTCACAAGGTACTCACCAAGGAGGAGATGGAAAGCCGCTATCACATCTACATGGAAAAATATTCCAAACAGATTAACATTGAGGCCGGCGTTACCATTGACCTTGGCCGGCGCTACATTTTCCCGGCGGTCACCGCTTACGCCGGCTCTCTGGCCGCCGACGCCTCTTCTCTGGCGGCTATTGGCGCGAACAATGTACCCCAGGCGAAGCGTGCCAAACGGATCTCCGATATTCTGTCGGAACTGTATGATGATATTGCGAAACTGGAGACCGCCCTATCCGAGGCCCAGGAAGTCGAGGATGTCCCGGCCCAGGCCAAGGCTTATCTTGAAAAAGTTCGCCCGGCCATGGATACGGTTCGGGTCAAAGCAGACACTCTGGAGAAACTTGTCGCCAAGGACGCATGGCCCCTGCCCGGCTACGAGGAGTTACTCTTCACGCTGTAAGAACTGTATGCCGTTCAATGCCGGCGGAAATTTTTGAAAAAACCGCTGACCCTTCATCCAAAAGCATAGTGCATGCTGCGGGGTCAGTGGTTTTTTATTAAGACTTAAAAAACCACCGCCTATGGCGGTGGTCATGTGCTGGTCGGCTATGCCATAATGCCAGAGAGAGAAGAAACGATGGCAAAGTGGAAAAAAGCCGCGCATGTCG